>CAZZVR010000311.1:0-1895 GCA_964657595.1 Burkholderia sp. PAMC 26561 | reverse complement strand
AGATCCCCACCGACAGCACCTGGGCGGAGTTCTGGAAGGTCTGGTTCATGCCGGAACCGGCGCCGCGGTCACGCAGCGGCAGGCTGTTGATCACCGCGGCGCGGTTGGGCGAGGCGAACATCCCGAAGGCGATGCCCATGATCAGCAGGACTGCCGAGAACACCAGGTAGTTGAAGTCCGTCGGCAGCAGCCACAGCCCGGCGAAGCAGGCGGCGGTCAGCAGCATCCCGGTGGTGGCGAACAGCCGCGCCCCGTAGCGATCTGACAGGACGCCGAACGTCGGGCCCGACAACAGCATGCCGACGGTCAGCGGGAGCATGTAGAGCCCGGCGCGCAACGGGGTCTGGGTGAAGCTCACCCCGTGCTCAGGCAGCCAGATGCCCTGGAGCCAGATGATCAGCATGAACATCAGCCCACCCCGGGAGACGCCGGCCAGGAAGGTCGACAGGGTCCCGAAGCTGAAGGCCCGGATGCGCAGCAGCTTGAGCTTGAACATCGGGTCCGCCTGGCGGCTCTCGATGATCAGGAACGCGATCAGGCTGGCCACCCCGGCGCCGACCAGGGCGAGCACTCGCGGGCTCGTCCAGCCGGTGGCGTGATGGCCGTAGGGACGGATGCCGTAGGTGATGGCGACCATGATGAGAACCAAGCCCAGGGCGAAGGTCACATTGCCCAGCCAGTCGATTCGCGCGCGGTGCGGGGTCGATAGCTCCTGGAGCTTGACGTAGGCCCAGACGGTGCCGAACAGACCGACGGGCACCGAGATGAGGAACACCAGGCGCCAGTCGATCGGCGCCAGGACGCCGCCGAGCACGAGCCCGATGAACATCCCCGACACGCCGACGATGTTGTTGATCCCCAGCGCCATGCCGCGCTGGTTGGCCGGGAAGGCATCAGCCAGGATGGGCGCGGAGTTGGCCAGCAGGAAGGCGCCGCCCACGCCCTGGACCAGGCGGAACAGCACCAGGTAGAGCGCGCCGTCCTGGCCGGTCAGCCAGTCGATGGTGAGGAACAGCGAGGCGACCGTGTAGATGATGAAGCCGATGTTGTAGAGCTTCACCCGCCCGAACATGTCGCCGAGCCGGCCCAGGGACACGATGAGCACCGAGGAGACGATCAGGTAGCCCAGGATCATCCACAGCAGGTAGAAGGAGTTCCCGGGCGCCAGGGGATTGAGATGGATGCCGCGGAAGATGTCGGGCATCGCGATGATCGTGATCGAGCCGTCCAGGGTGGCCAGCAGCACAGCCAGCGTGGTGTTGGACAGCACCAGCCACTTGTACGAGGGCGAGCGCGTGTTCACGCGGGCTCTGGCGGCGGCGACTCCCATCTCGGCAGGTAGTTTACCGCAGGCAACCTTCACAAGCCCGCGGTCCGGCGCTCAGCCACGAAACCCCCGGGGAGGCCGGGGTTATAGTCCGGCGATGGCGGAAGACCTGCAGACGACGGTGCCCATGGACTACTCCAACGCCGACTACGGCCTGGCCTCGGAGCTGCGCGTCGTCCTCGGGCGGCTCATCCGGCGTCTGCGCTCCGAGCACAAGTACGGCCTGACCCAGACCGCCGTCCTGGGCCGCCTCGATCGCCACGGACCTCAGCCGACCGGCCAGCTCGCCCGCAGCGAGGGCGTACGTCCCCAGTCGATGAGCCAGACGGTGGCCGAGCTCGAGGCCCTGGGGCTGGTGTCACGCAGCGCCGACGCCAGCGACGGCCGCCGCAGCCTGGTGGCGCTGACCCCCACGGGCCGCGAGGCGCTGCACGAGGACCGCGCCCAGCGTGAGGGTTTCCTGGCCGAGCTCATCGACGAGAAGCTCGAACCTGAGGAGCGCGAGCTGCTCGGTCACGCGGTGGCGCTGCTGCGTCGCATCAGCGACGTGTGAGCGTCAGCGACGTGT
>CAZZVR010000310.1:289-2165 GCA_964657595.1 Burkholderia sp. PAMC 26561 | reverse complement strand
GTGAGCTCACCCGGCACCGAGGCACCGGTCGCCACCACGTCGTACTTGATGTTCGAGTGCGACTTCAGCGTCGCCTCCGCTCCGTCGATGCGCGGCTGGATGTTGGCCGAGCCCGGCGTGGCGATGAACAGCGCGATCTCCCCGCCGTTGGGGAGCAGGGAGACGATGTGGTCGCCCATCTGCTCACCGGCGACCATCAGGTCCTGCCCGACGTAGGCCAGGCGGTTGGTGGCCGGCTCGTCGGCGTTGTAGGCGATGACCGGGATGTTGGCGGCCAGGGCCTTGGCCACTGGCGAGTTGAACGCCGAGGGGTCGATCAGGGTGGTGGCGATGCCGTCGACGCCAGCGGTGACCGCGGTGTTGATCGCGCTGGTCATCTCCGGGACGCTGGAGGTCGCCGAGCCCGTCCACTGGTAGCTGCAGCCCAGCAGCTTGCAGGCATCCGCCGCCCCCGACTGGGTCGGGGTGAAGAACACGTTGGTCGTCACGTGGTTGACCATCGTGAACTTGTAGCCGCCGCCGACGCCGAAGATCGACGCGGCTGCACTCGAGCTGCTGCCACCGCCGGCCGCCTTGGCCGTCGTGGTGCCGGCGCTGGAACCACCGCAGGCCTCCAGGGCCAGGGCGGCGAGTCCGGCGGCACCACCGGTCAGCGCGGTACGCCGGCTGAACTGGCGCAACCTCAGGCCGGGTGAGTCGTCCTGCTTGCGCTCGTCCCATTCCAGACGCTCAACGGCGTCTCCCAGCATGTCCTCAGACTTCGACATATCTCCTCTTTCTCCTCATTCCTCAAAGCGAACTGATGTCGCGACATGGGCGTCACGACAGGACTACAGGGGATGTGGCGCGTTCCGGGGTCCACGGACACCGAGAACGGCGTGCGTCTACTCAGGCGGGCCAAGGCCCGGAATCAGCGCATCTCCTCTCTCTCCAATCGATGCGGTGTGAACGGTAACACAGAAGGTCGGACGCCATCAAGCGGAAGCCGGATAGCTCGGGGGGTTCTTAACGCAACCTCGGCGCAGCGGTGCTCTGGCGGACGATGAGGTCAAACGGGATGACCAGCCGACTCTCCGCCGGCGCCTCGGCGTCGATCAGGCGCCGCAGCAGATCAAAACCCCGGCGCCCCACGTCGATGAAGTCCTGGCTCACCGTGGTGAGCGGCGGGTTGAAGTAGCCCGACTCCGGGGTGGCGTCGAAGCCGACGACGCTGATGTCCTGGGGCACCCGCCGCCCGGCCTCGGTCAGCGCGCGCAGCAGCCCGAGGGCCATCTGGTCGTTGGAGCAGAACACGGCGGTCACCTCGCTCTGGCCGGCGATGTCGGCCCCGATGGCATACCCGCTGGCCGAGCTCCAGTCCCCGAACCTCGGCGGTGCCGGGGCGATGCCCGCGGCGAGCAGCGTGTCGCGCCAGCCCTCGAGGCGGATCTCGGCCTCCTGCCAGTCCTTGGGGCCGGCGATGTGCAGCACGTTGGTGTGGCCGAGGTCGAGGAGATGCTGGGTGGCCGCCTGGGCCCCCCCGCGCTGGTCGACCTGCACCGAGGGGATGATCGACTCGGGACCCGCCTCCACGCACACCATGGGAACCTGGGCCGACAGCTGGGCGACGGCGGCGATCGCCGCCTGGTGGGGCGCCACGGCCAGGATGCCCTCGACGTTGTGGCGGCGCAGGCGCTCGGATGCCGTGAGCACCGACTCGCGGTCGAGGTCGGGCATGCTCACGACGCTGGTCAGGTAGTTGGCGTCATAGGCGGCCCGCTCGATGCCATACAGCGTCGAGGCCGGTCCGTACAGGGTGGTGTTGAAGCCGATCACCCCGATCGTGCGCGAGCGGCCGGTGACCAGCGCCCGGGCCACCGAACTGGGCCGGTAGTGG
>CAZZVR010000310.1:0-279 GCA_964657595.1 Burkholderia sp. PAMC 26561 | reverse complement strand
CTCGACCCGCGCCCGGGTCTCGGGCGCGACCTTGTCCGCGCCGTTGATGACCCGCGACACGGTCTGGTGCGAGACCCCGGCCAGCCGCGCCACATCCCCCATCGCGGCAGGCCGTTTCGGCCCCTTCGGCGCGGGGGAGTCCGCGGCGTCGACACGCCCCATGCCGGGTCAGGCCTCGGGTCTCATGCGTGAGCGCTCACAGCCGCGAAGGCTATCTCGCCCCGAGGAGCACCTCGACCAGCAGCTCGTCGAGCGCCTCGTTGTGATAACCGCGCTGGG
>CAZZVR010000309.1:0-2331 GCA_964657595.1 Burkholderia sp. PAMC 26561 | reverse complement strand
CTCAGATGAGACACCCAGAGAGAGGTAGTCCCACATGCTCGGAACGATTATCGGACTGCTCATCATCGGGCTCATCGCGGGCTTCATCGCCCGGGCGCTGGTGCCCGGCCGCCAGTCGATGACCGTCCCCCAGACCATCCTGCTCGGCATCGTCGGCTCGCTGGTCGGTGGCTTCCTCGGCCACTTCCTGTTCCATCACCCGGGCGGCTTTGTCCAGCCCTCGGGCTGGATCGGCTCGATCGTCGGCTCGGTGATCGCCCTGCTGGCGCTCCTGCAGTTCGAGAAGCGCAGCGTCTCACACCGGTAGCGCCCCCCGGGCGGACCGGGCTCCCGGTGGTTTCACAGACCACCGGGAGCGAACGCGGTCTACGGCACGTTGTCCGCGGTGGCCGCGCCGATGTTGACGATCCCGTAGCCGTAGACGTCGTTGCGGCTACCGGAGGCCTCGGGAATCGGCTGGCTGGCGGTGGCCTCGAGGCGCCGGAGGATCGCGTCGGGGGTCGGCGTCGGGCCCAGCACCCCGGAGGCGATCACCATTGCGGCGGCCGCGGAGACCTCGGGGGCGGCCATCGAGGTGCCGTACCAGCTGCCCGGCAGAGAGAACTTCGTGGGATCGTCGCGGTGGGCGAAGGTCATCTCATAGACGTTGGGCAGGTTGGCGTTCGAGTCACACACCGACTCCTTCAGCGCCGCGTCATCGCCGCCGCCGGGGGCGACCAGATCGAGCTGGGGCCCGTCATTGGAGTAGGCGGCCAGGCACCCGTCCTGGGTGGTGGCGCCCACCGAGATGACATCGGGGTCCGCCGCCGGATAGGCGATCTGATTCGCGCTGTCGTTACCGGCGGCGGCGACCACCACCACCCCGTGGGCGTGGGCGTAGGCGATCGCCGAGATGAGTGTCGGCAGCTGCTTGGCGGTCATGCCCAGGTAGAAGGACAGGCTCAGGTTGATCACGTTCGCGCCGTGGGCGACGGCGTAGCGGATGCCCTCGGCGACGGTCGCGGGGTAGGCCCAGCCAGCAGCGTTGAGGACCCGGACCGGCATGATCGTGGCGTTGTAGGCCAGTCCGGTGACGCCGATGTGGTTGTTGGTCGCCTCGGCGATCTCCCCCGCCACCCAGGTGCCGTGCCCGTCGCGGTCCAGCGGGTAGGGGTCGGTGCACTTCCCGTCCTTGAGCGTGCCGGCCACCAGGTCACACGGATCGACGAACCGCGTTCCGGTGAAGTCCGGAGACTTGCGGAAGCTGCCCCAGTTGCGGTAGGCGACGCCGGTGTCGAGCACGGCGATGGTCACGCCCGAGGCACCGGGGCGGTGATCCTGGATGAGGTTCTCCCAGGCCCACGGGGCGTGGACGCCGTCGTTGGCGTCGGCGAAGTTCCACTGCAGCTCCTGCCAGCCGCCGGCCACGCTGGAGTTGCCGGGATCGTTGGGCTCCCACGTGGCCACCGCGGTCGCGGCGCCCGAGCGGGCGGGCAGGACCGCGAGGCTGAGCGCGGCTGCCACCATCAGGGCGGCGATGACCCCCTTCTTTCCGCGCGATGAGTACTTCATGCGCCTCGCCCTGCGCGAAGCCGAGCGCGCCGAAGCGCACGCCGACGTGCCGGTGGGCGCGGTGGTGGTGGCGGACGGCGAGGTCATCGGCATAGGCCATAACGAACGCGAGCTGCGAAAGGATCCCACTGCCCACGCGGAGATCCTCGCCCTGCGTGAAGCGGCCGCCCACCTGGGCAGCTGGCGCATTCTCGACTCGGTGATGTATGTGACGTTAGAGCCGTGCGCGATGTGCGCGGGCGCGATCGTCCTGGCGCGACTCCCCCGGGTGGTGTTCGGGGCCCCAGACCCCAAGGCGGGCGCCGCCGGGTCGGTGATGAACCTGCTCGACGTCGCGGCGCTCAACCACCGGCCCGGGGTGGCCGGTGGCTTGCTGGCGGACGAATCAGCCGCGCTGCTGCGCGCGTTCTTCGCGGCGCGGCGGCGTTAGGGGCCGCTGAGGCGAGCGGCGGCGAGCCCAGCTGGTTCCCGTCGCCTGACCGGTGTCTCAGTAGAAAACCCCGCCGAGCTTCGGAGCCGGCCCCCCCGCTGCTGTGGTGGACGCCGTTTCCACAGAGGGGAAAGCCGGGACGAAACGATCTACCAGATTCTCGATTCTTGTTGCAGCAGGAAACGGCGCATCAAGCGCAACAAGAACTTCAAACCGGGGGACCACATCATGAGCAACCACCAGAGCATCTTCGCCAGCACCGCCACCGCCACCGCCAAGCCGACTGTGTCGGTCATCGTTCCGGCGCTGAATGAGGAGGAGTCGATCGGCTGGGTCATCGACAACATCCC
>CAZZVR010000308.1:0-2480 GCA_964657595.1 Burkholderia sp. PAMC 26561 | reverse complement strand
CTGTCCAAGCAGGGGATTCCGCGTGACACGGGCGCGGGGTGGGACTTCGAGGACGTCCGCGACCACTATCTCCGCGAGATCTACCGCGTCGAACCGGTGAGGACGCGCTGGAGTGATCCGGAGCGCTACCTCGAGCTCTCACGCGCGGTCACCGGTGAGGTGATGGCCGAGACGATCGGGCACTGGCGCCGGGCGGACTCGCCGACCCAGGGGGCGCTCATCCTCTGGCTGGCCGACCTGTTCCCGGGCTCGGGCTGGGGGCTGCTCGACGAACGCGGGGAGCCCAAGGCCGCCTTCGCCCGGGTCGCCCAGGCGATGGCCCCCCGGGCCACCTGGTTCACCGCCGAGGGGCTCGCCGGTCTTGACGTCCACGTGGCCAACGACGGCCAGGAGCCGCTGGAGGCGACGCTGTCGATAACCCTCTACCGCCATGGCGAGACGCCGGTCGAGTCAGCGCAGACGGCGGTCGCCCTTCCCGCTCATGGTTATGTGCGCCACGGTGTGGAGGAGCTGATCGGCCGCTTCGTCGACATCGGCTGGACCTACCGCTTCGGACCCCCGAATCAGGATCTCGTCGTGGCGAGGCTCGTTGACGCGACCGGCCTCATCTCCCAGGGTGCGGCGTTTCCGGTCGGCCGTCCGCTGTCTCCCCAGAGCCCGGGGGAACTCGGGCTCACGGGGCGGCTGGAGCGCACCGCAGAGAGCGCGGCGACCCTCGTGCTCAGCGCGGGCCGGGTTGTCCACGGCGTCCGCATCCACGCCGAGGGATGGCGCTGTCGCGATGATTTCCTCACCCTCGAACCCGGACGCGAGCGCACCGTCGCGCTGGTGCGCATCGCAGCTGGCGCGGAGCTGAGCGTGGTCGTCGGGGCGCTCAACCTGTCGGGCTCCCTGAACGTGCGGGTCTCCTGACCGGCCGTGGCCGAACCGGCGTCCGGCTGTCCGGCGTCCGGCCGTCCGGTCGCCGGGCTCAGGGGTTTGCCCTGCTTCGCCGATGACACCGGACAGAGCCCGGAGCCGGACCCTCCCGGGGGTCGGCGCTGAGGTTGGAAAATGTCAGAGGCGCGAGATAGCCTGCAGGAGGGGCACAGGGACGCCGAATCTGATGGCGACAGGCCCACGGGCCGGTGAGAAGACCAAAGGACCACTGCAGATGAACAGGACGATCAGGGGCAGCCTCGCCGAGCTCACCGAGCTCACGCAGTGTGCTACTTTCCGGTGCCTAGTATTGGCACGGGCCACGCGACCGCTGGTCTACGCGGCATGACGACCCTCATCACCGACCAGGCCTCCTTCCTCGACGACATTCGCCGCATCGCCGGCGAGGTCGCCGCCGTGCATGCCGACGAGGTCGACCGGTCCGCGCGGTTCCCCGTCGAGGCCATCGACGCCCTGCGCGAGATCGGTGCGTTGTCGGCGTGGGTGCCTCACGAGCTCGGCGGCGCCGGCCTCAGCCTCCAGGACGTCGCGCTGGCGTGTCGTGAGCTCGCCCGCGGCTGCTCAGCGACGGCCATGGTGTTCGCCATGCACCAACTCCAGGTGGCGAACATCGTCCGCCACTCCGCCGCCGACGGCTGGCACGCCGACTACCTGACCCGGCTGACCGACGAGCAGCGTCTCATCGCCTCGGTCACCTCGGAGGTGGGGACCGGCGGAGACATGGCCCGTTCGATCGCCGCCCTGTCCCCGGCGGGGGACGGCACCTTCCGCTTCGAGAAGCAGGCGCCCACCATCAGCTATGGCGGCCATTGCGACGACCTGCTCACCAGCCTGCGTCGCAGCCCCGACGCCGCTGCCGCGGACCAGGTCATGGTCCTCCATGCCCGCGCCGACAGCGTCATGACGCCGACCGGGCAATGGAACACCCTGGGGATGCGTGGCACCTGCTCGCCCGGTTTCACGGTGAGCGCTCAGGTTGGGCCCGAGCGGGTGCTCACCGAGCCGTTTGGCGCGATGATGGCCGAGACGATCGTGCCGATCTCCCACATCCTCTGGGCCAACGTGTGGCTCGGGATCGGGCTGGAGGCCTTCCACCGCGGTCAGGTGTTCGTGCGCGCCGCGGCGCGCAAGGCACCGGGGGAGCCGGTTCCCGCCGCTCGGCGGCTCTCGGAGGTGCTGCTCGAACTGCGGCTGCTGCGGGCCGAGGTCGACGCAGCGTCGGAGGACTTCACCCGCTGGGACGCGAGCGAGGATCGCTCCGCACTGTCCGGACTCCCCGCGGGACTGCGTTTCAACGCGCTCAAGCTCGCCGTGTCCGAGCGTGTCCCCGGTGTCTGCACCCAGGTACTCGCGGCGATCGGGATCATGGCGTACAAGAACGACTCGCCCTTCTCGATGGGCCGGCTGCTGCGCGACTCGCTGTCGGGCCAGCTGATGATCACCAACGAGCGGATCCACGCCACGAACGCGAGCCTGCTCGCGATCGCCAAGGACATCTGAGTCCCACGGCCCCCGGGAGGGTTCCCCGCGGATCTGCGAGG
>CAZZVR010000307.1:0-2497 GCA_964657595.1 Burkholderia sp. PAMC 26561 | reverse complement strand
GCGTTGGCCGGGTAGGTGACGTTCCCGGCGAAGGAGATCCACCAGTCCGGGTGGGCGAGACACGCCTCGATCCGGGCGGGCATGGAGAAGCAGTGGAGGATGACCCTGACCCCGTCAGCGTGGGCGTCGAGCAGTTCGAGGGTGTCGTCGTCGGCGTCGCGGGTGTGGATCACCACGGGCTTGTCGACCGCGCGGGCGATCTCGATCTGGGCCAGGAAGGCGCGGCGTTGGTCCTCGGGTGAGGCGCCGGCGCGAAAGTAATCCAGGCCGGTCTCCCCCACCGCCAGGCACAGCGGGTCAGCCGCCAGCTCCGCCAGCGCGGCGTAGTGCACATCACCGAAGTCTGTCGCGCTGTTGGGATGGATGCCCACGGCGGCGTACACCCCGCTGAACAGGGCGGCGGCCTCGAGGGCGACCCGCGAGCTGGAGACATCGGTCCCCACGGTGAGCAGCTTGGTCACCCCCGCCTCATGAGCGCGTGACACCAGCTCGGTGTCGTCGGGCTCACACACATGCAGGTGGGTGTGGCTGTCGATCACGCCGGCTCGGTGGCGAGCTTGGGGAACAGGGGCGGGATCCGCTCGACGTGCGCCGCCGAACCTCCCGCCACGTTGAAGGTCGCCGCGGCGTAGGACGCGTCGGGCGTCCCCAGCGCGGCCAGTGCCGCCCGGGTCGCCTGGGGGATGTAGGGCGCCAGCAGCACGCTGACCACGCGCACCCCCTCGTGCAGACTGGCGAGCACGAGGTCCAGCGCGGCGGCGGACTCGGGGTCCTTGGCCAGCTGCCAGGGCTGGCGCTCCTCGACGTAGCGGTTGAGGCGCCGCACCCGCTCCCAGATGAGCTCGAGCGCGCCGGTCAGGTCGATCCGGTCGAGTGCCGCGGCCACCGCCCCAGGCAGCCCGTCGAACTCGGCCGCCAGGTCAGCGTCCAACGCAACACCGGGCACCACCCCGTCGCGGTAGCGGGCGATCATCGCCAGGGTGCGCGAGGCGAGATTGCCGTAGTCGTTGGCCAGTTCGGCGTCATAGCGGGCGCGCAGCTGCTCCAGCCCCGCCGCGCCGTCACCCCCGTAATTGATGTCGCGCATCAGGTAGAAGCGCAGCGCGTCGGCGCTGTAGAGCTCCACCGCCTCGATCGGGTCGAGGCCGTTGCCGAAGGACTTCGACATCCTGCGCCCGTCGGCGGCGGTGAGGAAGCCGTGGACGAAGACGTGCTCGGGCGCCTCGAGACCCGCAGCCCACAGCAGCGCTGGCCAGAACACCGTGTGGAACTTGAGGATGTCCTTGCCGATCATGTGGAAGCTGGCCGGCCAGAAGCGGTCGGTGAGATCCTCACCGGGCCGGGCGTAGCGCAGCGCCGTGTAGTAGTTGAGCAGCGCGTCGAACCACACGTAGAAGACGTGGCTTGAGTCCCAGGGCACCTCGACGCCCCACTTCAGCTTGCCCCGCGACAGCGAGATGTCCTGGAGGCCACCGGCGATGAACGACTCGGCCTCGTTCCTGGCCCGGGCCGGGGAGACGAAGTCGGGGTGCTCGGCGAAGTACTGCTCCAACCGCGCCTGGAACGCCGACAGCTTGAAGAAGTAGTTCTCCTCGTGCTCACGGGTCAGCGCGATCTCATGGATCGGGCAGAGGTTGCCGGGGAGGATCTCGGTCTCGGCCTTGAAATCGGCACAGCGCGGGCAGTACCAGCCCTCATACAGGCCCGAGTAGACGTAGCCGTTGTCATAGACGCGCTGCATGATCTCCTGGACCGCGAGCTCGTGCTCGGGGTCGGTGGTGCGGATGAAGAAGTCCGGCTCGACGTTCAACCGCGGCAGCAGCGCCCTGAACTTGGCGGCGTTGAGGTCGGCCCACGCCCGCGGCTCCATCCCGTTGGCCTTGGCCGAGTCGGCCACCGGCTCGCCGTGCTCGTCGGTCCCGGTGAGGAAGAAGGTGTCATCACCGCGCTGGCGGTGATGGCGGGCGATGATGTCGGTGGCGATCGCTTCGTAGGCATGCCCCAGGTGGGGGTTACCGTTCACATACGAGATCGACGTGGTGATGTAGAAAGCCATCGCGGGCTTCCTAGGTTATTGGCGCGCGCGCTGGGCCGCCCGGCGGGATCAGAGGGTCCAGCTGACCTGGGAGGCGTGGGCGCCGATCTCGTGAAGGGCATCGCCCGCCCGCGAGGCGATAAAGGCGCGCGACGGATGGCCGTCGACCCCGGGCTTGTCAACCAGAACTCGCACGGCGCGCGCGTTGAAGGCGACCGGTTGGACCTCCTCGGAGCTGCCAAGTCTGAAGTTGTAGAGCTCCGCCCGCCCGGTCCGGGTGTCGATGAGCTCATTCAGTCTGACGGGGCGCCCCGACCGCTCACCCGCGAGACCGGCCATCAGCCAGACGCCGTCAGCGGACCAGAAGTCTGGTGCGAACCCGGTGACACCGGTGACGCTGGGTGGCTGTCTCAGCTGGGCGAGCTGGCGGGCGTGGGAACCATCCGGCGCCACAGTCCACAC
>CAZZVR010000306.1:0-2558 GCA_964657595.1 Burkholderia sp. PAMC 26561 | reverse complement strand
GCGGCGGGGCCATGTTGTCGAGCAGGATGCGGAAGCGGGTCCCCTCCGGCGCGTGGCCGGCCTCACGCGCCAGATCCCAGGCTCCCAGGGCTTCCCGGACCTGGACGAGCGTCTCGGTCTCCACCACCAGCGTGAGCCCGGGACGGTAGGCGGCGGCGCGCCGAACCGCCTCCCCCACGCCGCCGGCGGCGGCGATGTGGTTCTCCTTGATGAGGAACTCGTCGTAGAGGCCGACGCGATGGTTGACCCCGCCGCCGGCCGCCACCGCCTGCTTCTCGAGCCGCCGCAGGCCGGGCGTGGTCTTGCGGGTGTCGAGGATGCGCGCGCCGGTGCCCGCCACCGCCTCGACGCAGGCGTGGGTCAGCGTCGCCACGCCGGAGAGACGCTGGAGGAAGTTCAGCGCGGTCCGCTCGGCGGCGAGGATCCCGCGGGTGGTCCCGGTGATCTCCAGTACCGGCCCGGCCTCACGCCACTGCCCCTCGGGACCGAGCCGCTGGAGCCGGACCCCGGGATCGGCGCGGGTGAAGGTCAGCTCGGCGATCTCCAGGCCGTACAGCACCCCGGGCGCCTTCTGGGTGATGCGAGCCCGCGCCCGCTGGTCCGGGTCGACGGTCGCCTCACTCGTCACGTCACCGTCACCCAGGTCCTCAGCCAGGGCGCGGGCGACGAGGTCGGACAGAAGCGGGGGGTCGAGCGCGCCGATGGCCACGCCCCGGAGGATAGTTCGGGCTAGGCGCCCGGGATGAGCACGCGCAGGGTCTGAAAGCTCGGGTCGGCCGCTCCGTGCAGCCGGGCGCCGGCGGCGGTCAGGGCCCGCAGGTAGCCCACCACCTCGGCGGTCACCCGCTCGCCCGGCAGCAGGGTGGGGATGCCGGGCGGGTAGCCGGCGATCGACTCGGTGGAGACCCGGCCGACCGCGGCGTCGACGGGGACCGCCTCGCTGGCGCCGAGGAACGCCTCACGGGGCGGGGTGACCGCCTCAGCCGGCCCCAGCGGCGGGGCGGGCACCAGCACCGCCACGTCACGCGGGCTGGCCCCGATGCCCCGCACCGCCTCACCCAGGTCATGGGCGAAGCGCTCCAGCGGCTCCAGCGGCTGGGCCAGCCCGAGCACGAGCACGACGGCCTGATGGGTGGACAGCTCCAGGTGGATGTCATAGCGGCTGCGCAGCGCCTGGGCGATGTCGTAACCGGTGTGCCCGGTGCCGCGCACGTCGATGACCACGCGCAGGGGATCCCAGCCCGCCACCCCGGGGCGGCCGACCTGTTCGGCCCCCACCACCCGGCAGCCGGGGATCGCCTCGACCCGCGCGCCGACCTGGCGGGCGGCGGCGAGCGTGCGGTCCAGCAGCATCTCCCCGTGCACCGCCAGCTGGCGCCGCGCGGCGTCGAGGGAGGCCATCAGCAGCGCCGAGGGCGAGGTCGAGCGGACCAGGCGCACCGCACGGGCCACCGCGCCGGAATCGACGCGGCCGGAGTCCGACACCATGAGCATCGCCGACTGGGTCAGCGATCCGACGATCTTGTGCGTGGAGGCGAGCATCGCGTCGGCGCCGAGCTGAAGCGGTGAGGCGGGCAGCTCGGCGTGGAAACCGAAGTGGGCCCCCCAGGCGGCGTCGACGATGAGCGCCACTCCGCGGGCGTGGGCCACCTCGACGCAGCCGGCCACGTCGGCGGCCATCCCGTAGTAGGTCGGTGACACCATGAAGGCCGCCCGGGCCTGTGGCGCGGCGGCCAGGGCGGCGTCGAGGGACTCCGGGGTGATGCCGTGGGCCATCCCGAGCTCGGGGTCGTATTCGGGCGCGACGAACACCGGCATGCCACCGGAGAGGACCAGTCCGTCGACCAGGCTGGCGTGGGAGTTGCGCTGAATGACCACGCTGGCGCCCAGCGGGGCCAGCGCCAGGGTCAGGGCATGGTTGCCCTGGCTCGCCCCGTTGGTGAGGAACCAGCAGCGTTGCGCGCCGTAAGCGGCGGCCGCCAGCGCCTCAGCCCGCTCATACGGCGTCGGGCTCGGCCCGATGTCGATGCCCTCGATGTCCTGGGGGATGTCGAGGGCGAGCGTGTCCTCCCCCAGGGCGTGCAGCAGGCCGGGGTCAGCCCCCATCACCTTGTGACCGGGCACGTGGAAGCGGGCCGGGCCGCGGAAGCCGTAGGCGACCACCGCGTCGAGGTAGGGCGAGGTGGGCTGCTGGGAGAGCCCGTCGGCGGGTTCGGCGCGGTCCCGCTGGATCGGCGGATCTGCCTCGGCGTCGGGCATCGGTCCTCAGGCCGGGTTGGCGGCCTTGAGCAGGTAAGCCCGGACGAACCCGTCCAGATCCCCCTCGAGCACGCGGTTGGCGTCACCCATCTCGAAGTTGGTGCGGTGGTCCTTGACCATCGTGTAGGGGTGGAGCACGTAGGAGCGGATCTGGGAACCGAAGTTGACGTCCTGGGCCTCCCCCCGCTCCTTGGCGATCTCCTCGCGGCGCTCGCGCTCGGCCCGCTCAGCCAGCTTGGACGCCAGCATCTTCATCGCCTGGGCCTTGTTCTGGGTCTGGGAGCGCTCGTTCTGGCACT
>CAZZVR010000305.1:0-2577 GCA_964657595.1 Burkholderia sp. PAMC 26561 | reverse complement strand
CCAGCGCACCCACCGTCTTGGCGATCGACATCCTCAAGCCCCCTCAGTCCACATCCGTCACGCTCCGTTGCCTGCGCCCGTTGTGGGCGTGCTGCACGCTAGGAGCGGGCCGTGAGATGAACGTCACACGAAGCTGCACGAGGTCACGCGGAGGTGTGACCGGGTGGAGCGTCAGCCGCCCCGCCGCCCAGGCCGGCCAGCAGCTTGCGCATCCGGGCCTGGCGCGAGGGGGGTGAAGGTCGACAGGATCTGGTCGAGCTGGACGGCGGTCTGGGCCTGGCTGATCGGGAGGGTTCCGCCGTCCTGGACTGAGCCGGCGACCCGGTCACCCGTTGAGGTCGATGTAGTTCTCGCCGATCAGCGTCTTGGTGGCGACCCGCACCGTGCCGTCGCGGTAGACCGGCGCGTAGCGCTTGCTCAGGGCGATCGCGATCACCGCGCTGTCACCCTGGTCGGCCATTCCCTAGGGTTCCTCCAGAACAGCCTCGGCACCTGCCGGCGGATGCACGCGCGCTTCGGTCCGCTGTTCTGGGTCAACGCGTTCGGCACCCGGCTGGTCATGGTGCTCGGTCCCGAGGGCCTGGAGACCGTCCTGGCCAACCGGGACAGGGCGTTCTCCAACCAGGGCGGCTGGGACTACTTCATCGGCCCGTTCTTCGAGCGTGGCGTGATGCTGATGGACTTCGACGAGCATCGCCAGCACCGGCGCATCCTCCAGCAGGCCTTCACCCGGGAGCGCCTGGTGACTACCAGGGTGGCGCTCCGGCGGGGAAGATCGCCCGGGAGAGCGGGCGGAGGACAAGTCCCACAAGTTCGCCTGGGTGCCGTTCGGCGCCCACGTCCGCAAGTGCATCGGCATGCACTTCGGCGGCATGGAGGTCAAGGCGATCATCCACCAGCTGCTGGCGCGCTTCGAGCTCTCGTTACCCGACGGGTATGAGCCGGCGATGGACTACGGCACCGGCCCGTTCCCGGTGGACGGCCTGCCCATCACCCTGCGTCGCATCTGAGACGACGGTGATGACGGCGGTCTGGGGGACCGCCGTCGCGCCGGCACGCTCAGGCCTGGCGGAAGCGGACCACCTCGCCGCTGTCGTCCTCCTCGACGCGCCCGTCGGCGAGGGCCAGGCCGAGGTGGCCGAGCACCTCCGACAGGGTGAGGAACACCTGGGCAACGGCCACCTGGCCCCAGCGCGCGACCGCGATCTCATGGGCGCTCAGCGGGCCGTCGGCGAGCAGGTCGTAGAAGCCCTCGGCCCGACGGTCCTGGGCGCTCAGGCGCTCGTCGACGAGCCCGCGATGGTCGGTGATCGGCTCGCCGTGGCCGGTCAGGCCGAGCTCGATCGCCATCTCCCGCGTCTGGGCGAGCGAGCGACGGTAGGCGAGCAGGGGCTCGGGGCGCCGTCCGGAGCGTTCGAGCTGACCGCTCACCAGCGCGTTCGGCGACACGTGCTTGAGCAGATGGTCGCCGAGCAGGGCGATGCCACTCTCGGGGTCGTGCAGCACGGTGTCGGTGGCGGAGTGCCCGGGCCGGTGACAGACGGTGAAGCGGCGGTGCGCCAGGGCCAGGGTGTCGCCGTCCGCCAGGGTCCGGTCCGCCAGTGCCGCCGCCCCGAACCCGCGGGTCAGGTTGGCCGAGGCGCGCAGGGCCTCCGCCACGTGGGGCTCGACGCCGTGGCGCAGCATCAGCGCGAGGGCGTCGTTGTCACTGGCGATGGAGAAGCCGTTCCAGTCCGCCAGCACCGGGCCGAGCCGGTCGAGGCACACCAGCTCGGCGCCGGAGCGCTGAGCCAGCACGCCGGCCAGGCCGGCATGGTCGAGGTGCTGATGGGTGACGAGGATGAGTTCGAGGTCGCTGACGCCGTAGCCGGCTCCGGCGAGTTCCTGCTCCATCTGCACCAGCGCGGTGGCGGTGTTGGGACCGCAGTCGACCAGTGTGAGGGGGTCGTCCTCGATCAGGTACGTGTTCACCGTCCCCACCGCGAACGGGGTGTCGATCGGCATCACGTGGATGCCGGTGCTCACCGTCATGGCCATCGGCCTACCGTAGCTCGCGTCAGCCGGCGATGAAGTCTCCGGCCAGGCGCAGGGCCCGGCGCGCCTGGGGGAGCTGGGTGAACAGCTCGAACACGTGCCAGAGACCGCTGAAGGGCTGGCTCTGCACCGTCGCGCCGGCCGCGCTGGCGCGGGTGATGAACCGGGTGATGTCGGGGGCGAGCAGCTCGTCGGTGTCGTACTGAATCAGCGTCGGCGGGAGCCCGGACAGATCGGTCGCCAGCCCCGGGGAGCAGCGCGGATCCTCGCGGGGGTGGCCCCCGGCGTAGAGGCGCGCCCAGCGCTCCAGGCCCGCCGGGTGCAGCAGCTTCTCCGCGCGCGCCGCCGTGCCGGAGGGCGGCTCGCGCAGGCGCAGATCGAGCCAGGGGGAGAACATGACGAGGCGCCCGGGAAGCGCGAGCCCATGCTCGCGCGCGGCCAATACCGTGGCCAGGGCCAGTCCGCCGCCGGCGGAGTCACCCGCGAGCGTCAGGTGCGCCGGGTCCTGGCCGTCGTCGAGGAGTTCCCGGTAGACCGCCAGGG
>CAZZVR010000304.1:0-2646 GCA_964657595.1 Burkholderia sp. PAMC 26561 | reverse complement strand
AGCAAGTCCATGGGCGCGACTCTATTGGAAACGAATCCCCCCCGCCCTCTCGACCACTTCTCCCGACAACAAACGGCATAATGGCCTGCTCATGGCCATTCCCAAGCAGATCACCTTCGTCACCTTCGACGTCTACGGCACGCTGATTGATTGGGACGCCGGCGCAGTCGCCGCCTTCAACAAGGAAGCCACCCGCGACGGGTTCACGATCGACCCCGATGACCTGATCACCCGGTTCCACGAGGTCCAGCAGCAGATCGAGTCGGGCTCCTACGAGCTCTACGCCGAGGTCCTGCGCCGCACCGCCGTGCAGATCGCCAAGGATCTCGGCTGGCCGCTGGAGCCCTCGCGCTCGGGCTTCCTGCCCGACTCGGTGATGCGCTGGCCGGCGTTCAAGGAGACCAACGCGACCCTGGCGAAGATCGCCAAGAAGCACTCCATCGGGCTCATCTCGAACATCGATGACAAGCTGCTCGGCCTCACCCGCCGCCACCTCGCCACTTCGACCGGCCAGCCGCTGGACTTCGACCTCGTGGTCACCGCCCAGCAGGTCCGCTCCTACAAGCCCGACCCCGCGCACTTCACCGAGTGCGAGCGCCGCATCGGCACCAAGAAGGGCTGGGTCCACGTGGCGGCGAGCTACTACCACGACGTCGAGCCGTGCATCAAGAAGAAGATCCCGGTGATCTGGGTCAACCGCCACGGCGTCGAGCTCGAGCCGGGTCAGAAGAAGCCCGACGCCGAGGTCAAGACCCTGCGCGAGGCGGCCAAGCTGCTCGAGGGCACCCCGGCCGCCTGAGCGCGGCCGGCGGGGCTGATGACGGCCGGCCCGTGAGGCCGGCCCCCCCAGCCGGGTTTACCCCTCGGAGGTGATCACCGCGAGCGTGTCGCCGTTCGCCACGGGTGCGCCCGGGGTAATCGGCAGCTCGCTCACCACGCCCGCTTTGTGGGCGGTGATCTCGTTCTCCATCTTCATCGCCTCGATCACGCAGATGAGGTCACCCTCGGCGACCGTCGCGCCAGCCTCGACGTTGACCTTGAACACCGTGCCCTGGAGCGGGCTGGCCAGCGTGTCGCCGCCACCACCGCCGGAGGAACTCGCGCGGGCGGCGCGCTTGGGTCCGGCTGAGGCCTTGCGCCCCGCGCCGTTGGCCGGCGCCGCCACTGCGACACCGCCACCGTAGGCGGGTCCGATCACCCGGACGTCAAAGCGCTTGCCCGACACCTCGACGGTGTAGGCCTGCTCGGCCGTCTCCGCCGCGTCGGCCTCTGTGGCATCGGGGGCCAGCGGGGTGGCCTGGGCCGCAGCCGGGCCGGTGGACTTCAGCCACTCCCGGTCCTCGATCAGGTCATGGCAGGTCTCGGCGTTGGCCCACTGGGGCGTCGCCAGGATCGCCTTGTGAAACGGGATGAGCGTCTTGAGCTCGCCGATCTCGTATTCATCCAGGGCGCGGAGCATGCGGGCGGTGGCCTGCTCACGATCGGCGTCCCACACGATCAGCTTGGACACCATCGGGTCATACATCGGGGTGATGTCCGAGTTGGCGCCGATGCCGGAGTCGACGCGCACGCCGGGACCGTTGGGCTCCTTGTAGGTGGAGATGTGCCCCGGGGCGGGGGCGAAGTTCTTGGACGCGTCCTCAGCGTTGATGCGGCACTCGATCGCGTGCCCGCGCAGGACGATGTCGTCCTGGGTGTAGGGGAGCTCCTCACCGGCGGCGACGCGGATGCCCGTCTTGACGATGTCGATGCCGGTCACCAGCTCGGTCACGCAGTGCTCGACCTGGACGCGGGTGTTCATCTCGAGGAAGAAGTACTCGCCATCCTGGAGCAGACCCTCGATGGTGCCCGCGCCCGCGTAGTTGACCGCGGCCGCCGCGTCGGTGGCGATCTTGCCGATCTTCGCCCGCAGCTCGGCGTCCACCGCGGGGGCGGGGGCCTCCTCGATGAGCTTCTGGTGGCGACGCTGCAGCGAGCAGTCACGCTCGCCGAGATGGATGACGTTGCCGTGCGTGTCGGCCATCACCTGCACCTCGACGTGGCGCGGGTTGGACAGGTAGCGCTCCAGGTACACGGTGCCGTCGGAGAAGAACTTCTCCCCCTCGCGACTGGCACCCTCGAAGGCCTCCTGGAGCTCGTCCTCTGACAGCGCGACGCGGAACCCCTTGCCGCCACCGCCGCCCGAGGCCTTCACCGCGACGGGGTAGCCGATCGTCTCGTCGATCAGCTTGCGCGCGGCCTCGACATCGGGGACCGGCTCGGTGGTGCCGGGCACGATCGGCACGCCGGCCTTCTGCATGAGCTCGCGTGCGGCGGTCTTGGAACCCATCGCGTCGATCGCCGAGGCGGGCGGGCCGATGAAGGTGATCCCGCGCTCCTCCAGCGCGGCGGCGAACGCGGCGTTCTCGGACAGGAAGCCGTATCCGGGGTGCACGGCCTCGGCGCCGGACCTCTGCACCGCCTCGAGGATCTTGTCGATCACCAGGTAGCTCTCGTTGGCCGGACCCGGCCCCAGCAGGTAGGCCTCGTCAGCCCGCTGGACGTGAATCGCGTCACGGTCGAGCTCGGAATAGACGGCAACGGAGGCGATGCCCATCTCTTCGCAGGCGCGGATCACACGGACGGCGATCTCCCCGCGGTTGGCGA
>CAZZVR010000303.1:0-2782 GCA_964657595.1 Burkholderia sp. PAMC 26561 | reverse complement strand
CTCGAGGCCAACGCCGCGGAGTTCGGCATCCCCATCTACTCCCTCGGCTCCGAGCATCAGGGCATCGTGCACGTCATCGGGCCTGAACTGGGGGTCACCCAGCCGGGCATGACCATCGTCTGCGGCGACTCCCACACCGCCACCCACGGTGCCTTCGGGGCACTCGCCTTCGGGATCGGCACCAGTGAGGTCGAGCACGTCCTGGCCACCCAGACGATGGTGCAGCAGAAGCCCAAGTCGATGCGCATCCGCTACGAGGGTGAGCTCGGGTTCGGGGTGACCGCCAAGGACCTGATCCTCTACACGATCGGCCAGATGGGCGTGGCCGGCGGTACCGGCTACGCCATCGAGTACGCCGGCCCGGCCATCGAGGCGCTGTCGATGGAGGGTCGCATGACCATCTGCAACATGACCATCGAGGGCGGCGGTCGCGCCGGCATGATCGCGCCGGATCAGACCACCTTCGACTATGTGATCGGTCGGCCCGGGGCGCCGGAGTCGGTGCCGGAGGACTGGCGTGAGCTGTACACCGAGGAGGGGGCCCACTTCGACCAGGAGGTCGTCATTGACTGCGCCGACATCTCGCCGATGGTCTCCTGGGGCACCAACCCCGGCATGGTCGCGGCCGTGTCCGAGAGCGTCCCGGTGCCGTCGTCTGAGCAGGACGAGCGGGCCCTGGACTACATGGGCCTGGCCGGCGGCACACCGATCGAGGCGATCACCCTCGACCGCGTGTTCATCGGCTCCTGCACCAACTCGCGGATCGGCGACCTGCGCGCCGCCGCCGAGGTCGTGCGCGGCCATCGGGTCGCCGAGAACGTCTACGCCATGGTCGTGCCGGGTTCGGTGTCGGTGAAGGCCCAGGCCGAGGCCGAGGGCCTCGACGTCGTGTTCCGCGAGGCGGGCTTTGACTGGCGCGCCGCGGGCTGCTCGATGTGCCTGGGCATGAACCCCGACATCGCCGAACCGGGCGAGCGCGTGGCCTCGACCTCGAACCGCAACTTCGAAGGTCGCCAGGGCCGGGGGGCCCGCACCCACCTGGTCTCCCCGCAGATGGCGGCCGCGGCCGCCCTCGAGGGTCGCTTCGTCGATATCCGGAACTGGTCTCCCGCCGAGGCCGCGACTGCAGGGGTGAGCTGATGCGCGCGATCGAGACCATTACCGGCGACGTCTCGGTGCTCAACCGCGATGACATCGACACCGACCAGATCATGCCCAAGCAGTTCCTCAAGCGGGTCGAGCGGACCGGCTTCGGTGAGTTCCTGTTCTACGACTGGGCCAAGGAGGCCGACTGGAACCTGCCCCAGAACCCGATCCTGGTCACCGGGAAGAACTTCGGCTGTGGCTCGAGCCGCGAGCATGCGCCCTGGGGGCTGGAGGACTACGGCTTCCAGACGATCATCGCCCAGAGCTTCGCCGACATCTTCTACTCCAACTGCACCAAGATCGGCCTCCTGCCGATCGCGCTGAGCGCGGAGGAGTGTGCGGCGATCGCGGCGGCGGGGAACTGTCAGGTCGACCTGGCCAACCAGGAGGTGCGCTGGCCCGGTGGGAGCGCGCACTTCGACATCGATCCCGAGATCAAGCACCGGCTGCTCAACGGGCTCGACGACGTGGGGGTCACCTTGAGCCAGGAGGCCGAGGCGATCGCGGCCTATGAGGCCGCGCGTGAGCGGTCCGGTCCGGTGACCACGGCGCTGACGCCGGCGTGAGCGTGGGGCGCGCGGTGATCCCGCCCGCCTCCGCGCTCGCCTTCTCCGCCCACGCGCCGGAGTACACGGCGCTGCGACGGCGGCTGGTCCCCCGTTACGACGCCTTCTATGACTCGGCGGTGGAGGCCCTGTCGCTGGGGCGGGTCGGCTTGGTGGCGCGGGTCCTCGACCTCGGCGCGGGCACCGGCCTGCTCAGCGCCCGGGTCGCCGACGCGTTTCCCGCGGCGCGGTTTGATCTGCTCGACGGCTCGGCAGAGATGCTGGCCGAGGCGCGCTCGGCGCTGGCGGGGGTGATCGACACGGTGTACGTGGCGGACCTGGCGGCTGAGCTGCCCGCCGGACCCTACGACGCGGTGATCTCGGCGCTGGCCATCCACCACCTCGAGGATCGCGACAAGCAGGCGCTGTTCCGCCGCGTGTTCACGCGGCTCGTTCCCGGGGGCATCTTCGTCAACGCCGAGCAGGTCGCCGGGCCGACGCCGGAGCTGGCCCAGGTGTACCGGGAGCGCTGGGCGGCCGACGCGCGCGCCCAGGGTGCGTCCGCGACGGAGGTCGCCGCCGCCCAGGTCCGTCGTGAACACGACCGCTGCGCGGACGTCGAGTCCCAGCTGCGCTGGCTGCGTGAGGCCGGCTTCGCGGCGGTGGACTGCACCTACAAGCATTGGGAATCGGCCACGCTGGTGGCGATCAAGGGAGACGTCGGATGAGCGATCGCGATTGGGACGCCAGCACCTATGACAAGGTCTCGACCCCGCACCAGGCGTGGTCGCGAGGGCTGATTGAGCGATTGGCGCTGACCGGATCCGAGACGGTGCTCGACGCCGGCTGTGGCTCGGGCGCGGTCACCGCCCAGCTGCTCGACGCATTGCCGTCGGGCAAGGTCTACGCCGTCGACGTCGCCCCCTCGATGGTGGCGCACACGCGGGCGGCCCTGGGGGAGCGTGGGGTGGAGGTGTTTCAGCAGGACCTGACCGAGCTCAGCCTGCCCGAACCCGTCGACGCGATCTTCTCCTCGGCCACCTTCCATTGGATCCCCAACCACGACAAGCTGTTCGCCGCCCTGTTCGCCG
>CAZZVR010000302.1:0-2804 GCA_964657595.1 Burkholderia sp. PAMC 26561 | reverse complement strand
GCGGCTCGGGCTCTCCTCGCGAGAGTCCGGCCGCCGGCGTTTCTGCGTCAGATCACCGAAGTCAGGCCCCGGCGGGGACGCGATTTCAGGCGGCGGCCTGGGTCGACTCCGCCGCCAGCGCGGCAGTCGCCTCGAGCGCCGCCTTGTAATCCCGCGGCATCACCCGCACGAACCGGTCGAGCGCTCCGCGCTCCCACACGCTGAGCAGGTTGCGGGCGACGAGCGACCCGGTGCGCTGGGCATGCTCGGCGATCAGCGCCCGGAGCTCCTCGGCGTCGACGTCGGATCCGGACACCGGCTCGAGGTCGACCAGCTCGGGGTTGACCCGCCCGTTGAAGCGGCGGTCGACGTCCCAGACATAGGCGATGCCACCGCTCATGCCCGCACCGAAGTTGCGGCCGGTGGGTCCGAGGATGACCACGCGGCCGCCGGTCATGTACTCACAGCCATGGTCACCCACGCCCTCGACCACGGCCGAGGCCCCGGAGTTGCGGACGGCGAACCGCTCGCCGGCCAGACCGCGGAAGAACGCCCGACCCTCGGTCGCTCCGTAGAGGACGGTGTTGCCGACGATCTGGTTCTCCTCGGCGTGGAAGCGCGCACCGTCGGGGGGTCGCACCACCACCACGCCGCCGGACAGGCCCTTGCCGGTGTAGTCGTTGGTCTCACCCTTCAGCGTCAGGGTCACCCCCCGCGTCAGCCACGCCCCGAAGGACTGACCGGCTGAGCCGGTCATGGAGATGTCGATCGTCCCCTCGGGCAGACCCAGAGCACCGTGGCGGCGCATGATCTCGCCCGAGAGGATGCCGCCGACAGAGCGGTTGACGTTGCGGATGGGGATCGGGCCGAGCCGCACCGCCTCACGTGAGTCGAGCGCGGCTGCACAGCGCCGTACGAGCTCCCAATCCAGGGCGTCGTCAAGCACCTTCTCCTGATCCCGGGTGCGGTGGCGAGGGGTCCCCTCGGGCACCTGAGCCGGGGCGAGCACCTGGGACAGGTCGACCTTCTGGGCCTTCCAATGCTCGATCGCACTGTCCATCTCGAGCAGTTCGTGCCCGCGTCCGATCAGGTCCTCGAGCTTGTGCACCCCGAGCCGCGCCATGAGCACCCGAGCCTCCTCGGCCACGTTCATCAGGAAGGTGATGACGTGGTCGGGAGTGCCGCGGAAGCGGGCGCGCAGCGCCGGATCCTGAGTGGCGACCCCCACCGGGCAGGTGTTGAGGTGACAGACGCGCATCATGATGCAGCCCATGGCGATGAGCGGGGCGGTGGAGAAGCCGAAGGTGTCAGCCCCCAGCAGGGCGCCGATGATCACGTCACGCCCGGTCTTCATCTGGCCGTCGACCTCGACGGTCACCCGCGAGCGCAGGTCATTGAGCAGCAGCGTCTGCTGGGTCTCGGACAGCCCGATCTCCCAGGGCACACCGGCCCCGTGGATCGATGACTGCGGGGAGGCGCCGGTGCCACCGTCACCGCCGGAGATGGTGAGGTGGTCGGCGTTGGCCTTGACGACACCCGCCGCGACGGTTCCGACGCCGACCTCCGACACCAGCTTCACCGATACCGACGCGGTCGGGTTGGCCGTCCGCAGGTCGTAGATCAGCTGCTTGAGGTCCTCGATCGAATAGATGTCGTGGTGGGGCGGCGGGGAGATGAGGCCCACCCCCGGTGTGGAGTGGCGGATCTTGGCGATGTAGTCGTCGACCTTGTGGCCGGGTAGCTGACCGCCCTCACCGGGCTTGGCGCCCTGGGCCATCTTGATCTGCAGCTGATCGGCGTTGACCAGGTACTCGAGCGTGACCCCGAAACGCCCAGAGGCGATCTGCTTGATCGCCGAGCGGCGCTCGTCCAGGAAGCGGGTCGGGTCCTCGCCGCCCTCCCCCGTGTTCGACATCCCGCCGAGGCGGTTCATCGCCACCGCCAGAGTCTCGTGCGCCTCGCGTGACAGCGCCCCCAGCGACATGGCACCGGTGGTGAAGCGCCGGACAATGTCAGTGGCCGGCTCGACCTCGTCGAGGTCGAGGGGTTCGTCGACGAACTTCAGCTTCATCAGGCCGCGCAGCGACGCGGTCCGGGCGGCCCGCTCGTTGACCTCCTTGGCGTAGTCGGTGTAGGACTCCCAGGTGTGGCCGTTGGCCCCGCGCACGGTGTGCTGGAGCTTGGCGATGGTCTCGGGGTTCCAGATGTGGCGCTCGCCATCGCGGCGCCACTGCAGCACGCCGCCCACGGGCAGCAGTTCGCGCTCGGTCCGCGGATAGGCGCGGAAGTGGCGCTCCATCGCCTCGCTCGACAGCTCGGTCAGGCCGATGCCGCCGATCCGCGAGGCGGTGCCGGTGAAGTAGCGGTCGATCACGTGAACGTCGATCCCCACCGCCTCAAAGATCTGGGCGCCGCAGTAGGACTGGATGGTCGAGATGCCCATCTTGGCGATGGTCTTCAACAGCCCCTTGCCGATCGCCTTGACGATGCCCTTCTCGGCCTCGTCGCGGCTCAGCTCGGCCGGCAGCAGGTGACGTTCGGTGAGCTCATCCAAGGACTCGAACATCACGTACGGGTTGATCGCCGAGGCGCCGAACCCGATCAGGGTCGCCATGTCGTGGATCTGGCGCGGCTCACCGGACTCGATCACCAGCCCACAGCGCAGGCGGGTCCCGCGGCGCACCAGCGCCTGATGGACGGCACCCACCGCGAGCAGCGAGGGCATCGCCACCCGCTCGGGACCCAGGTTGCGGTCGCTCAAGATCAGGATCGTCGCGCCGTTCTCGACGTAGCGGGCGGCCTCCTCGCACAGGGCGTCGAGGCGG
>CAZZVR010000301.1:0-2979 GCA_964657595.1 Burkholderia sp. PAMC 26561 | reverse complement strand
GCTCGCCGCTCAGGCGGGTGCGTTCATGCTCCAGAAGCCGCTGGGCCGCGGCATTCTGCTGGGCGGTGCGCCGGGGGTGCACCGTGGTCGCGTCCTGGTCATCGGTGGCGGCGTGGTCGGCCTGGCCGCCGCGCGCATCGCGATCGGTCTGGGCGCCGACACATACGTGCTGGACCGCTCCGTGGACCGCCTTCGGGAACTCGACCTGATCCTCGACGGGCGGGGATCCACGCAGTTCTCGAGCACCCTGACGATCGAGGAGATGCTGCCTGACGCCGACCTGGTGATCGGGGCGGTGCTCGTGCCGGGCGCCAAGGCCCCGCACGTGATCTCTCGAGCGCAACTGGCGCTGATGCAGCGCCACGCCGTGCTCGTCGACGTCGCCATCGACCAGGGCGGCTGCTTTGAGACCTCGCACCCGACCACGCACACCGACCCGACCTTCGAGGTCGACGGAATCACCCACTACTGCGTGGCCAATATGCCCGGCGCCGTGCCGATCACCTCCACCCGGGCGCTGACGAACGCGACGCTGCCCTATGTCCTGAAGCTGGCCGGCGCCGGCGTGGCCCGGGCGTTGGGGGAGGACCCGGGCCTCCTGCGGGGCCTCAACGTGGCCCAGGGGCAGCTGACCTATGCCTCGGTCGCCCACGACCAGGGGGTGGACTTCACTGAACCCGAGCGGGTGCTCGCTCAGCTGTAGCTAGGCGCCCAGCAGAGCCGGGGCGGAGCGGTCCTGATGCCGGTGTCTCAGGCGCTGGTTCGTCTGCCACCGGCCGCGACCGCCACGGAACCGCGCCGGACCCTGGCCGGCGGCCCGGTCGAGGAAGGTGAGGAGCCGCCCGGCCCGCCAGTTCGAGGAGTTGCCGTGCTCGCCCTTGGTGGTGAACTCCTGTACACGGGCTCCGGCGGCGCGCGCCTCGGCGGTGCAGACGTCGGCGTTGGTCGCCTTGGGCACGATCGTGTCCTGGGGGGAGGCGGTGAACAGCATGGGCAGGCCCGCGACGTCGTGCATGGCCACGGGACTCAGGCGCGCCAGGGGCGCGTCGGCGCGGTGCATGAGAGTCCCGAACTCGTCCATCACGGTGCGCTCATCACACACCGGAAAGAGCTCGAACACGGCTTGCGGATGAATCAGCGGAATGAGCTGGGTGGCGTCGAGTCCGCCCATCGAGTCCGCGCCGATGTCGATGACCGGGTCGCCGTGGGAACGCAGCCAGCGCGCCACCGCGACATCGTCGGCCAGGCTGGCGCGGTCCCCCCAGTTGTTGAAGCCGGCGTCACTCTCGGCCCACGTGTATCCGGCCCTGACCAGAGCTGTGATCGTCGGGGCCGAGGGCGCCGCGTCCACGTCGAGGTCGGCGGTCTCGCCCGAGCCGTGCTCGAACAGGATCGCCCGGTGCTGGGAGTGGCGCGGAATGATGATCACCACGTGCTGGTGCGCGATGTGGATGCTGAGGATCTCCGCGGACACCTCGAGCAGGCGTCGTGACGGCGCCAGGGCGGGATCCCGGGGGACGTCGAGGCGCTCGATGACGAAGTGGCGGTGCAGGCGCTGCGCCGCGGCGTGGCGAGTGTCACGGGGGCGCTGAGTGACCAGGCTCGTGGCCACCAGGCCATGGGCGGCGAAGTGGGCGCTCAGCGAGCGCTCGAGGCTGGTATGGGGGTGGCGAGCGGCCCCACAGCCGGAGAGCAGGAGAGCGAGGAGGAGGGGGGTGAGCCGTGTCAGAACGTGTCGCATCGTCGCGTCCGCGAGGTGGAGCTGAGTCGCGAATGAATCGTCCCGCGCGCCAGACCCGTTTCCGGTAAGGCCCGGTTAGGGTTTCAGACCCGGCGTCATCCTCACCCGATGGCCCCTCGCGTCAGCGGCTCAGAGGCCGGCCCGGCTTCCGGGGTCGAGGACATCGCCGCCGACCGTGCCGGCGAGCCCAACAGGTTGCTCAGCTAGCCTGATGTGACGGCGGAGATCAGGCCGTCCCGCGGCGTCGGGGCGCGCTATCCTGATCTGTCCGCGCCGTATGGCGTGCGTAAGCACGTCCACAGCCGCCTCGTGAACTTCCAAAAGGACTCAAAGCAATGGCCCGTGGAGACGTTCGGATCGCTGCAACCCTCGCCTGTGAGGAGTGCAAGCACCGCAACTATCAGACCAACAAGAGCAAGCGCAACAACCCCGAGCGCCTGCAGCTGCGCAAGTACTGCCGGTGGTGCAAGGCTCACACGCCGCACCGCGAGACCCGCTAGGCAATCGACGAGCTAGGTCGTGGCGCAGCGCAACCGCAGAGGCGCCCGTCGCGCCGGCCCCAACCCCCGCAAGAACGGCCAGGTCAACGGCAAGCCGGACGCGGGGGCCAATGGGACCAACGGCGCTGACGCCTCCGGTGAGGTCGAGCATCCCTTCCCGGAGCTCGTCTCCGGCGAGGAGGCGCTCGAGGAGGCCCAGCTCGCCTTCGGGCGGCCCGATCCGGCCGAGACGCCGGATGCGGCGGAGCTGACCGCCTTCGAGGAGAGTGAGGCGGGGCACGATTACACCCCAGCCTCCGGTGCCCCCGCCGGCGCGTTGTCAACGCGTGCCAGCCGTCGTCACCAGGTGGCCGACGAGAGTGTCGCGCTGTCTGAGCAGACCCCCCGCGTGGGGCTGTTTGCCCAGCTCACAGGGTTTCTTCAGGGCAGCTGGCGGGAGCTGCAACGAGTACAGTGGCCTGACCGCCGTCAGGTGTTCCAGGCCACGGGAGTTGTCCTGGGGTTCGTCATCGTGGCGGGGGCATTCCTCGCGGTGGCTAGCCTTGCCGCCCAGAAAGTCGTCTCTTTGATCCTCTACGGACACGGGTAAGTCATGTTCCGCTGGTACGTCGTCAATACATATTCCGGACACGAGAACAAGGTGAAGAGCAACCTGGAGCACCGGGTCGTCTCGCTCAACCAGAAGCGCGCTGTCCGTCAGATCGTTGTCCCCACCGAGACCGTCTCGGAGATGAAGGA
>CAZZVR010000300.1:0-2986 GCA_964657595.1 Burkholderia sp. PAMC 26561 | reverse complement strand
CTCTCCTCCCTCAACCGCCGGGGTGTCACGCAAGTGGCACCCCGTCGGTCCTTAAAGACTCGGGACGAGCTTCGTTCACCGCGGCGGACCCCGACTCAGCTCGGCGGCGCCTCGAGCACCTTCTCCGGCGGGACGTAGCGGCGGATGCGCGCCGGGGGGGCGCCGGGCTCGGCGCCTGGCTCGAACGTGCGCTCATAGACACGCATGATCTTGGTGATGTGCCCGCCCATGGTCTCCAGACCGCGATTCATCGAGCGGTTGGTCTCCAGGATCAGGCCGGCCTCCCCGTGGGTGATCTTGGTGTTGGGGTAGGCGGTGTCGTAATGCTCCATGTAGAGCAGGGCCCCCGCCCCGGTGTGCTGGAACTCGGGCATCACCCCGAGGAACCCGACCCGCACCCGGTCGATGTAGCGGCGCGCGTTGAGCAGGTAGTACCAGCCGAAGGGGAGCATCCGCCCCTTCATCTTGGGCTGGAACTGGTTGGGGTCGGGGATCGTGACCGCCATCGCCACCAGTCGGCCGGCCGGGTCCTCGACGATCATGAACCACTCGCTGGCAAACACGAGTTGGTAGTCGATCCACAGCTCGAGCTTGTCCTGCTTGGTGTAGGGAATGAAGCCCCAGTTACGCGACCAGGCGGCGTTGTAGACCTCGATGAAGGCGTCCAGGTCGCGCCACAGGCTGCGCCGGGTCATGCGCCGCACCGTCAGCCCGTGCTTCTCGCGGGCCTCGGCCGCGAGCTGAGGCAGCACCGGCAGCATCCGCTGGTTGCGGTCGGCGATGTCGAGCTCCCAGTGGAACAGGTCGATCACCTTGACCAGGCCGGCCGCCTCGACCATCTCCCGGTAGTAGGGCGGGTGCCAGGGCTGGCGGATCATCGGCTCGAGCTCGAACCCCTTGATGAGGATGCCCGCCTCGTTGTTGAGCAGGAAGTCGAACGGGCCGACCATGCGGTCACAGCCCTTGGCCCTCAGCCATCCCTCGGCGGCGGCCAGCAGCGCGTCGCAGATCTCCTGCTCGGCCTCGAAGTCAAAGAACCCGAACAGCCCCCAGCGGGTGTTCTGATTCGCGTTGAGCACCGGACTGATCTGGGCGCTGATGCGTCCCACCACGCGACCGTCACGCCGCGCCAGGAAGTACTGGGCCTCGCCGCCGTGGCGGAAGAACGGGTTGAGGCGACGGCTCAGGTAGGCGTAGCGCTCACCCCGGTACTGGATGATCCAGGGGGTCCCGGCGTGCAGCCGCTCGGGCAGCCGCACGAAGGCGCGGAGGTCCGCGAATCCACGGACCGGTGTGATCTCCAGCGCCATCAGCGCGGGACGGTACCAACTGACACCCCTGTCGCCTTCCCCACGTTCGGGTGAGAAAGCGTCTGCCAGAATGGAGTGATGCCCACCAGAGATCAGATTCTCGAGTCACTCCGGTCGGTCATCGACCCTGAGCTGCACAAGGACATCGTCAGCCTCGGCATGGTCCGCCGCATCGACATCAACGCCATCGGCGTGGTCGACATCACCGTGTCGCTCACCACCGCCGGCTGCCCCATCCGGGACCATTTCCAGACCGGAGTCACCGACGCCATCCGCGCCCTCGACGGCGTGATGGGCGTCAACCTCAGCTTCGACGTCCTGTCGGACAACGAGAAGCAGGCGCTGCGGGGCAAGCTCGGGCGCACCACGCTGCCTGAGGGCGCGCTGGCCGGAGTCGAGAACGTGATCTGCGTCGGCTCGGGCAAGGGCGGGGTCGGCAAGTCATCGGTCACCGCCAACCTGGCCGCCGCGCTGGCCCGCGCCGGCAAGTCCGTCGGCGTAATGGACGCCGACGTCTGGGGTTACTCCCAGCCGCGCATGTTCGGCCTCACCGGTGGTCGTGCTCGGGCCAATGAGCGCCGCAAGATCGAGCCGCTGATCGGCCCCGAGGGGATCAAGATCGTGTCCATCGGCTTCTTCGTGGATGAGGAGTCCGCCGTCGTGTGGCGCGGCCCGATGCTCCACAAGGCCCTCACCCAGTTCCTCGAGGACGTCGAATGGGGCGCCCTGGACTATTTGCTGATCGACCTTCCGCCCGGCACCGGCGACGTCTCCATGACGCTGGCCCAGCTGCTGCCCCAGGCCAAGTTCCTCATCGTCACCACTCCTCAGGCGGTCGCCCAGACCGTGGCCCGCCGCTCGGCCGAGATGGCGACCAAGCTGGAGCTGGAGATCGGCGGCGTGATCGAGAACATGACCGGGTTCACCACTCCCGACGGTGTCGCCTACCCGATCTTCGGCGAGGGGGGCGGCCGGCTGCTGGCCGAGGAGCTCGAGGTTCCGCTGCTGGGCCAGATCCCCCTGACCATGGCCCTGCGCGAGCAGTCCGATGGCGGCCTGCCCGTGGTCTTCTCCTCACCTGAGGACCCGGCCGCGCGGGCGATCACCGCCGCGGCGGCCAAACTCATCGGCCTCAACGGCGGGATCTCCCTGCCGATGGCAGCCGAGCCGCTGGCGGCCACGCCGGTCGGTATGTCGCTGCCGATGGCCTGAGCCCCACGGGGGCAGCACTCGGCGCCGGGATGGAAGCTGACCCGCGAGATATCGCGCTTCCCCGGAGCTTCGACGCCGGATACGGAGGCGGGCTCGCGCGCGGCCTCAGCTTGGGCGGTGGTGGCCTGTTCTTCATCGCCTGGCAGGTCGCCTACCTGAGCGGATTGATCGCTCAGGGGGTCGAGCTGGGGCAGGCTGACCGCGTGGTGGGAACCTCGGCCGGATCGGTGGTCGGAACGGGCCTGCTGGCGCACAAGCTCGATCGGCTGCGCCGGGAGATCACCCTCCTCGCCAAGGTACCCGCGGTCGTGGCGCTGCTGGCGAGGTCCGCGGAGCTCGGTCCCAGTCAGCAGCGCGCGTGGGACCTGTTTCAGGCGGCGGACAACGCACGACCTGAGACGCTGGTGGCGATCGGCCATGGCGCCCTGGCCGCCGACGCCCCACCGGCGTCGAGGATGCGCCAG
>CAZZVR010000299.1:0-3036 GCA_964657595.1 Burkholderia sp. PAMC 26561 | reverse complement strand
GAACACGTCGATGACCACCACGACGAGCAGGGTGCCGACCACCGCGCCCTTGACCACGGCCTCGTAGTCGCGCTGGGAGATGTAGTTCCACACCCGCTCGTAGGTGGCGAAGCCGGCCAGGACGACGAGCAGGAGCGGGACGACCCACCAGACCGTCGAGCGCAGCAGGTGGCCGTAGCGGGCGTACTGCCCGTGCAGGTCACCGTCGAAGCGGAGCTCGAAGGCGACCAGATAGGAAACGGCGACCAGCAGACCATCCGCGACGATCTGAACGAGCGAGTGGCGGTGGACCGGAAGGGCACCGAGGCGATTCCGCCAGCGCATGCGGGGAAATTCTATCCGCGGCGCCCCATCCGGGGCGAGAGTCGCGGGGTGAGGTGATCAGTGCGAGAGATGGAAGAACTCGCCGTTGGGATGGCCGGCGGTCTCCAGGAAGTAGGCGTTGTTGAGCACCGCGCACCGCGACGTGGCCGCGCCGCTCAGGTTGTAGGTGTGGATGACGAAGCCGTTGAACAGGCCGGTGAACAGCACGACCGGCCCGCCCAGGCGGATCTGCTTGGCCGGGATGTAGCCGATGTGGGCGGTGCTCGAGTGCGTGTACCAGGCGAGGATCGAGGCGCTGCCCACGTCGATGGTCGGCACGCCACAGGACTTGATGAACGCGGACCCGCCGGCGGCGTCGATGGTGCGGCTCAGCTCGTAGATGCTGTGGGTGCGGTTGCGCTCGTTGAGGATGTCGGAGTGTTCGAAGTCCCAGGCGTCCTTGGCGTAGGGGACCATGAAGCCGATCATCACCAGCGCGATGACGGCCGCGATGACCCGGACCGGGACGGGACTGGCGCGGCCGGCGGGCGCCGCGCCCCGCAGCGGCACACCGCCGTCATTCTCCAGCCGCTCATGCCCGAGGGCGCCGACGCGTGAGCCGAGGGCGAGCCGGGCGAGCCAGCCGATTCCGACCCCGGCCAGGACGATCGTCGTCGCGGCCGCCTCGAACATGTAGCGGGGGACGCCGGGGAAGCCGTTGGAGAGCACGAACCACAACTCCACGATCATCCACAGGACCGGCACGACAGCGAGCCCGATGACCCGCCAGTCGCGCCGCAGGATCGCCCACACGAGGGTGCCCGCCGCGGTGACCAGGACCGGCCACAGGGTCAGGTTGAGGTAGCGCTTGATCGTCCCGAAGAACTTGTTGGAGTGCAGCTCGCGCACCGAGTGCTGGGCCAGCTTCTGGGCGATATCCCAGGGCGCGCCGGAGATCACCGGGACGATGAACCACATGAAGATCATGAACGCGAGCACGCCGACGAGCAGCTTGCGCAGATGGGCCTGGGTGAAGAACACCCACAGGAACACCGGGCCGAGGATGATCCACGCCTCGGGGCGGCCGAGACCGGCCGCGGCCAGGCACACCACCGCCCAGCCGTAGCGCTTGGACAGCAGCTGGTTGAGGCCGAGCAGGACGAAGGTGACGAGCACCGAGTCCGACTGGGAGGACAGGATGTAGTGCCAGTACTGGACGATCATGGCGATGCCGATGCCGGCGAACAGCGCCGCGGCCAGTGCCGGCCAGATCGGCTCGTCCTCCCGCCGGACCAGGCGATAGGCGAGCAGCCCACCGGCGACCAGGCCCGCGTTGGAGATCGACAGTGACGTCACGCGCCACAGCCACCAGCTGTAGTGGCCGAAGATCGAGTAGGGCAGCGTGAATATGTAGGTGATCGGCTTCCACGACGGCGCACCCTTGAGGTCGAGGGAGCCGTGGAGGGTCTGGTAGCCCCAGGTCAGCCAGCCGTAGGGGTCATAGCCCGGGCTGGTCTTGGCCCAGCGCAGGATGAAGAAGGAGACGACGATGTCGGCCAGCCACACGTACGTCCACGGGCTCGAGGCCCAGCGCAGCAGGAAGAGGCGATCCTCGCGGGGGCGTGAGGTCGCGACCGAGGCGACAGGCGAGCTGGTGACGGACATCGCGTAGGGGACTCAGCCGCGCCAAGACAGACCTGCGGGCGCGGCCAGCAGGTCGGTGAGTAAAGCAGGATCGCGGCGGATCCGGGCTGGGTCGGAGGATCCGGCGTGATCGCGTTTGACCAGCGCGACCGCGTCGGGGTCGGTGAGCCGGCGCAGGCGGCCACCGGCGATCAGGTCGGCGTCCACCGCACCGAGCCGGCCCTCGAACACCGTATAGACGGGCGTCCCGAGCGCGACCGCCTCGCGGTTCATGGTGCCGCCGGCGGAGATGACCAGGTCCGCGTAGGCGATCAGCGACTGGGCGTCGATCGCCCGCTCGGGTACGAGGTAGCCCCCGGCCCGGGCCAGCTCCTCCCGCTGGGCCTGGGTGCGCGGCAGCACCACCGTCTGGGCGCCCTGGAGCTTGGCCAGCACCTGAGCGAACAGGTCGTTCTCAAAGCGGTGATACAGGCTGACCGCCGGTGGGGTGCGGACCACGGCGATCGGCTCGGCGGGGTCGAGGCCGAGCTCGGTCAGCACCGCCGGGTCGGGCTCGAAGTCGGCCAGGTAGTACTCCTCCTTGAGTCCCTCATAGCGATGGAGCTTGTGCCGCGCGCCGTAGCGGTACAGGCGTTCGGGTGGGATCACCGCCGGAACCACCACCGCCTGGGCGAGGCGGCAGTTGACGCTGTGCTGCACCGTCGCCCACTCGTAGTCGAAGGTGGTGGTGCAGGGAATGCGCAGGAGACGCGCGGCGACGGAGATGTCGTTGGAGCCGTGGCCGATGGCCAGGTCAAAGCCCTTGCCGCGCGCGAACCGGGTCAGCGCGGCGGAGCGATCGAACAGGCCGACCGCCTTGGCCCCCAGCCCGCCGCCGCGGTGGCTGCCGATCGCCGTGTGGACGATGCCCAGACGGTCACACAGACCGAGCGTCTGGGCGAAGTCCCGGGCGGTCACGTCGACCTCGTGTCCCGCCGCCTCGAGCCGGCGGATGACCGGCGCCAGGACGAGGACGTGGGGCGAGTTGGTGAAGTCGACCCAGACGCGCACGTCAGTGGGTGGCGCGGCTGCCGGCCGTGGGCTCGGCAG
>CAZZVR010000298.1:0-3046 GCA_964657595.1 Burkholderia sp. PAMC 26561 | reverse complement strand
GCCCACGCCTATGCGTTCGACATCGTGCTGCGCGGTCCCGGGGCCACGCCGTTCGAGGAGGCGATCTAGATGCTCTTCGCCACCACGCCGTCCCAGACCGTCGGGCCCTACTTCGCCATCGGCCTGCCCTTCGCTGACGGCGCGTACGTCGTGCCCGAGGGCACGCCGGGCGCCATCACCATCTCCGGGCGCGTCTATGACGGTGAGGGCGCGCTGGTTCCCGACAACCTGATCGAGACCTGGCAGGCGGACCCGGCCGGACGCTTCGCCGACGCACACGGCTACGGCGGCCGCTCCGAGCTCGCGGGCTTCCGCGGGTTCGCCCGGGTCGGCTTCGAGGTGGGGGACGGCTGCTTTGAGATTCTCACGGTCAAGCCCGGGCGCGTCCCCACCGCCACCGGTGACGGGCTCCAGGCGCCCCACATCAACGTGTCGGTGTTCGCCCGCGGCACCCTCCACCGCTATGTCACGCGCATCTACTTCGCCGACGAGGCCGCGGCCAACGCCGAGGACCCGCTGCTCATGCGTGTCCCGCCCGAGCGCCGCGGCACCCTGCTGGCCCAGCCCACCGACGGTGGCTATGGCTTCGACATCCACCTCCAGGGTGACGGCGAGACGGTCTTCCTCGCCGTCTGAGCGGGCGCCTGCGTGAGCCTGCTCGGCCCCATCTTCGCCCGGGGTGACGCCGCTGCCGCGACCGCGGACATCGCCCTGCTCCAGGCGATGCTCGATGCTGAGGCGGCCCTCGCCCGCGCGGCGGCCCAGCGCGGTCTGATCCCCGCGGAGGCGCTGGCGCCGATCACCGCCGCGTGTGTGGCCGAGCGCTTCGACCTCGACGCGATCGGCGTCGAGGGGGCGGCCCACGCCCAGCCGGTGGTCGGGCTGGTCCGCGCCCTGCGCGCCGCGGTGGGGGAGGCGGCGGCGCCCTCTGTCCACTCCGGGGCGACCAGCCAGGACATCCTGGACACCGCCTTGATGCTGGTGGCCAAGCGCGCCCTCGAGCCGCTGCGTCGCGACCTGCTGAGCGCCGGTGACCGCCTGGCGGCGCTCGCGTCCGAGCACGCGCGGACGCCGATCATCGGCCGCACCCTGATGCAGCAGGCCCTGCCCACCACCTTCGGCCTCAAGGCGGCCGGCTGGTGCAGTGGCCTGGACCGCGCCCGCCAGGGTCTGGCCCAGGTCGGGAGCGCGCTGCCCCTGCAGCTGGGCGGTCCGGTCGGGGCGCGCCATGACCCCGAGCTGGTGGCGCTGATGGCCGCCGAGCTGGGGCTGGTCGCCCCGGTGCTCGCCTGGCACTCTGACCGCCAGCCCGTCGGCGAGCTGGCGGCGGCACTCGGGCTGGCCGCCGGGGCGGTGGCCAAGTTCGCCGCGGACGTGATCCTCCTGGCCCAGACCGAGGTGGGGGAGTGCTCCGAACGGGGTGAGGGGGGCGGCTCCTCCTCGATGGCCCATAAGCACAACCCGGTGCGCGCGATCTCCACCGCCGCCTGCGCCCGGCGCGCCCCCGGCCTGGTGGCCACGCTGCTCGGCGCCATGGCCGGCGAGCACGAGCGCGCCGCCGGGGCCTGGCAGGCCGAGTGGCAGCCCCTGCTCGAGCTCATCTCCGTGACGGGGTCAGCGGCCAGCTGGGCCGCTGACCTCAGCGGCGCCCTCGACGTGGACGTCAACCGCATGCACGCCAACCTGGGTGACACCCCGCTGGCGGGTGAGGCTATCGACGCCGCCGCGGTCCTGGTGGCCGAGGCCCTGGAGGCGCGGGCGGCATGAGCGTGGCGCTGCACCACCGCCTCGACGGACCCGAGGACGCGCCCGTGCTCGTGCTCGGCAACTCCCTCGGGACCGGCCTGGCGATGTGGGATCCGGTGCTCGAGTTCCTCACGCCCCGGTTCCGCTGCCTGCGGTTCGACCACCGCGGCCAGGGCGCATCCCCGGTGCCCGACGGGCCCTATGCGGCGGCCGATCTGGGCGCGGACGTGCTCGCCCTGCTCGACGCACTGGGGATCGCCGAGGTCGCCTACGCCGGCGTGTCGGTCGGCGGCATGGTCGGTCTGTGGCTGGGCGCCCACGCGCCCGAGCGGATCCGTGCGCTGGGCGTCTTCTGCAGCTCGGCCCATCCCGGGAGCCCCGAGGCCTGGCGCCAGCGGGCCGCGACGGTGCGGAAGGCCGGAAGCACGGCCCCGGTCGCCGAGGCGGTGGTCAGCCGCTGGCTCACCCCGGACTTCGCCGCCGCCCATCCGGAGGTGCGGGCCGACCTGCTGGCGATGCTCCGGGCCAGCCCGGCCGAGGGGTACGCCGCCCTGTGCGACACGCTCGCCGAGCTCGACCTGCGCCCCGATCTGGGCGCCATCGTCGCGCCCACCCTGGTGGTGGCGGGCACCCGGGATGAGGCGCTCCCACCGCCTCACAGCCAGGTCATCGCCGCCGGGCTCGGCGGGGTGGTCTCAGAGGTGCTCATGACCACCGCGCACATCCCCATGGCCGAGGCGCCCGTGTCCGTCGCCCGGCTCATCCTCGACCATCTAGGTGACTGACATGACCGACCTGCCCGATCCCTACGACGCCGGCATGGCGGTGCGCCGCGAGGTGCTCGGCGACGCCCACGTCGACCGCGCCATCGCCAGCACGGACGCGTTCACCGAGCCCTTCCAGGACTTCATCACCCGCTATGCCTGGGGCAGCGTGTGGACCCGTGAGGGCCTCGACCGTCGTACCCGCAGCTGCATCACCCTCGCCCTGATGTGCGCGCTGGGGCATGACGACGAGCTGGCCATGCACGTCCGCGCCGCGCTGGGCAACGGGCTCAGTGCCGCCGAGATCTCCGAGGTGCTGCTCCACACCGCCGTCTACGCCGGGGTCCCGGCGGCCAACGCGGCGCTGAAGATCGCCCAAGCCGTGCTGGAGGAGGAGGGAGCGCTCTGACCGCGCTGCCCGCCGACCCCGACGCCGAGCCGCGCGACAGCGGCTACGTCCAGTCCCTGGACCGCGGGCTGGCGGTCCTGCGCGCCCTCAACCCCGGGACGGCTCAGACGCTGTCGGAGGTGGCGCG
>CAZZVR010000297.1:0-3074 GCA_964657595.1 Burkholderia sp. PAMC 26561 | reverse complement strand
CGTTGCGTCCGTTCCCGTTGCGTCCGTTGCCGGAACCGCTGCGGCCGTCCGGGGCGGGGGTCACTCGCCATCCGGGTTGGCGGCGGCCATTCCCGTTGCCGTTGCCGTTGCCATCGCCCCGGGGAGGCCACGGCGAGTCAGACCGCTGTCGCGCGTCGGCGCGCGCGGGTCCGAACCCGGGCTCGGGGGCTGGTCCTGATCCGGGAGCGGGAGAAGAATCCTCTGCCATGTGAAAGACATTGTGGCAAGGTGCCGGGCCATTCCGAGCAAACCCTTCAGAACGCACATACGCGAGGGGTTCACCAGCCGGCCTCGAGCCGCCGCCGGAAGGCGTCGGCGCCCTCCACGGTCGCCCCCAGCGCCGAGGCCCGCTCGCTCAGCCAGCGGTCGGAGGTGACCACCCGCACCGCGTGGGCCTGGGGGTCGAGCTTGAGCCGGCGCACGATCTCGTCGTCGGCCGCGTCACGCTTGGGCTTGGGGGCATGGCCCACCTCGATGACGCTGGAGCGGATCGGCGGGCTCGGCTTGCGCTCGAAGACCACGGTCACGTCCTCGTTCTCGCTCGCCGCCCAACGCTCGAGCTCGTCGACGAGCTTGAGCATCGCCGCATCACGGTCCTGCCACCACCGGTCCGGGCGGGTGCCGATCACGTTCATGCCGTCGACGAGCCAGCGCATGCTCGGGCGAGCTTAGGCGTCCGGCGGGGGGCGCCGGTTCTGCTTGCGCGAGCTCTGGCGCCGTTTGCTCTCCAGCCGTCGCTCGACGCTGGAGCGGGTTGGTCGCGAGGCCCGCCGCGGAGGGGCGACGACCAGCGCCGCCGCGAGTTTCGCGCCGAGCCGGCTGAGGGCCAGCTCCCGGTTGCGCGCCTGGCTGCGGGTGTCCTGGGCGACCGCGCTCACCCGCGAGCCGAGCTTGGCCGTGAGCCGTCCGCGCTGGTTCTCGCTGAGCGTCGCGACGCTGTCGAGGTCGAGCACCGCCTCGACGCGAGAGGCGGTCACGTTGGCGTGCTGGCCCCCCGGCCCGGATGAGCGGCTGGTGCGAATCTCCACCAGATCGAGGGGGATGCTCAGCCCCGGGGTGATCTCGAGCTCGTCGGCCATGTCACAAGAGGTTGTATCCAAGGGGTGAAAACTCGACACCCCGGGGTGTGTCACGCGCTAATCCCGTGCTAACTTGGCGCGCGATAGGGCCACCTGAGGGGGTGGCGACGCAGGTGCAGGCTCCGGTTGTGACAGGAACGTCCTCGCGGCGGCAGCACTCATACCCCAGAGAGGACACGTCTCAGCAATGCCTACCGGAACCGTGAAGTGGTTCAGTGACGAGAAGGGCTTCGGCTTCATCACCCCTGATGAAGGCAGCCGCGACCTGTTCGTCCATCACACCTCGATCAGCGCTGACGGATATCGCTCCCTGGCCGAGGGCTCCAAGGTCTCCTACGAGGAGGAGGCAGGGCCCAAGGGTCCCAAGGCGATCAACGTGATGAAGCTCTAGGAGCCTCGGCGGCGCCGACAGCCCTCACGGCTCGGCGACGTGACCGTCGGCGGGCTCCATGGTGAGCCCGGCGGCGGCCCAGTCGAGCATTCCGCCCGCCATGTTGTGGGCGTCGAACCCGGCCTGGCTGAGCGCGGCGGTCGCCATCGCCGACCGCCCGCCGGACCGGCAGATGAGCACCACTGGCCGGGAGCGGTCGAGGGAATCGACCTGACTCGGCAGGTCTGCCAGCTCGATGTGGGTCGCCTCGGCGATGTGTCCGGCCTCCCACTCATGGGGCTGGCGCACGTCGACGAGCTGTGCGTCTCCCTGTGTCAGGAGCTGGGAAACCTCGTGGGGGGTGTAATCGCCGGCCATCCGCTGGAGCGTAGCCCGTCGGCTCACGCGTGGAAGGAGAACGGGCGCCAGCGGCGAACCTTCATCCGGTGGAGTTTTGGGATTGTTCTGAGTAGGGAATCATGTAAGCTGCCCGCGCAGCACACCCAGCCGAGTCCTTTGTGCACTGCCACAGAGGAGCGGGGGACCCAGTTGTGAGAGCCCCGGCTCTCTGGGGCGAATCGCGGTCGTTATCCGCGTAGCGCACTCTTTCCGCGCGAGCCCGACAGCTAACCCCGTAGGCGTCCGAAAGAGAAGGGGTTCGTTCGTTGTTCCGGAAAGTCAACCTTGGTCGCCGTCTGTTCTGTGCGGCCATGCTGGTCGCCAGTCTCGGCGTGGCCATGCCGTCGCTGGCCTCAGCGGCCCAGTCGTTCGGTAACCGCACCCTCAAGGTGGGCATGGCGGGCACGGACGTCACCACGTTGCAGCAGGATCTGACCGCGCTGGGGTACAAGACCGTTGCCTCCGGCCGATTCAACCTGGGCACCAAGTTCCACGTGAAGGCCTTCCAGAAGACGAGCCGCATCCCCGCCGACGGCGTCGTGGGTCCCCAGACCTACACCCGCCTGAAGGTCGCGATGACCAAGATCGAGGGCACCCTCGACCAGGCCGCCACAACGGCTCCGGCCGGAACCGCCACGGCCTCCTCGGCGGCGCTGCCCGCCGACGACAGCGGCGGAGCGGGCTTCGTCCCGACCAACACCCAGGCGAGTGCCCCCGTGGAGGCCGCGACGCTGAACTCCGACGGCACGGTGACCGCCCCCGCGGACGCCCCCCAGGTCGTCCAGGAGGTCGTCCAGGCCGCCAACCAGATCGCCTTCGATCCCTACGTCTACGGCGGCGGCCACAACGGCTGGGGGACCCAGAGTGGCTATGACTGCTCCGGCTCGACCTCCTATGCGCTGCACGCCGCCGGACTGCTCAACGGCATGCCGCTGGACTCGACCGAGTTCGAGGGCTACGGCGACGCCGGCACCGGCAAGTGGATCACCCTCTACGCCGACGCGGGTCACGTCTACATGAACATCGCCGGGCTGTGGTTCGACACCGCGGACCAGAGCTCGACCAACGGCAACGACCGCTGGTCCACCACCCGCGTGTCACCGGCGGCGGGCTTCGTGGTCCGTCACCCCGACGGCTGGTAGACCGACCGCCTTACTTCCCGGTCGCGGCGGGGCCGGGTGTCCCGCTTGCGGCGGGGCCGGGTG
>CAZZVR010000296.1:0-3128 GCA_964657595.1 Burkholderia sp. PAMC 26561 | reverse complement strand
ACGGCACGAATGGCACGAACGGCGGCGCCGGCACGAGCACGGGCTCGGGCAGCGTCACCGGCACGAGCACCGGCAGCGAGCCGTTCTATGACTGGGGCTTCTACCGCTCCGGAACCCGCACCCTGCATGCGGTCAAGGTGACCCTGTTCTGCTACGCCCACCGGGGCGCCGTCTGCAACGACACCATCCGGGTGACCGAGAAGGGCTACCGCACCGCCACCAAGCAGGTGCGCTTCCGCTCGGGCAAGACCGACCACTGGACGCTGAATCTCAAGGCGGTCAAGGCCAAGCACACCGCCAAGCCGACCGCCCAGAGGAAGGCGACCAAGCGACCGGTGATGAAGGTCACCATCACCTCGCTGAAGTACAAGGTCACCCGCACCCTGAAGTAGGAGGCCGCTGGCGCTCCGGTAGCCTGGCTGGATGAAGCTCGGTGTCCAGCTCGGCTACTGGGGCCTGCTGATGGATCGCGACCAGCAGCTCAGCGCGACGCGGCTGGCGGAGGACCTCGGATATGACTCGGCGTGGACGGCCGAGGCCTACGGATCGGACGCCGCCACCATCCTCGCCTGGCTGGCGGCCCAGACCACGCGGATCAAGCTTGGCGCCGCGGTCCTGCAGATCCCGGGACGGACCGCAGCGATGACGGCGATGACCGCCGCCACGCTGGACCGCCTGTCGGACGGCCGCCTGATCCTCGGGCTGGGGACCTCGGGCCCTCAGGTGTCCGAGGGCTGGCATGGGGTGCGCTTCGCCCGGCAGCTGGCCCGCACGCGTGACTACGTCGAGGTGGTGCGCATGGCCCTGGCCCGCGAGCGTGTCAACTACCACGGCGAGACGCTCGAGCTGCCGCTGCCCGACGGGCCCGGCAAGGCGTTGAAGCTGATCATCTCCCCCGTTCAGTCGCGCATCCCCATCTACCTTGCCGCCCTCGGCCCCAACAACACCCGCCTGGCCGGTGAGATCGCCGACGGCTGGATCCCCACCTTCATGTCGCCCGAGCACATGGGCGAGTTCCGCAGCCTGCTGGCCGAGGGCGCCCACGCCGCCGGCCGCGACGTCGACGCGATCGACGTGGCCCCATCCGTCCAGGTCCACATCTCCGACGACCTCGACTCCGCCCGCGATCACATGCGCCCCGGCCTCGCCCTGTACATCGGGGGGATGGGCTCGCGGGGCAAGAACTTCTACAAGACCCTGGCCGAGTCCTACGGCTTCGGTGACGCCGCCGCCAAGGTCCAGGACCTCTACCTGGAGGGCGCCAAGGCCGAGGCCGCCCAGGCGTTGCCGGCCGAGCTCATCGACCTCGTCTCACTGTGTGGCCCGCCGGGCGCCGTGGCCGAACGGCTCGAGGCGTTCAAATCCGCCGGCGTCGGCACGCTGCTGGCCACCCCGGTCGCCTTCGGAGCCGAGGCCCAGGGCGTCCAGCTCCGTGCGCTCGCCGAGCTGGCGCTGTAACTCAGCGCAGCCGGAAATCCTGCCGGATCGCCGCGACGACGTAACCGGCCTCCAGCGCCGAGCCCGCGTTGTTGAGGTGGATGCCGTCGGACTGGCGCACAATGGTGCGCTGACCGCCGATCGTCATGGCGTCGCGGTAGCGGTTCCCCGGGGTGAAGATGGGCACCGTGTCGAGCACGCTGACCTGGTCGGCCCACGGCTGGGCCGCGACCTTGACCGCGGCGTCGACGACCGTGGCGATCTTCGCCCGGGTGGGGTCACGCGGGGTCGGCAGGGTCAGCCAGTAGACGTGGGCGACGCCGGCCTGGCGGTAGGTGTTCATCATCTGCCGTACGCGGTTGGCGTAGATCGTCGCCCAGCCCACCCCACAGCAGGCGACGGTCGTCCCCCCCGGACCGGGCATGGCGTATCCGTCGTTGGCCCCGATGAAGATCACCACCGCGCTGGGGTGATCGTGGGCGACCTGATAGCGGGCCAACGACTCCCAGTTGACCAGGATCGTGCTGGAGATACCGGTGCCGATATGGGGGTCCTGGACCACCCTGACCCCATGCGGGTCGAGGGTCCGGGCCACGTACTGATCCAGGGGCTCAGACATCGAGTCGCCGGTCACCAGCACCGTGGAGAGCGCCCGGCGGGCGCTCGGCGCGGCGCCGATGGCCGCCGGGCTGAACTGGTCTGCGGTGACCGGGGGCACGCCCGTGGAGGCGGCCAGGCTGTAGGAGAAGCCGCCGTAGCCCTTGAGGTCGAGGCTCGGCTGAAGCCAGGCGGTCATGTCGCTGGCCCCACGGTGCAGGGGCAGCAGCCGCGAGAGTGCGTTGGCGGGGTCCCCCACGGCCAGCACCGCGGCGCGGCCCAGCGAGCTGACCTCCTCCTGGCCCTGGCGGCGGATCGACGGACCGGCGGCCAGGGCGAGCAGGACCGCGCAGATGAGGATCGCCAGCACGCCCTGGCGCGCGCTGAAGCGGCGTGTGCCCGCGCGGTCGAAGCGGTCCATCAGGTGGTCGTCGCCGGTGGGGGGCGGATCGGGTGGGGAGTCGGACATCAGAAGCGGAAGTAGATGAACGGTGGCACGCCCTGGCTCGGGACGGTGGCGGCGACGAACAGGATGAGCAGCGCGAGCGCCGGGGCGAGCAGGTAGGGCGACAGCTTGCCAAGCGCGGTCTGCAGGCGAGCCAGGGGCCGGGCCGGCAGCAGCTGGGGCACGATGGTCACCAGGATCGCCAGCGCCACCGGGAGGCTCAGCAGGGTCGGGGCGCCCCAGTGACCCAGGCGCTCCAGGAACTGCCCGGTCAGCGACAGGGACTGGGCGCGGAAGACGATCCAGCCGAGCACGATGAGGTGGAAGGTGATGAGCCAGCGCAGCCAGCCGGGCAGGCTGAGGCGCCCCTTGAGCAGCCGCTCGAGCGCCAGGCCGGCGCCGTGGTAGCCGCCCCAGATCACGAACGTCCAGGCCGCGCCATGCCACAGGCCGCCGAGCAGCATGGTGATCATCAGGTTGCGGTAGGTCAGCAGCTTGCCGCGGCGGTTGCCCCCCAGCGGGATGTAGAGGAAGTCGCGCAAGAAGCGCGACAGCGTCATGTGCCAGCGGCGCCAGAAGTCCTGGAAGCCGGTGGCCCGGTAGGGGCTGTTGAAGTTCTGGGGGAAGACGAAGCCGAGCAGCAGGGCCA
>CAZZVR010000295.1:0-3324 GCA_964657595.1 Burkholderia sp. PAMC 26561 | reverse complement strand
GATCTCATCAGCGCCGGTTCCAGCTTCGCCTTCGCGCTGGCCTTCGGACCCGCCTTGGCTCGCTCGCTGGGGCGCTTCGCGCTGCGCATCAACGTGCAGTGGGCACCGTCGGTCATCCTCCTCTGCGCCCTGCTGGGTGCGGCGGCCCTGCGCGCTCCGGCGCCGGCCCGGGCGTCCGGGGCCCGGCACCGGACGCCGAGTGAGTACCTCCTGGCCGCACCGCTGACCTCGCCGCTCTACAGCGGCTGGGCGGCGCTCGGACTCGAGGCCGACGGGGTCAGACCGCCGGCCCGGCTGGTCGCCTACATCCGTGGCCATCAGGCTCAGGATGCCGGCTCGATCGAGCGCTCGATCCTCGCCCTCGCGCCGCTGGGGGAGCCGGTGGACCGGCTGGTGACGCGCCTGCATTTCGGCCCCGCGATCGACGACCAGACCAACCTCACCGCCTTCGGTGTGCTGGCCCTGCGGGCCGCCCACCGGCGGGTCCCGGCGGCGACCCTGCGCTGGCTGGCGGCCCAGGAGGATGCCGACGGTGGGTTCAACTTCGCCACCCGCGGCGGGGCCAGCGACATCGACGACACCGGTGCGGTGCTGGAGGCCCTCGGCGACGTGCCCCGGGCGGTGCGCTTCATCACCGCCCACGAGAACCCCGACGGCGGCTTCGGCGCCGACCCGGGGGAGAGCTCCAACGCCCAGTCGACCGCCTTCGCCGTGCAGGGCCTGATCGCCGCCGGCGTGCGTGCCCCCCGGGCGGTCGCCTACCTGCGCGCCCGGATCCGGCCTGACGGCGCGATCAACTACGCCAAGGACGATCTCCAGACACCCGAGTGGGTCACCGGTGAGGCGCTGATGGCCCTGGCGGGGCGCGCCCTGCCGCTCCCGGCGCTGTGAACAGGCCATCCTCGCTCGCGGGTGAGTTAGAGTCGCGCCCCAAAGTGCTGGCAGGAACCGACCCGGAGGAGCGCGCCCGAGCATGAGCATGGATCCCACACGCCTGACGGCGATACCGCTGTTCTCCACTCTGGTGCCCGAGGAGGCACGCCGGCTGGCCGCGTTCGCCACCGAGACGAGCGTCGCCGAGGGTCAGATCCTCATGAAGGAGGGTGACTTCTCCACCGAGCTGATCGCCATCGAGGAGGGCACCGCCGACGTGATCCGCGACGGCAAGAAGGTCGCCACGCTCGAGCCGGGCAACCTCATCGGCGAGATGGGTCTGCTCAGCCGCGAGCCACGCAACGCCGACGTGATCGCCACCAGTCCGATGCTGGTGATCCGGCTCACCCACTGGGAGGTGCGGCGCATGTCCCAGGAGACGATCGACAAGATCGAGGCCGTCGTGCGCGACCGCCAGGCCAAGGGCGCGGCCGACCCCTACCAGTAGACGCCGCCCGGGCCGGCCCCCAGCGGGCGCCGGCGGGCCGCCGTATGTCAGAGTCCAGGCGATGCAGCGTGCGGACGCCGTCAGCTCCCTGGCCTCTGAAGCTTTCGACGTCGCCGTCATCGGCGGCGGGATCACCGGCGCCGGCGTCGCCCTGGACGCGGCCAGCCGGGGTTACAGCGTCGCGCTGATCGAGCGGGCCGACTACGGGTCGGGCACCAGCTCGCGCTCCTCCAAGCTGGTCCATGGTGGCCTGCGTTACCTGCAGAACTTCGACCTCGGCCTGGTCCGCGAGGCGCTGCTGGAGCGCCAGCTGATGGTGCGTCTGTCCCCCCATCTGGTCCGGCCGCTGCGGATCGTCATCCCCGCCTTCGACGGGGTGCGCCCCGACCGCATCACCGGCCTTGGTCTCAACATGTATGACGTGATGTCGAGCGCCAGCCTGCCGCGGCTGCGCCGCGGTCGGGCGATCCCGAGCCCCGCCGCGCCCGAGGACACCGAGTGGAGCCCCGACCGCCACCGCGTGATCAGCGGTCCCGAGGTGCTCGAGCTGCTGCCGGCGCTGTCGTCGCGCAACCCCTCCGGCGGCTATCTCTTCTACGACTGCCAGACCGACGACGTGCGGCTGGTGCTGACGGTCCTGCTGGAGGCCGAGCGCTTCGGCACGGTGGCCGCCAACCGCGTCGAGGCCCTCGCCGTCGACTCCGAGGGCATCCGCGCCCGCGACCGGGAGACCGGCACGGAGTTCCGCCTGCGGGCCGCCAACGTCATCAACGCCACGGGCGTGTGGGCCGACCGCATCCGTCCCGGGGAGCTCGCCTCCGAGGCTGAGGTACCGCAGATCCGGCCGAGCCGCGGTACCCACATCCTGCTCGCCCACGACGATCTCCCGCTCGTCTCCGGCGCCATCGTCCCGGCCGGGAAGAACCGCACGATCTTCGCCCTGCCCTGGTACGGGATGAGCCTGATCGGCACCACCGACAACAACTACGCCAGCGAGCTCGATCACATCAAACCCGCCTCCGCCGACATCGACTACCTGCTCGAGGCGGTCAACGGCTTCTTCGCCCGATCCCTCGGCCCCGACGACATCCAGGGCGCCTTCGCCGGGGTGCGGCCGCTCATCTCCACCGGTGACAGCCGCAAGTCCGTGGACATCAGTCGCAAGGCCGAGCTGTATGAGACCTCCAGCGGCATGATCACCATCACCGGCGGCAAGCTCACCACCTGGCGACGCATGGCCAAGCTGGCCGTCGACGCCCTGGTCGAACGCGACGGGCGCTACGCCCCGTGTCGGACCGACCGCATCCCCCTGGGCCAGCCGGTGCCCCCCGACCGCCTGGCCCGCGTGCCCGGAGTGGCCCCGGACGCCTACGCGCACCTCGCCGCGCGGTACGGCGAGCGGGCCGACCGCGTGTTGGCCCTCGCCCAGGAGCGGCGGGAGCTGGCCCGGCCGATCCTGCGCGGACATCCCGACCTGCTGGCCGAGGTCGCCTTCGCCGCCGGCGAGGAACAGGCCCGCAGCGTGGGGGACGTGCTGCTGCGCCGGACCCGCCTGGGGGTGCTGGCCGGACGCACGCTGAGCGAGCCCCATGCGCCCGAGCCGGTACGCGTGGCCGAGACCCTCGGCGGGGCGCTGGGCTGGACTCGCCTGCAGGTCGCCGGCGCGATCACCGACTTCGCCACCGAGGCGGCGCAGGAGGGAATCGCCGTCGGTGCCCTGACCGGCTGAGTTGTAGCCTGGCGCGGGGAGACGATGGCCGCGACGATTGATCGACCTGGGGACGCGGGCTCGCCCGACTGGGATCCCCAGCGCCTGCTCGACACGCCGCTGGGACATGAGCTGACCGAGCTCGCCCGGCGCATCCTCGGATCTGGGCCGGCCGCCGCCGAGGCGGTGCGCGCTGCCCTGGCCCAGCCCTCGGGCAGCCGCCCGGAGGCGATCG
>CAZZVR010000294.1:0-3349 GCA_964657595.1 Burkholderia sp. PAMC 26561 | reverse complement strand
AGCTTCCGCGCCACCTCGGACAGTGCCGCCGCGGTTCCGGCGCCGCTGGCGCCCTCGCTGCCGCTGGGGGCGTGCGCGTTCATCCACTATCTCGACGGCGCCGTCGGCCCCTACCGCGAGATCCTCGCCACCCCGCGCTGTGTGCGGGCTCCCGGCTCACGCTCGGTGCACGGCCACGTGCCGTTCATCGCGGTCGACTCGATCCCCAGCGTCCACGGCGGTCGGGCCAACTGGGCTCTGCCCAAGCTGGCGGCGGAGTTCTCCGGGGCCCCGGCGTCCGACGCGCTGGTGAGCGGCTCGGGTGATGACTGGAGTGTGCTGGCCAGGGTGCGCCAGCGCGGTCCCTGGTTTCCCCTGCGAGTGGCCGGGTCCTGTGCCCAGCCCTGGCCGGATGGCCGCGCCCGGGCGTTCACCTCACGCTTCCGCGGCCGTGCCCGCCTGGCCATGGTGCACGTCGAGGTGACCGGCTCCGACGCGCTCGGCGCCGTGCTGCCGTCGGGACGTCACCTCGGCATGGTGTTCCGCGGGACGGTGGACGTCGGTCCGCCGAGCTGATCTGGCTCCCGGCGGAGGGAGCGATGCGTCAAATCAGCGCATATGACTGTTTTGGCGCATCGCTCAGCCTCCGCCGGGCCGCACCTGGCGATCGAAGGGGCTGGTGCCCCCATCGTCGGCGTCGAGCAGGGCCAGCGTCGCCGGGTCGCTGAAGAACGGCGCGAGCCGGCGGCGCAGGAAGGCGCTGAGCATCCCCCGCTCGCGCAGCAGCTCGAGGATCGGCGGGGCGAAGCGCTGCGCCTCCTCCACGAGGTCCGCGCGGCTGATGCCGAACTCCTCGAGCAGGCCCAGCAGTGTGGTGTCCTCGTACTTGTCGAAGAAGAAGTCGACGCCGTCGTCGATCAGCGCGTGGACGTAGTCGGTCTCGCGGAAGGACAGCCAGAACTCATAGAGGAGCACGAGCAGATCCTCCAGGTCGTCCTGGGTGATGTACTCGCGCAGCGAACTCACGGGCTGGTCGGCCGCGTCGCGCCACATGTCGATCACCGTGTCGTGGATCCACGGCTCCTCAGGGGTGTTGTTGGTGGTCTTGGCGCTGCGCAGGACCATGCGCGCGGTCTGGGTGGCGAGCTCCCGCAGGCGGGTATCGGCAATCACGCCGGCGTCGGGGGCGACCTTGCCGAGCAGGCTGCCACCGGTGCCCAGCAGCGTGCCCAGGCCGGGGATCTTGCCGGCCAGCTCACGGTTGCGCGCCGAGGTCTCCACCGCGATGCGGTAGAGCCACTCCGAGGCGATCTCCACCAGCAGCGGGCTCTCCATCAGACGCTCCTGGACCAGCGGCAGCTCGAGCAGCTTGGTGGTGAACGCCTCGACGTGCCGCGCGGCGATCACGTCCTGGAGCCGATTCTCGTCCTGGGCCGGGTGGGCGTAGATGCGGTCGGCGACCTCGTTCGCCAGCTCGGGGATCGAGCCGGGGATCTTCATGGCCACCGCGTACTTGATCGCGACCGCCTTGATCTGCTCCCGGGTGACGGCCTCGGCCAGGGTAATCTGCGCGGCGGCGCCGAGGAACTCGTCGAGCTCCTGCTCCAGCAGCGTCCCGAACTGGGCCAGCTGGAGCTGGGTCTCGAAGAAGCTGATCTGGGCCTCGAGGAGCCGGTCGGCCGTCACCTGTCGGGGGTCCGCCATCGCCGCCTCAGCCTACCTGGGCCGGCACCTGTGCGGCCTGCACCTGGAGCGCCCGGCGCTTGGACGCCCCGACCGCCAGGGTCAGGGCCTCGAGGTCATAGGCGCCGTAGTGGCGACGCCCGTTGATGAAGAACGTCGGCGTGCCCGAGACGCCGCTCTCATCCGCGCTGGCGACGTCCTCCTGGATGCGCGCGGCATGGACGCGGTGGCGGACCTCCTTGAGGTAGCGCTCGACCTCCAGCCCGAGCTGCCCCCCGTAATCGGCGAGGTGGTCCAGGGTCAGCTCGCCCTGATGGCCGAAGAGGATCTCATACATCTCCCAGAAGCGGCCTTGCGCGGCGGCGGCCTCTGAGGCCTCCGCCGCGAGCTGCGCGTTCGGGTGCACGTCATTGAGTGGCAGGTGGCGCCAGACGTAGCGCACGTCGGCGCCGCCGCGGTTGAGCAGCTCGCGCACTGCCGGTTCGGCCTGGCCGCAGAACGGACACTCGAAGTCGCCGTACTCGACAATGGTCACCGGCGCGTCGTCGCTGCCGCGGATGTGGTCGCGCCGGGGATCGACGTCCTCGGCGAGGTCGAGGATGTCCTCGGCGGTGCCGGCGATCTGACGGGCGCGCAGGTCCGCGGGCAGCAGCCGCATCCCGCGCGTGGTCAGCCATCCGAGCAGGGGCGCGAGGATGAGCGTGCACAGCGCACCGAGCTTCGCCTCCGCCAGAGTCTGGCCGCCAAAGGCCAGACTGGAGACGAGCAGGGAGACGGTGAAGCCGGTGCCCGCCGTGGTCCCCGCGCTGAGCAGGACCGGAGCGGAGATGGGTGAGCGGGGGCCGTGCAGCATCGGACGCGTGGCGACCCAGCTGCCGAACATCACCCCGATCGGCTTGCCGATCACATAGGCGGTGATGATCCCCAGGGTGATGGGGGAGGTGGCCGCCGCCGACAGCAGGGCGCCGGTGATGTGGATGCCGGCGTTGGACAGCGCGAACAGCGGCACGATCACGTAGCTGGTCCAGGGGTGCAGGGCGTACTGGAGGCGCTCGTTGGCCGAGATCGAGCCGGTCAGCCCGCGCTGGGCGGCGCGGGCGAGCTCGGGCGTCGGCTGCTCACGGAAGCTGCGCGTCAGCTCGAGCACCTCGGTGAGGTTCTCGCGGTTCGGTGAGTACGCGCTGGTGGCCAGGCCGATGGCGAGTCCGGAGATGACCGGGTCGATCCCCGACTTGAACATGGCCAGCCAGACGCCGCAGCCGAGCCCGATGGCCAGGGGACGGCGCCGGGACCCCGGTACCCAGCGCAGGGCGAGCACGCCGATGAACAGGCCGACCGCCACCCCGAGCGCCACGAAGGAGACGTGATGGGTGTAGACGACGGCGATGACCAGCAGCGCGATCATGTCGTCGACCACCGACAGCGACAGCAGGAACACGCGCAGCCGGGTGGCCGAGCGCGGGGCGAGCAGGCCGACGGCGGACAGCGCGAAGGCGGTGTCGGTGGAGATCGCCGCGCCCCAGCCGTGAGCGCCGCTGCCCCCGGCGTTCCAGGCCAGGTAGATGCCCGCGGGGACGATCACCCCGAACAGCGCCGAGAGGGCCGGCACGAGCAGACGCTGGCGGTCGCGCAGCTCGCCCAGGTCGAGCTGGCGCTTGGCCTCCAGGCCGACCACGAGGAAGAACAG
>CAZZVR010000293.1:0-3523 GCA_964657595.1 Burkholderia sp. PAMC 26561 | reverse complement strand
CTCCCGGGCCAGACGGGCCGCCTCACGTTCCTGTTCTGATCGCTCGTGCTCACTCATGACAATCGCCCGGGGCCGAGGCTCCCGGAGGCCCTGGCATCCAACCACGAACTGAGCAGATGTGCGGCGGCGCGGGAATCCTCGGAGGTGCGCGCACCCGGATCACGCTGGGCCAGCCGGGTCGTGAAGCGCTCGTCGTAGAGCTCGACCACCACCGGCGGGACCCTGCGCGCCAGTTGCCGGCCCAACCGGCCGGCGAAATCACGCACCTCCCGGGTCTGGCCGGAATCGCCGCCGTGCAGGGCCACCGGCAGGCCGACCACCACGCGTTGGACCTCGAGATCGCCGACCAGGCGCAGCAGCGCCCGGAAGCCGTACTTGGAGCTCGGCTTGAGCACCGGGTCCAGCGGGGTGGCGAGCACGCCGGTGGGGTCAGACACCGCCACCCCGCAGCGCGCGCTGCCGTAGTCGAGCGCCAGGACGCGCATCCAAGCCTCAGGACAGCTGGGTGCCGATCGCGGCCCGGGCGGCCCCCAGCGCCTGCTCCAGCCGGGCCACATCACGGCCCCCGGCGCGGGCGGCGTTGTCGCGCCCACCCCCGCCGCCCCCGAGCTCCGCGGCCGCCAGCTTGACGATCTCCCCCGCCTTGACCCCTCGGGCGATGAGCGCCGGCGCGACAGCGGCGACCAGGTCGACCTTGCCCTCGCCGGCCTCGGCGAGCACGACGGCGGCGTCCCCCAGCTTGGACTTCAGCTGCTCGGCCAGGCCCGACAGCGCGGCGCCGCCGACCCCCGAGACGCTGGTCACCAGCACCTTGGCCGAGTCGACCGATTCCGCACCGGCCAGCAGGGCGTCGAGGTCGACATTCGGGGCGTCCCCGTTCTGGGCGGCCCGTGAGGCCGCCTTCTCCAGTGACTTCACCTTGGCGCGGAGGGCGCGGGCCTCCTCGGCGAGTCCCGCGGGCTGGACGCGCAGCTCGCGGGCGGCGTCCACCGCGGCGCGGTCATGGGCGCGCAGCAGCGCCACCGCCGCCGGTCCGGTGACCGCCTCGATGCGGCGCACGTTGGCCGCCGAGGAGGTCTCCGACAGGATCCGGAACACGCCGATCTCGGCGCTGTTGTGCACGTGGGTGCCGCCGCACAGCTCCCGGGAGAAGGAGCCGTCGCCGATCTCGACCATGCGGACGATGTCGCCGTACTTCTCGCTGAACAGCGCCATGGCGCCCAGCGCCTTGGCCTCATCCAGCGTGGTGGTGAGCGCGCGCACGGGATAGGCGCCGAGGATCCAGGCGTTGACCTGGTCCTCGACGTCGGAGATCTCCTGCGCGCTCATGCCCGAGGGATGGTTGAAGTCAAAGCGCAGCTTGTCCGGCCCGACGTAGGAGCCGGCCTGGTGGACGTGGGCGCCCAGCCGGGCCCGCAGAGCCGCATGGAGAAGGTGGGTGACGGTGTGGTTGGCCTCGGTGGCGTGGCGCGTGGAGCGGTCGACCACCGCCCGGACCCGCTCGCCCGGCTTGAGCAGCTCGCCGTGCTCGAGCCGGACGGAGATGACCTGGTCATCTCCCAGGCGCAGGACGTCGGTGACCGTGGCCGCGCAGTCCTCATCGGCGCAGGTGACCTGCCCGGTGTCGGCGATCTGACCGCCGCCAGCGGCATAGAACGGCGACTCGAGCAGCTTGATGAGCACCTGGCCGTCGTCGGTCTCGGTGACCGCGCCGACCGTTGTCTCCAGGGCGGTGGTGCCGTAGCCCTGGAACTCGGTGGTGAACCCGGCGCCGGAGGCGAAGGCCTGGGCGCGCTCGCGGGCCTCGCCGCGGTCGCCGAACCGCTGGTGGCGGCGGGCGTTGTCGCGCTGCTCCTCCATCAGCCCCTCAAAGCCCGCCTGGTCGACCCCGAGGCCCGCCTCGGTGACGATCTCAAGCGTCAGGTCGATGGGGAACCCATGGGTGTCGTGCAGTAGGAAGGCGTCGGCGGAGGAGATCCCCTCGGCCCCGTCCTCGCGGGCGCGGCGGATCAGGTCAGCGAGCAGCCGGGAGCCCTGCTCGAGCGTGCGCCCGAAGTTTTCCTCCTCGGAGGCGAGCCACTTGGCGACCGTGTCGTGGTGTTCGAGCAGCTGGTTGTAGTGGCCGCCCATCAGCTCGGTCACCACGTCCTGGTACTTGGCGAGGAAGCCGGGGTCGAGGCCGAGGGTCTCGCGGCCCTGGAGGATCGCGCGGCGCATGATCCGGCGCAGGACATAGCCCCGGTCCTCGTTGGAGGGCACCACGCCGTCGGCGATGAGGAAGGTCATGGCCCGGGAGTGGTCGGCCAGCAGGCGCAGAGCGCGGTCCACTGAGGGATCCCCGGCCTCATAGCGACGGCCCGACAGCGCCTGACCGAGCTCGATCAGCGGCGCGAACTGGTCGGTCTCGAACACCGTCTCCTTGCCCTGGAGGATCGCGGCCATCCGGTTGAGGCCCATCCCGGTGTCGATGTTCTGGGCGGGCAGCGGGGTCACCGCGTTGGGCGGGTCCTGGTTGAACTGCATGAACACCAGATTCCAGAACTCGAGGAAGCGGGCATTCTCACCGCCGGGGAGGTCGTCGGCGCTGCCGAAGGACAGGCCGCGGTCGAGGTAGAGCTCTGAGTCCGGGCCACAGGGCCCGGTGGCGCCGGACTCCCAGAAGTTCTCCTCCCGGGGCAGCTCGATGATCCGCTCCCGTGGCATCCCCACCTCGAGCCACAGGTCGATCGCCTCCTGGTCAGGTCCCAGGCCGAGCTTCTCATCGCCACCGAACACGGTCACCCAGATGTCCTCGTCCTTGAGCCCGAAGCCCTCGCGGCTGAGCGCCCATGCGTAGCGGATGGCGTCGCGCTTGAAGTAGTCGCCGAAGCTGAAGTTGCCGAGCATCTCGAACATGGTCAGGTGCCGGGCGGTGACGCCGACGTTCTCGATATCGCCGGTGCGGAAGCTCGGCTGACAGGTGGTCAGGCGCGTGGCGGGCGGCCGTTCGGTACCCGCGAAGTAGGCCTTGAGCGGATGCATGCCGGCAACGATGAACAGCGCCGACTTATCACTCGCGGGCGGGATGAGGGACGCGCCGCGCTCGCGCAGGTGGCCCTGTGACTCGAAGTACTCCAGGTAGGTGCTGCGAATCTCATCCGAGGTCATGGCCATGGTGCGGGCGAGTTTAGGTGGCCCGCCCCGGCCGCCGTCGGCGACCCCCGATGTGCCGTCCGACACAGCCAACCGGGGCTCGCGTGACCCCGGTCACCCCGTCTCAGTAGAAAACCGCAATCGGGTTGCGGTGTCGCCCCCGACACCCGGGGGATTGTCCGCCCCACAGAGGTGGCCGCCCACCATTCCATTCATTGCACTGTTTTTCCAGTATTGGTTCAACAAGCAAACAGAGCAGGACAACAGGGGACCGACACCATGCACACCAAGCACACCATCTTCACGCACACCAAGCCGACCGTGTCGGTCATCGTGCCGGCGCTGAATGAGGAGGAGTCGATCGGCTGGGTCATCGACAACATCCCCACCT
>CAZZVR010000292.1:0-3751 GCA_964657595.1 Burkholderia sp. PAMC 26561 | reverse complement strand
GAGACCCTGAGCCCGACCGAGAGCGTCAACTGCGGCGGTGCCACCCCCTCCAACGGAATCAACTGCTACTCACTCGACGGGTCCACCGCCGGGTTCATTGCCCCGGGCGACACCATCGTCGGCTCCGTCGACCTCACCGCCCAGTACTGCAGCTACCTGCCCAAGGGCGCCAAGCCGGGCACTCCGGCGGTACCGCGCGCCACGGTCGAGCTGATCGTCACCGACAGCACCGGAGCTGAGGACGGACCGTTCGAGCTCTCGCCCGCCAAGGCCTGCGCCAAGGTTCCGGCGGTGGTTCCGGCCTCTACCACCAAGGCCGCGACCAAGCGGGCGGTCAAGACGAGCCCCAGGCCCGCCGTGAGAAAGACCCCAGCCGCCAGGTAATCCCCGCACCGAGCGCAAAACGCTCTGACGCGCGGTGACTTAGACCGACTCAGAGGGTCGCGGGGCCATGTGGCGTCCGCGGCCCTCTGGCATAATCGCGCGGTGCGGTTTCTCAGGATGAAGTCGGGGCACGGCGAGGTCGTGATCGCCGAAGGTGACGTCGAGATCGCCGAGGACGAGGAGCGCCTCGTCGAGGCGTTCCGGCGTCAGATCGACGCCGGTCTCTGGGCGGCGGTCCCCACCACGGGAGCATCCGGTGAGCGTGGCGCGCAGATGGTCAAGTCCTTCCACGAGGTCCCGCGCGACGCGGACCGCGTGATCTTCGTTCCGCGCGCGGCGGGTGGCTGAAGGTGATCCTCGCGCTCGGAGCCTCCATCGTCGTCGCCATGGCACTGCTGTTCGACCTCCTGGCGCCCGGCATGTTCGAGGCGTGGAAGCGGCTCAAGGCCCGGCGCCAGCGGGTCGAACCGTTCCTGCTGGCTGACCCGGGACGCGAGCGGCGTGCGGAGCAGCGCGCCCGCGAACTGCTGCGCTCCTGCATCACGGCGGAGGAGTGGAGCATGTATCGCGAGCTCGGCTTCATCCGGGTCTGGAGCGGGCGCAGCCCGTCCGGGCGTGGGGGGGAGGTCGCCTACCTCGTCTATCCCCATCGGCCCGTGGTGTCGTTCCTCGCCTCGACGGGCATGCCCCTGCAGGAATACTGCGTGGTCTTCCCGGACGAGCCAGGCCCGGGCGGCAGTGACCGGCTGCCCAACTCAGACGACGTGCTCGCCAAATGGATGGCACTCACCGGTGACGAATCGCGGTTCCTCGAGACCGCCAACGAGCACGGTGCCGGCCGTCAGCTCAAGCTCGACCAGATCCGCGGCGACATCTGGCGTCTCTCTCGCTGGGAGGGCTCACGGCTACGTGCCGCGGGGGCCAGCGACACCGGCAGCACGAACGCACCGCTGATCACCGACTGACGCCCACGGCGCCCGGCGGCGTCCCTCGGCGGTTCCCACCCCTCATCTGGCCAGTCTGCGGCAAACCCGCAGAAACCTCTGGCCCACGTCGGCGTTCTTAACCCAGGTCGGCAATCCCGACTAAGTGCGTCATCTATGTCAACCCGATCGGGAAGGCTGGTATGCTCGCAAAATCCAAAGTAGATCGACATTGTGGTGTTTAGCCCGATGTACGGAAAGGAATTGACTTGAGTCGCACCTCACGGCGCCTTGGTGGCCGTCTCACCTCAAAGCTGACCAGCCGGAGCCTGCTGGCCTCGGCCGGGATCGCCGCCTCGGCGGTCGCGCTGGCCGCGCCGGCGTCATCGGAGGCCAAGGCCAAGTCGGTCACGCTGATCGGCTCGGGCTCGAGCGCTGCCCAGCCCTACATGCTCAAGCTGTTCAAGGCCTACAGCCAGCTGCACCCGAACATCAAGTTCGTCTACAACCCCGACGGGGGCAACGCCGGTGTCGCCGACGTCCAGTCCGGTCGCTCAGAGTTCGCGATCCAGACCGCCCCGCCGGTCCCGGCCAACTCGGGCACGATCTTCGACAAGCTGTTCCTCGACGCGCTGTGCGTCGACGTCAACAAGTCCAACAGCATCTCCAACATCGCGACCTCGGACCTGAAGAACATCTTCACCGGAGTTGACACGAGCTGGACCCAGGTCTCGGGTTCGAACCTGTCGACCACCATCGACCCCTATGGCCGCACCCCCACCGCGGGTCAGTACACGTTCTTCAAGAGCTCGGTGCTGGGCAGTGCCTCACAGGCTGAGCCACTGGTGGCGGAGGAGAGCTCCGATTCCCTCGTGGCGAACCACGTCGGGAGCGATTCGGCCGGGATCGGCTACGTCGGTCTGGCCAACTCCAAGCTGGGCAACGAGAAAGCCGTGTCGGTCAACGGCGTGGCATGTACCGCGGCGAACGTGAAGAAGAAGAGCTACCCGCTGTTCCGCTACGACTGGGGCGTCCTGCCCCAGAAGAACCCGAGCGCAACCGCGGAGGGATTCTTCGACTGGGTCCGCACGAACGCGACCGCCGGCAAGATCATCAACGGCGCGGGCGCCGTGGCCGCCTTCAACAAGTAGGTCTGACGGAGATCTGAGACTCGAGGATGGAGTCGGCCTATCTCCCGGCGGAGGGGAAAACACCGCCACTGTTGAGCCAGGACCAGCGCGCCGAGCTTTCGCTCGGCGCGCTGGTCTGTGGTGTCGTGATCATCCTGCTGGCCATGCTGGCCTTCATCATCAAACAGGCCTGGCCGTCGTTCGCTCACAACGGTCTCGCGTGGTTCGGGGCGGGCGGCAATGTCGACAGCCAGATCTCGGCCCTGTATCAGGCGGGCCAGGACAACAAGGTCGTCTACACCTTCCACACCTGGGATCTCCTCTACAGCACGGTGGTGACCACTGTCATCGCGGTGGCGTTGTCGTTCGTCTTCTCGCTGTTCACCGCCGTCTTCCTGGTCGAGTTCGCGCCGAATGCGATCAAGCGAGTGCTGGAGCCGGTGGTACGCCTGCTGGCCGGGGTGCCTTCGGTCATCTACGGCCTGCTCGGCGTGTACATCCTCGTGCCGTTCATCGGCAACCACCTCACCACCGCGCATGAGAAGGCGTCGGTGACACCGGTGATCACCCTGACCGGCGCGAGCCTGCTCACGGCGATCCTCATTCTCACGGTGATGATCTCACCGATCATGATCGCAATCTTCGCCGAGGGTCTGCGCTCGGTGCCGCGCAACTGGTTGGAGGGGTCACTGGCGTTGGGCGTCAACCGCTGGCAGACCTTCTGGAACATCGCCGTGCGCACCGCCCGTCCGGCGTTGGTGGCCGGCACCGTGCTGGCGACCGCCCGCGCGCTCGGCGAGTCGGTGATGCTCGGCATGGTCTCCGGCTCCACCGCCTTCGCACCAAATCCCTTTGATGGTCTAATCGTCTTCCTCGAGCCAACACGTCCCTACGCCGCGACGATCCTGGGTGAAACCGACGGGCTGTCGTCACCGCCCCTGAAGCAGGCTCTTTTCGCGATCGCGGCGGTTCTGCTCGTCTCCTCGGCGCTGCTGTCGATCGTCGGGTACGGCTTCAAGCAGCCGATGAAGAAGTACTTCAACGTCGGCGGTGTGGGATGAGCTACGTCGATGGCGCGCAAGGACCTGATCCGCGTCAGCTTCCAGAGGCGCTCGGACCCGTCGAATCCGCCTCCACATGGCGGCGTCGGGACCGCCTTGGACTGGCCTTCGCCTGGTTCGCCGGCATCGGCTTCTGCATCATCTGCGCGGCGATCGTCATCTACGTCGCGGTTCAGGGCATCCGCTTCCTGCGACCTGAGGATCTGTGGCAGAACCCGGGCCTGGGTGCGAATCAGACCGCGACCGGCGGACT
>CAZZVR010000291.1:0-3755 GCA_964657595.1 Burkholderia sp. PAMC 26561 | reverse complement strand
GTGATGCCGTCCTGGGCCCCCTCCCGTCCCAGCCCCGATTGCTTGTGGCCGCCAAAGGGAATCGGCGCTCCGGTGAACGTCGCCGTGTTCACCGCCACCATCCCGCACTGCAAGGCACGGCTCAGCCGCTCGGCTCGGCGCAGCGAGCTCGTCATCACATAGGCGGCGAGACCGTACTCCGTGTGGTTGGCGCGCTCGATGACCTCGTCTTCATCCTCAAAGCGCAGCACCGGTGCGACGGGCCCGAACGTCTCCTCTGTGGCGACCCGCATCGTGTCTTGGACGTCGACGAGCAGGGTCGGCTGAAAGAAGGTCCTCCCCAGGCGATGCCGTGCCCCGCCCACCACGACGCGAGCTCCGTGCGCCACGGCGTCGGTTACGTGCGCCTGGACCTTCTCGGCGGCGGCCTCGGAGATCAGCGGGCCGACGTGCACTCCGTCACCTCGACCGTCTCCCACCCTGAGCTCCCGTACGGCTCGAGCGAGGTGCTCGACGAACGCGTCGTACACGCTGTCTTGCACGAAGATGCGATTGGGCGCGAGGCAGTCCTGTCCCGACGTGACGAACTTCGCGGCCACGCACAGACGGGCTGCCTGTTCCACATCCGTGTCGTCGAAGACGATGAACGGCGCGTGACCGCCCAGTTCGAGGCTGACGCGTTTGACTGTGCTCGCGCACTTGGCGAGCACCGTGCGTCCGACGTTCGTGGAGCCGGTGAAACTCACGGCGCGGACCTGCGGCGCCTGCGCGAGGACCTCGAACATCGGGGCCGGATCGCCGGTGAGGACGGAGAGCACGCCCGGCGGAATCCCGGCCTCTTCGGCCAGTACGGCGAGCGCGAGCGCCGAGAACGGGGTCTCCCGCGCCGGCAGCACGATGACCGGACAGCCGATGGCGAGCGCGGCTCCCACTTTGCGCGCGATCATCGCCGAAGGGAAGTTCCATGGGGTGATCGCAGCGACCACGCCGATGGGCTCGGTGGTCACCCGCAGCTGTGCTCCAGGCAGATGGGACGGAATCGTCCGTCCGTACGTTCGCAGGCCTTCGGCGGCGAACCACTCGAGGAAGCTCGCACCGTAGGCGACCTCACCGCGTGACTCGGCCAGCGGCTTGCCCTGCTCGACCGTGATCAGCAGTGCGAGGTCCTCGACGTGCTCCAACATGAGCGAACTCCAGCGCGTGAGGATGGCGCTGCGCTCGCGGGCCAGGAGATCCGACCACATGGGGAAGGCGCTGTCTGCGGCAGCCACCGCCGCCTCCATCTCCCGCGTTGCGAGCTTCGGGACCCAACCGATCAGCGAGCCGTCCGCCGGGTTCTCCACCCGCAGGGTCTCATCCGCCCCGATCCAGGAGCCGGCGAGGTAAGCCCGGTCCCGGAACAGCCGGGGCTCGACCAGCACACGTGCGAGCTCAGCCGATCGATCGTCCTCAACGACGCTACTCATGGCGTCGAACCTAACCGCCCTCCGCGCTGCTTCCTATCGACATTCGACGCGGCGCCCGAGGTCACGACGCGACGTCGAGCTCGCCGGCAGTGCGTAGGTGAAACGGACCGGGTGACGTCGATATCAGCCGTCACAGAGCAGGCGCCGGGTCGTACTCGATCACGTGCCTCACATCCCGGGCGCGCTCAACCGAGTGCAGGCGCGCGACGAGATGGAGTGCCATGTCGATCCCGGCGGTGATACCGGCGGACGTCACGATGTCCCCGCAATCGACGATGCGGTCGTGTCGTCGTAACTCGATCGTCGGGTCGAGTTCGGCGAGCCAGTCAAACGAGTCGAAGTAGGTCGTCGCGGGACGCCCTCTCAACAGGCCCGCGGCCGCAAGGACGCCGGCGCCGGTGCACACACTCGCCACCAGCGCACCTCTGCGCGCATGCTCGCGGACCCACTCCAGGACGCCGCTGTCCACGACGAGCTTCCGCGTACCCGGCCCGCCCGGGACCACCAGCACATCCATGGGCGGCGCGGAGGACCACTCATGATCGGGAAGCACCCGAGCCCCGAGAGAGCAGGTGATGAGACCGGGTTCCCGCGCGACCGTGAACACCCTCGTATCACTGTCCTCCCAGCCTTGGGCGTAGGCAGCCAGGACCTCCCATGGGCCGGCCCAATCCAGCTCCTCCACGCCATCGAAGATGAACAACCCGACGTTGCGCACGTTAGATGCCTTTCCTCACACCATGGTTGATGCCCGTGAGGGCTCGCCGCTCACGGCTTCCAACGACGATCGGTGACCCGTCGGGGTCGGTCGACCGCATCACTGCGGATCGACGGCCGTCGGATCAATGACGAGGCCCGTGATGCGGCTGAGGAACTGCTTGGTCCGCACGTGTGACGGCGTGACCAGCACACTCTCGGGCGGTCCCGACTCGACGATGAGGCCCTGGTCCATGAAGACGACCGAATCGCACACCTCGCGGGCAAACGCCATCTCGTGCGTGACGACCACCATGGTCATCCCCTCATCGGCCAGCCTCCGCATGACCCCGAGCACCTCGCCGACGATCTCGGGATCCAGCGCCGAGGTCGGCTCGTCGAACAGCATCAGCTTCGGTTCCATGGCCAGGGCCCGGGCGATGGCGACACGCTGCTGCTGGCCGCCCGAGAGCTGCGACGGGTACGTGTTCGCCTTGTCGCCCAAGCCGACCCACGCAAGCAGGTCCTGCGCCTTGGCCTCGGCCTCCTGCCGCGGTACGCCCTTCACGTGAATCGGGGCCTCGACGACGTTGTCCAACACGGTGAGGTGGCTGAACAGATTGAACGACTGGAAGACCATCCCGATCTGAGTGCGCTGCCGAGCCAGCTCCTTGTTGTCACGGAGCACGAAGGAGTCTCCCGCTTCACGGATCCCGATCAGCTCTCCATCGACGTACACCCGGCCCGTCGTCGGCACCTCAAGGTAGTTGACACACCGCAGCAATGTGCTCTTGCCCGAGCCGGATGGCCCGATGAGTCCTACGACCTCGCCCCTCGCCACGGTGAAGCTCACATCCTCGATCACCCGGAGGGCGCCGAAACACTTGCAGAGCTGTTCCACGCGAACCATGGGACGTCCCGCCGGCCCCTCGCTCGAATGCACTTGCGCTCCGTCGTCTGCGCCCATGTGCGCCACCTCAATGCGTTCCGGGGTCGGTCGGCATGGAGTCCAAGGCACCGGGGCGTGCGCCCCATTCACCCAGGAAGACCGCGCGGGCGGATTCCCGCATACGGGCCGCAATCGAGGTCGGCGGGGGCTTCGCGTCCGCTCTGGCCAGCCGCCTCTCGACGCCGTATTGCAGGGTCGAGAGCAATGTCGTCAGGACGAGGTACCAGATGCTCGCGACGACCAGCAGCGAGATCGTCTGGAAGTTCTCGTTGTAGATCTCCTGGACGGAGTAGAGGAGCTCCGACATCGAGATCACGCTGACCAGGCTCGTGCCCTTCAGCATGCCGATGGTCTGGTTGCCAGTGGGCGGGATGATCACGCGCACCGCCTGCCGCAGGACGATCCGCCGGTTCGCCTGGGGCTTCGTCATGCCAAGGGCGAGCGCCGCTTCAAGCTGCCGCTTATCGACCGACAGGATTCCCCCGCGGACGATCTCCGCCATGTAGGCGCCTTCGTTGAGGCCGAGGGCGAGGATGGCGGCGACCAGGGGCGTCACGACCGAATTGGTCGATGCCGAGAACACATCGGGCCCGCCGGGGACCCCGAGCGTCAGACGCGGGATGAAGAGCGCGAGGTTGTACCAGAACAGGATCTGCACCAACAAC
>CAZZVR010000290.1:0-3788 GCA_964657595.1 Burkholderia sp. PAMC 26561 | reverse complement strand
GCGAGGCGGATGATCGAGTCCTCGACGTCGGCGGGGGCGACCATCATCAGGTCGGCGAGCTCGTCGATCACGCACAGGATGTAGGGCAGCGGCGCCTCGCCGCGGGACTCCCGCACGCGGTTGAGCTCCGGCAGCGAGCGGGTGCGGGCCAGCGACATGATCGTGTAGCGCTGCTCCATCTCACGCACGAGGTTCTGCAGCGCGTTGGCCGCCTTGCGCGGGCTCGTGATGACCGGCGTGAGCAGGTGCGGGATCGATTCGTAGTGGTTGAGCTCGACCTGCTTGGGGTCGACGAGCACGAGGCGCACCTCATGCGGGGTGGCCCGCAGCAGGATCGAGGACAGCATCGCGTTGACGCACGCCGACTTGCCGGCGCCGGTCGTGCCGGCGACGAGCAGGTGGGGCATCTTGGCCAGGTCGGCCCCGACCGCCTTACCGGCGATGTCCTTGCCCAGCCACACGGTCAGCGGCGACCAGTCCTCGGGCGCGGCGCCGATCACGTCGCCGAGATGGACGATCCGCCGTCGCGCGTTGGGGACCTCGATCCCGACCGCCTGCTTGCCGGGGATCGGGGCGAGGATCCGGATGTCGGTCGCGGCCAGCGCGTAGGCGAGGTCGTCCTTGAGGTTGGCGACCTTGCTCATCTTCACCCCGGGCGCGAGGCGGATCTCATAGCGGGTGATGTGCGGGCCGCTCACCTTGCCGACGACGGTCGCCTCGATGCCGAAGTGGCCGAGCGCCTCGACGAGGGTCCGGGCGGTCTGGGCCTGCCCGGCGGTGTCGGGCTTTGACTCCGCGCCGGTGGAGCGCGTGAGGAAGCGGGCCGTGGGGACCCGCCACACGAACTCGGGGTCCTCGGTGATCGACTCGCGGTAGCGCCCCTGGGGCGTGAGGTCGTCCTCGTCGACGGCGCGGCTGGGACCCGCGGGCCCGGCTTCCTCCTCCTCCAGGGCGAGCTCCGGCGGCTCCACCTCGGCCAGCTCCTCGATCGCGAGCAGCGGGTCGGGATCGGGCGCCGCCGGGGCGGGGGCGATCGGGTCGGGGACCGGCAGCTCGGTCACGGTCGCCTGCGGCGCCTCCCACTCGGGGGCGGCCAGGTCCGGGTCACCCGCAGGTGCGGTGTCGGGATCGTCGCCGTCCTCAGGCGATCCGTCGTCGAGGTCGGCGTGGCGCGGGGCGACGCCGTCCCGGCGTCCGAGCGCCCCGGACCGCGCCTCGACGGTGACGTCGCGCAGCGCCCGTCCGGTGCTGGCCACGCCGGCCCCGGTGCGGTGCAGCACGCCGGCCAGGCCGGCGCCGCTGACCAGGATGGCACCGGCGATGAGCAGGAAGACGGCGAGGATGTCGGCTCCGGCACGGGAGATGAGATGGGTGCAGACCCAGTACTCACCGGCGCCGAGGATGCCGCCGCGGGGCTTGACCGAGGCCACGTGCCACAGCGTGCCGGCGGCCGGTGCCCCCGGTCCGAGGCCGAGCGTGCCGGCGGTGAGCGCGAGCGTGATCGCGACCGTGAGACAGATCGTGCCCGCGCGCAGCGGCCGCGTCGGCGGGCGCAGCTCGCGAGCGAGGATGAGCGCGCCGCCGAGCACCAGTCCCGCCGGCATCACGTAGCCGAGCGCGCCGAGCAGGATCCGCATCGCGCTCACCGCGCCGTCGCCCAGGGCGCCGCCCGACCAGCCCACGTAGGCGACGCCGCCGAGGAAGATGCCGATCGCGATCAGCGCCAGCGCCAGGATGTCGATGTGATGGCTCTCCAGCGCCCGGCCAGGTCCCCCCCGCCCGAGGCTCGGGCGGCTGGCGAACGCCGAACGGCGCGCGCGGGGCGGCGGCTTGCGGCGGGTGGTGGTCGCCGCTTTGGCGCGCGTCCCGGAACGGGTCGGGGGCTTGGCGCGCTTCTTGGCGGCGGTGCGGGACTTCGTGGTGGCGGCCATCTGCTGGGTTTGAAGCTTCGACGCCGTCGACCTGCCTCCTGCTCGCCCTGAAGAGCCGCCGAAGAACGGCTCGGCGAGGCGGCCCCGGGGCCGTACCATGCGCCCGATGGCCGATTTCGACCGCCCCCCACGCGTGCTCGTCGTCGAGGACGATGACGCGATCGCCCAGGTGCTGCAGCGTTCGCTGCGGATGGAGGGCTACGAGGTGCGCCTCGCCGACGACGGTCCGGGCGCGCTGGAGGCCGTGCACGGCTTCCTGCCGGACCTGATGATCCTCGATCTCGGTCTGCCCGGTGGGATGGACGGTCTGGATGTCGCCCGCCAGCTGCGGGAGTCCGCCGACGACCTGCCGATCCTCGTGCTCACCGCGCGCGACGCCGTCGAATCGCGCGTCGAGGGCCTCGATTCCGGAGCCGACGACTACCTCGTCAAGCCCTTCGAACGCCAGGAGCTGCTCGCGCGGCTGCGGGCCCTGCTGCGCCGTCGCCCCCCACGGGGACAGGCCCACCTCGCCGTCGGGGATCTCACGCTCAACCCCGACACCCACGAGGTGGCGCGCGCTGAGCGGCCGGTCGAGCTCACCCAGCGTGAGTTCGAGCTGCTCGAGTATCTGATGCGCAACGAGCGGATCGTCATCTCCCGCCAGCGTCTGCTCGATGAGGTGTGGGGCTATGACCCGTTCTCGATGACGAATACGATCGAGGTGTTCGTATCCAACCTCCGGAGAAAGCTTGAAGCCGACGGGGAGCCTCGGCTCCTACATACGATCCGCGGCGCGGGGTACGTTCTCCGCGTATAGGTCGGTCCCGATCCGCTGGCGGTTGGCGGGTGGTTCGGCGGCGCTGACGTTCATCATCCTCGCGAGCTTCGCGGTGATCGTGGGCGCGCTCACCAACCGTCAGGTGCGCAGTCAGTTCGACGCCCAGCTGGGCCAGACGGTGAACCGGCTGATCGCCAAGGACCTCGATCACAAGCTCACCGTCGTCGGCCCGACGGCCAACTGCGACGAGCAGTCCCTCGCGCAGTTCGCGCTCTCCGAGCACGCCTACATCCGCGTCTTCTCCTCCATGGGCACGCTGCTGTGCACCCAGAGCGGCGCCCGGGGGCGCCGGACCCCGCTGCAGACCCAGCTCTTCAACATCGATCCCGGCGCCCATCGCGCGCCCTTCGACGAGGCCGGCTACCGGGTGATCGTGCGCACCCAGATCCCGGCCTACCGCCCGCGCGGCACCCACATCACGCTGCTCTACGCCCAGCCGCTGTCGGACATCGACCCGACGCTCGCGCGGGTGCAGGCGCTGCTGCTGCTCGGGGTGCTCGGCGGCGCCGTGCTCGCGCTGCTCGCCGGGCTGTTCGTCTCTGACCGGGCGATGGCCCCGATCAAGGAGCTCACGAGCGCCGCCCGGGAGATCGGGCGCACCGCGGACACGACCCGGCGCATCCCCCACCCCGAGGCCGAGGACGAGATCGCGGTGCTCGCCCGCACGCTGGAGGGGATGCTGGGGGCGCTGGACGCGTCGCGGACGCGCACCCAGCGGCTGCTGGACCGCCAGCGCGAGTTCGTCGCCGACGCCTCCCACGAGCTGCGCACCCCGCTGACGAGCGTGCTCGCCAACCTCGAGATCCTCACCGAGGAGCTCGAGGGCCAGCCCGCGGAGACCGCCGAGGCGGCGCTGCGCTCGACGCGGCGGATGCGCCGGCTGGTCGGCGACCTGCTGCTGCTCGCCCGCGCCGACGCGGCTCGCTCCCAGCCCCACCGGCCGACCGACCTCGGGCAGGTCCTCGTCGAGGCATCAGCCGAGCTCGGGCCGATGTCCGAGGATCACGAGCTCGTGATCGACGCGGGGGCGGCGCCGG
>CAZZVR010000289.1:0-3797 GCA_964657595.1 Burkholderia sp. PAMC 26561 | reverse complement strand
AACCCGCCGTGACGGCGGGTCGACACAGCCACGATGGCCGGCTCTCCAACAGGAAAGCGACGTATGTCCACGATCCGTGTTGGGCCCAGCCAGGCACCTCCCCCGTGACCGTCGTCGCGGACTCCCAACGTCGCGAGCGCGACCGAGTCGCATCCGCGCGCGCTGACCGCCTCGAACGGTCCGAGCGCCTGTTCGAGATGTCGGTCGACATGCTCGGCACGGCCTCGCTGGACGGATATTTCACCCACCTCAACCCAGCGTGGGAGCGCACGCTCGGCTGGAGCGTGGAGGAGCTGATGGCCCAGCCGTTCATCGCCTTCATCCATGAGGACGACGTCGCTCGGACAGTCGCCAGCTCCGTGGAGCTGGCGACCACCAGTGGAACCGAGATCGTCGCGTTCGAGAACCGCTACCGGACCAAGAGCGGGGCGTTCCGCGATTTCAAGTGGGATGTCGTCTCGGACGCGAGCGCAATCTTCTTCGTGGCGCGCGACATCACCGCGGCCAAGGCGGCCGCAGCTCGCCTGGAGCGTGACGCACGGGTCATGGAGGCCGTGCTGACCAGCGTGGCCGACGGGCTCTATGTCGCCGACGCGCGGGGCGAGATCACCTTCATCAACCCGGCGGGCATCCAACTGTTGGGCTATGACTCCGCCGAGGAGCTGACCGGCGTCAACCCCCACCGGACCTTCCATCACACGCGAGGCGACGGTGAGGCATACCCGATTGAGGAGTGTCCCCTCGCCACCGTGCGTCACACCGGCCAGTCCGTGCACTGTGACGCTGACGTGTTCTGGCGCCAGGACGGATCGGTGGTGCCGGTGTCCTACTCCTCCGCCGCGGTGGAGCTGCACGACGGAGTCGGCAGCGTGGTCGCGTTCCGCGACATCAGCGAACGCCAGACCCGCGAGCTGCGCGAACGCCGTGAGCTCGAGGCGCTCAGCTGGGTGGGGCGCATCCGTGACGCGCTGGATGAGGGGCGGTTCGTCCTCTACGCCCAGCCGATTGTCGACGTCGCCACCGGCCAGACCCACCACCACGAGCTACTGGTCCGGCTGATCGCGCCCGGCGGAGAGGTGATCCCCCCGAGCGCCTTCCTGCCGGTGGCCGAGCAGCATGGCCTGATCCGCGACATCGACCGGCGCGTGTTCGAACTGGCGATCGGATTCGCCGCCGGCGGGCACTCGGTGGCGATCAACGTGTCAGCGGAGTCGATCAGCGAGCCCGGCCTGTTCCGGTACGTCGCCGCGCTGATCGACACCCACGGCATCGACCCGCGCCTGATCGATTTCGAGATCACCGAGACCGCGCTCGTGCGCAACGAGAGTGTCGCCCAGGTGTTTATCGAGAGCGTGCGACGGCTGGGCTGTGGCGTGGCCCTGGATGACTTCGGCACCGGCTATGGCAGCTTCCGCTACCTCAAGCACCTGCCGGTCAACGTGCTGAAGATCGACCGGGAGTTCGTCCGCGACCTCGAAGGTGAGACCGCGCTGGTCAACCGCCACGTGGTCGAGGCCACCGTCACCCTCGCCCGGGGCATGGGTCAGAAGACCGTCGCCGAGGGTGTGGAGAGCGCCGCCACCCTCGCCGCCGTGCGCGAACTCGGCGTGGACTACGCCCAGGGCTTCTACTTCGCCCGGCCCGCCCCAGCGGATCAGGTACTCCCTCCCACCCACCCGGAGACGTGAGCCATGCCGGACCGTGCCCAGCAGGATCTCGACACCGACCAGGGCATCGCCGGACTCGAGCAAGCCCTGGGTGACCGCCGCCAGGCGCTGGGGGACCGTGACCAGCGCGGCCTCGATGCCGAGCAGGCCCAGCTGGACCACGACGTGCGCTCGGGCGCCGACGGTGTGGCCGACCGGGTTCAGCGGGCGGTCCGCCAGGCCGAGGCCGGACTCGCCCAGACGCGCCGAGCAGCCTCCCAGGAGCTGCTCGACGGCGCCCAGCGCGCCCGGGATGAGCATCAGGCACTGCTCGACGGCCAGCAGGGCGACCTCGACCACCCACTTGGCGCCCCGAACGGGACCCGGGCTCAGGCGGGGTACCGGCGCCACCAGGCCCTCCTGGCCCGCGCTGAGGCGACGGACACCCGTCGCGCGGAAGCTGTCACCCGCGCCGCCGGGACGCGCGAGCGCGCCGAGGCCGCGCTCACCCGGGCCGCGGCGTAGGGCGAGACCTGGCGCGCTCCAAGAGAAGTCGGGCGCAGCTTCACGCAAAGCCTCGTGCAAAGCGGAGCTGTGCGTTGCGGTGCGCCATGGGGGGCCCGATCGACGCAAAACCCTTTTCTGGCACGCGATTTGGGTCAATGCGCACCGATGAGGCCGCGGCGGGCGCCCGCGGCGTCGGGCGCGGCGGGCGTGACTTTCGGCGCGCGGCCCCGTTCAATACCCTCGATGCCCCTCCGGATCCTCCGCCTCGGCGTGGGCGCCCTGGCGCTGTGGCTGTGCCTCGGCGCGGCCGCAGCCGCGGCCGCCCCAGCCGGCGCCGCGGCGCACCCGCGCGCGATCACCAGCACCACGGCATTTGACCGGAGCCTGGCCAAGGACCTGCGCGAGGCGGGCGGCCACTCCAGCGCCCTGGTGGTCGACGCGACCACCGGGCAGACCCTGTTCGCCCAGAGTCCGGACACGCCGCGGCTGCCCGCCTCGGTGGAGAAGCTGTTCACCACCTCTGCCGCCCTGTTCGAGTTCGGCTCCGGCTACCGCTTCGGGACCGGGGTCTACGGGGTCGGCAGCGTGGTCAACCATGTCTTCAGCGGCCGCCTCTACCTCAAGGGGGGCGGAGATCCGACCTTCGGGGACCAGCACTTCGACCGCGAGTTCTACGGCACCGGGGCCAGCGTCCAATCGCTTCTGGCCGGCCTGCACGCCGCCGGGATCCACGCGGTTCGGGGCTCGATCATCGGTGACGCCTCGATCTTCGACTCCCGGGAGGGCGGGCCGGACAGCGGCTACCGCGCCGCCACCGAGACCGAGGGGGAGCTCTCGGGCCTGGCCTACGACGCCGGGTGGACGAGCAGCTCGCAGACCCGGCTGCAGCCGAACCCGGCCCTCTGGGCCACCCAGGCCTTCGCCAGTGTCGCGGCCAGCCAGGGCATCAAGGTCGCCAAGGGGACGAAGATCCTCAGCGGCCGTACCCCGGCCGGCGCCACGCTGCTGGCCCACGTCGCTTCCCCACCACTGTCGACCCTGCTGGCGCTGACCAACGCGCCGTCGGACAACTTCTTCGCCGAGACCCTCGACAAGGACCTGGGCGCCTACTGGGGTGGCGGCGGCAGCACGAGTGCCGGCGCCGCCGTGGTCAAACGGGTGATCGGCACGCGGCTCGGGCTGTCGGAGCGCACCGACGACGGCTCGGGCCTGTCGCGGTCAGACCGCACGACCGCCACCACCGTGGTGGAGCTGTTGGAGGAGATGCGGCCGAGCCTGGCCTTCTATGACTCCCTGGCGGTGGCCGGACAGAGCGGCACGATGGTGGATGAGATGCTCAACTCCCCCGCGGCCGGCAACTGCCGCGGCAAGACCGGCACGCTGAGCGACGTGGCCAACCTGGTCGGCTACTGCATCGCCGCCAACGGCGACCACCTGGTCTTCGCCTTCCTGGAGAACTCGGTGGTGGACACGACCTTCGGGCATGAGACCGAGGACCTGATGGGCGAGGCGCTGGCCGGCTACGACGGCAACGGCCACGGTTCTCGCGCCGCGCCGGCGCTGCCCCAGCCCGACGCGGGCGCCGGGGTGCTGACCGGGTCCTCCGGGTCCGCCGGGTCGAGCGGGGCCGGGTCGAGAGATCGG
>CAZZVR010000288.1:0-3873 GCA_964657595.1 Burkholderia sp. PAMC 26561 | reverse complement strand
CAGCCGCGACCCCTCCGGCCGCACGCACGAATCCGAGCTGCGGCGCGTCGACGCCCAGCTCAACGGCGTGCGCTGGGCCGGTGCCTTCACCGTCGACACCGAGGGTCGGTGGGAGTATCAGATCGAGGCGTGGACGGATGTCTGGGGCGCCTGGCGCGACGAGCTCTCGCGCAAGGTCGCCGCCGGTCAGGCCGATCTGTCCGGTGAGCTGTCGGAAGGCGTCGTGCTGCTGGGCGCCGCCGCCGGTCACGCGGCCGCTCACGGCTCCGATCCCCAGATCGCCGCCGAGATCACGGCCGCCGCCGACCAGCTCGGCGACCCGGCGCTGCCCGACTCCGCCAAGCACCTGATCGCGCTCGGCGAGACGCTCAACGCCGCTGTCGAGGCCGACCCCGAACGTCACGGCAAGGTGTGCCTCGAGCACTCGCTGATCTGCGAGGTCGACCGCCTGCGGGCCCGCTTCGGCGCCTGGTATGAGATGTTCCCGCGCTCGTGGGGCGGACTGGCCGGCGTCCAGGCCCAGATCCCCAAGCTCGCCGAGCTCGGCTTCGACGTCGTCTACCTGCCGCCGATCCACCCGATCGGCCTCACCAACCGCAAGGGCCGGGACAACTCGCTCACGGCGGGCCCGGGCGACCCCGGATCCCCATGGGCGATCGGCGACGGGAGCGGTGGCCACGACGCCATCCACGCCGAGCTCGGCACCGACGCGGACCTGAGGGCGCTGGTGGCCAGCGCCGCCGAGCACGGGATCGACATCGCGCTGGACTTCGCGATCCAGGCCTCGGCCGACCACCCGTGGCTCACCGAGCACCCCGAGTGGTTTCATCGCCGCCCCGACGGCACCCTGAAGTACGCCGAGAACCCCCCGAAGCGCTACCAGGACATCTACAACGTCAACTGGGACTGCGCGGACTGGCGGGGGCTGTGGGACGCGCTGCTCGCGGCGGCGCTGAAGTGGGTGGACTGCGGAGTGCGGGTGTTCCGCGTCGACAACCCGCACACCAAGCCGTTCGCCTTCTGGGCGTGGCTGATCGACGAGATCCACGCCCGGGCGCCCGACGTCCTGTTCCTCGCCGAGGCGTTCACCAAGCGCTCGGTGATGCGCCACCTCGGGAAGATCGGCTTCTCGCAGTCCTACACGTACTTCACCTGGAAGAACGGACGCTTCGATCTCACCGAGTACGTCTCCGAGCTGGCCTACTCCGGAGAACAGGATTACTTCCGCCCCAACTTCTTCGCCAACACCCCCGACATCCTGCACGAGTACCTGCAGAACGGGGGACCGCCGGCGTTCGAGGCGCGGCTCGTCCTCGCCGCCACGCTGTCGCCCAGCTACGGCATCTACTCGGGCTATGAGAACTACGAGAACGTCGCGGTGGCGGCGGGGTCGGAGGAGTACCTGCACTCCGAGAAGTTCGAGGCCCGCGAGCGGACCCTCGACGGCCCGCTGCTGGGCCTCATCGCCCGCATCAACGCGGTCCGCCGGGACCATCCGGCCCTGCAGGAGCTCTCCAACATCACGTTTCTGGACACCGGGAACGACGGCCTGATCGCCTACGCCAAGCGCAGCGACGGCGATCTCGTGGTGTGCATCGTGTGCCTGGATCCCCACACCCCCCAGGAGGGGATGGTGAACCTGCCGGCGAGCCTGGGTCTGGCCCCGACCTTCGGCGTGCACGACGAGCTCTCCGGAGAGGACTACCGCTGGCATATCGGGCAGAACTTCGTTCGGCTGGCTCCCGGCTGGCGCATGGCCCATGTGATGACGGTCCAACGGTGAACCAGAGGAGTGCCTGACATGTCGGTGGGACCCCAGACCCTCACGCACCTGCTTGCCCGCGAGTCACGACCCGGGGGGCGTGGTGCCGCGTCGGGCGACGAGCCCACCGGCACCCAGAACACCGCCTGGTTTGAACCCGAGCCGCTCTGGTTCAAGCGCGCGATCTTCTATGAGATCCACATCCGTGGCTTCTATGACGGAAACGGAGACGGCTCGGGGGACTTCCGGGGACTGATCGAGAAGCTCGACTTCCTGCAGTGGCTGGGCATCGACTGCATCTGGCTGCTTCCGTTCTTTCAGTCACCGCTGCGTGACGGTGGCTATGACATCTCGGACTTCACCAAGGTGCACCCCGACTACGGGACCGTCGACGACGTGCAGGAGCTGATCAACGCCGCGCACGCCCGTCGGATCCGGATCATCGCCGACCTCGTGATGAACCACACCTCCGCCGACCACCCGTGGTTTCAGGAGTCCCGCTCGAGCCCCGACAACCCCAAGCGGGACTGGTACGTGTGGTCTGACACCGACGAGAAGTACCAGGATGCGCGGATCATCTTCACCGACACCGAGTCCTCCAACTGGACCTATGACCCGGTCGCCGGCGCCTACTACTGGCACCGCTTCTTCTCCCACCAGCCTGATCTCAACTACGACAACCCCGAGGTCCACGATGCGATGCTCGGCGTGCTGCGCTTCTGGCTGGACATGGGGCTGGACGGGTTCCGGCTCGACGCCGTGCCCTACCTGTATGAGCGTCAGGGCACGATCTGCGAGAACCTCCAGGAGACCCATACCTTCCTGAAGAAGGTCCGCCGGGAGGTCGACGCGCACTACACCGACCGGGTGCTGCTCGCCGAGGCCAATCAGTGGCCCGCTGACGTGGTGGAGTACTTCGGCGACGACGACGAGTGTCAGATGTGCTTTCACTTCCCGGTGATGCCGCGGATGTTCATGGCGGTGCGCCGTGAACAGGCGACACCGATCTATGAGATCCTCGAAGGCACACCGTCGATCCCCGCCGGGTGTCAGTGGGGCCTGTTCCTGCGCAACCACGACGAGCTGACGCTCGAGATGGTCACCGACGAGGAACGCGACTACATGTACTCCGAGTACGCCAAGGATCCGCGGATGAAGATCAACCTCGGGATCCGCCGCCGTCTCGCGCCGCTGCTCGACAACGGCCGCGACGAGATCGAGCTGATGACCGCGATCCTGTTCTCGCTGCCCGGCTCCCCGGTCCTCTACTACGGCGATGAGATCGCGATGGGCGACAACATCTTCCTCGGCGACCGTGACGGCGTCCGCACGCCGATGCAGTGGACCGGCGACCGCAACGGCGGCTTCTCGCGTGCGGACTTCGCCCAGCTCTACGCGCCGCCGCTGATGGACCCGGTGTACGGCTATCAGGCGGTCAACGTCGAGGCGCAGCTGCGCACGCCGACCTCGCTGCTGCGCTGGATGCACCGCTTCATCGCGCTGCGCAAGGAGCACCCGGTGTTCGGGCTGGGCACCTATGAGCCGATCACCACCTCCAACCCGCGGATCTTCGCGGTGCTGCGCCGCTACGAGGACGATCTCGTGCTGTGCGTGCACAACCTCGCCCGCTCCGCGCAGGCGGTCGAGGTCGACCTCTCCGCTCAGGCCGGCCGCTACCCGGTCGAGCTGTTCGGACGCAGCCGCTTTCCCCGGATCGGCGATTTGCCCTACCTTCTCACCCTGGCACCACGCGGCTTCTACTGGTTTCAGCTCGTCGAAGAGGGAGAGGAGGCCATCTAGCGATGACCGAGGAGAGCGCCACCACCCACCCACTGCCGCCACTCGACCACGAGGCCGTCGGCGCCTGGCTGTCGACGCAACGCTGGTACGCCTCGAAGTCGCGTCCGATCTCACATCTGGACATCGAGGAGGCGGTCGAGATCTCCGCCGACCCGTCGCTGCTGACGGTGCTCGCGCAGGTGCGCTTCGCCACCGGCGCCCATGAGCTGTACCAACTGCCGTTGTCACTGCTCGACTCCAACGCGGTCGGCGACCGGCCGGTCGTCGCCAACTCCGGCGATGGGCGCGTCGCGGTCGACGCGGTCGCCGAT
>CAZZVR010000287.1:0-3924 GCA_964657595.1 Burkholderia sp. PAMC 26561 | reverse complement strand
CAGCACCGCGGGCACGACCGGCACGCAGCCGGGCACGCCGAGCCCAGCCGCCAAGGCGCCCAATGCGCGGGTCATCAGGGTGAGCACCTTGGGTCCTGCGGTCGTGGTGACGCTCGCCTGCACCGGAGTGCGGGGCACGCGCTGCACGGTGAAGCTCGTCCTGGCGTCGTTGCCGTCCGGCAAGGGCGCCAAGCTCGGCAAGCGGGTCACGTCCGCCGCCCGGGCCACCGGGGCGGGTGCGACGCTCGCGGCGACCACGGTCACCCTGTCGGCCGGTGAGACACGCCAGGTCACCCTGCAGGGGATGAGTCGCCGCCAGCTCAGCGAGCACCGCGCCGTGGCCGTGTCCCTGGTGGTCACCCAGCGCACCAAGCCGGCGGCCGCGACGACGCTGGCCATGCGCACGCTGCACCTCGTCGCGCCGGCGGCAAAACACGCCAAACCGTGACCGGGGAGGCCCAGCCTCAGGCTACGTGGGCTGACCCGTCATCATTGACGGGACGGTGACGTACGGACTGAGACTCAGGCGATGACGGGAATGGGCTCGGCCGCGGCCGCGGGGACCCCTGGCACCGGGGCGATGCGCGCCATGGGCCGGGGCGGGGCCAAGCCGCCGCCGCCGTTGATGGATCCCTCGCGCCAGCGCGACGGCCGTCGCATCCTGTCGCTGTTCCGGCCCTACCGCGCCAAGCTGATCTGGGTCTGCTGCCTCATCGGCCTGTCAGCCGCGCTGAGCATGCTCAACCCGTTCCTGCTGCGCTCCGCGCTCGACAACGGGATCCTCAAGCATCACCTGACCACGCTGTGGGAGACCACCGCGGGCATGGTCGTCGTCGCGTTCATCTCCAACGCCTTCAGTGTCTGGCAGACCTACGGCTCCAACCAGGTCGGCCAGCGCGTCATGCACGACCTGCGTGTCGGCGTCTACGACCGGCTCCAGCGCATGTCCCTGGCCTTCTTCACCCGGACGCGCACCGGCGAGGTGCAGTCGCGCATCGCCAACGACATCGGCGGGCTCGACGCGGTGGTCACCACGACGGCCACGACGATCGCCTCCAACGCCACCACGGTCATCGCCGCTCTGGTGGCGATGGTCATCCTCAACTGGAAGCTGGCGCTCATCTCGTTGGTGTTCGTGCCGCCGAGCGTGTGGATGACCCGCCGGGTCGGCAAGATCCGCCGGAGGATCACCTCGACCCAGCAGCGCCAGCTGGCCGATCTGTCGGCGCTGGTGTCGGAGTCCCTGTCGGTGTCGGGGATCATGCTCGGCAAGACGATGGGTCGTGGCGGGGATCTGGCGGACCGCTTCGCCGGGGAGTCGCGCAGCATCGCCGACCTCGAGGTTCGCTCGCGCATGGCGGGGCGCTGGATGATGGGCACGGTCCAGTTCGTCTTCGCCGTGCAGCCGGCGATCATCTACTGGCTCGCCGGTCAGGCCTTCGTCGGCCGCTCGATCGCCATCGGCACCGTGGTGGCCTTCACCACCCTGCAGACCCGGCTGCTGTTCCCGATCAACTCGCTGCTCGGGGTGGGCGCGGACTGGGAGGCCTCCCTGGCCCTGTTCGACCGCATCTTCGAGTACATGGACCTGCCGATCGACATCATCGAGGCCGCCCATCCGGTCGAGCTCGACCCGGCCCGGGTGATCGGCGAGGTGAGCTTCTCGAACGTCTCCTTCCGCTACGGCGGTGTCGGTGGCCTTGGGGCCGCCGACACCGATGGACCGCTCCCCTGGACGGTCCATGGCGTGAACTTCGACATCCCCGCGGGTACGCGGACCGCGGTGGTGGGGGAGACCGGTGCGGGCAAGACGACGCTCGGCTACCTGCTGGCGCGGCTCTATGAGCCCCAGGAGGGGTCGGTGACCATCGACGGGATCGACATCCGCGAGGTGTCGCTGGCCTCGCTGGCCGCCACCGTCGGGGTGGTCTCCCAGGAGACCTACCTGTTCCACTCCACCGTGCGCGAGAACCTGCGCTTCGCCAAGCCCGAGGCCTCCGACGCGGAGGTCGAGGCGGCGGCCCGGGCCGCGCGCATCCACGAGCTCATCGCCTCGCTCCCCGATGGCTATGACACGGTGGTGGGGGAGCGGGGGTACCGCTTCTCCGGGGGGGAGAAGCAGCGCATGGCCATCGCCCGGACGATCCTGCGCAACCCCCCGGTGCTGGTGCTGGATGAGGCGACCTCATCCCTGGACACCCAGACCGAGGCGGCGGTCCAGGCCGAGCTCGAGCGCCTGTCGGAGGGGCGCACGACCCTGACCATCGCCCACCGCCTCTCCACGGTGCGGGACGCCGACCAGATCCTCGTGCTCGACAAGGGCGCCGTCGTTGAGCGCGGCACCCATGACGACCTGCTCGAGCACGGCGGTCTCTACGCCGCGCTGGTCGCCCGGGACGTCCCCGCGGTCGGGCCCGAGCGCGCCTGAGCGAGCCGGCCCCACGGCCGGCTCCGGTGGCGTCAGCGGACGCGGAGGTAGCTGAAGGCGATCGGGCCGAGGCGCACGACATCGCCGTCGCTCAGATCGGTGGCGATGACCCGGCGCCCATTGACGAAGGTCCCGCCAGAGCTGCGGTCATCCAGCACCCGGACGTGGTCGCCGTAGTGGACGATGATCGCGTGACGCCGCGACACGTGGGCGTCCTCGAAGCGCAGGTCCGCGGCGACCGCGCGGCCCACGTGAGTGATCGCGGCGTGCAGCGCGATGAGGTGCTCGACCCCCTGGTCGTCGGCGACGGCCAGGTAGTGCCCGGGCATCGCCTGGGCCAGGGGGACGGCGTTGGCGGCGACGCGGGGATCGAGCAGGTCGAACGGGTTCGCGCGTACGGTCGCGGTGTCGGTCAGCTCCGCGGTGGCGTGCTGCCCGCTGGTGAGGGGGAGATCGAGGATGTCGGTAGCCATGTCCATGATTGGACTCCACGCACGGCTGAGGAACGTGAAGCCGAGGCAAGAGCTTCGTCAGCGCCTGACGCGGCACTGACGCTTGTCACACTGCAGGCATGGCCGTGACCAGCGCCGGGATCCTCCTCCACCGCCACGCGGGCGGTGAGCTGGAGGTTCTCCTGGTGCACCCGGGCGGGCCGTTCTGGGCGCGCCGGGACGCGGGTGCCTGGTCGATCCCCAAGGGCCAGATCGAGGCGGGGGAGGACCCGCTGGCGGCGGCCCGGCGCGAATTCGCCGAGGAGCTCGGCTTTCCGGCTCCCGACGGAGAGCCGGTGTCGCTCGGTGAGGTCCGGCTGCGCTCGGGCAAGCGCATCCTCGCCTGGTCCCTGGAGGGGGACGCCGACGTCAGCGTCGTGGTGTCGAACCTCATCGAGGTGAGGGTCCGCGGACAGCTGATCTCGATCCCCGAGGTCGACCGGGCTGACTGGTTCACCCTGACCCGGGCGCGGGAGAAGCTCAATCCCGGCCAGGTGCCGCTGGTGGACCGGTTGGCCGGCCGCTCGGGTTGACGACGCGCGGTAAACTTGAGCTATCAACGACTCGGCTCACATCACCGCCACGCTCTACAGCGACCCCGCCTGCCCCTGGGGCTACTCCGAGAACCCGGCGCTGCGCGTCATCGAGTGGCGCTACGGCGACCAGATCGACTGGCGCCTGGTGCTCGTCGGCCTGTCAGAGACCACTGAGCGCTACGAGAAGATGGGCTACACCGCGTTGCGTGGCTCCCAGTCCAGCGCGTCCTTCCGCGACCGCTACGGCATGCCGTTCGCGCCCGGCATCAAGACCGGTCGCTCTGCTTCCACCCGAGCCTGCCGCGCGGTCATCGCCGCTCGCCGCGAGTTCCCCGGCAGCGAATGGCATGTCTTCCGAACATTGCAGCTGGGCAACTTCACCACCGCCCTGCTGTTCGATGACGACGAGCAGATGATCGAGGCGATCAGTTCCTCGGTCCCCGGCGTCGACGCCGAGCGCATCGTCGGG
>CAZZVR010000286.1:0-4028 GCA_964657595.1 Burkholderia sp. PAMC 26561 | reverse complement strand
CTCGGCAACGGCGCCGGACTGGTCATGTCCACCCTCGACGTGGTCAAGCTGGCCGGTGGCGAGGCGGCCAACTTCCTCGACGCCGGCGGCGGATCCAAGGCCGAGGCGATCACCAACGCCGTCGAGGTCATCCTGGCCAACCCGAAGGTCAAAGCGGTGTTGTTCAACATCTTCGGCGGGATCACCCGCTGTGACGAGGTGGCGCGCGGGCTCATCGCCGCGTTCGAACAGCTCAAGCCGACCGTCCCCTTCGTGGTGCGCCTCGATGGCACCAACGATCAGGAGGGTCGCCAGCTGCTGGTCGACGCCGCCCTACCCAACGTGTACGCCGAAGCGACCATGGACGGCGCCGCCGCCAAGGTCGTCGAGCTCGCCAACCAGGCGTCAGCGGAGGACTGAAACAGACATGAGCATCCTGATCGACGAGAACACCCGCCTGGTCACCACCGGCATCACCGGTTCTGAGGGCAAGTACCACACGCTGCGCAACCGCGACTACGGCACCAAGGTCGTGGCGGGCGTCACCCCCGGCAAGGGCGGCCAGAACGTCGACGGCATTCCCGTCTACAACACGCTCGAGGAGGCGGTGCGCAAGGACGGCGCCAACACGGCGATGATCTTCGTGCCACCGCCGTTTGCCGCCGACTCGATCCTCGAGGCCGAGGACGCCGGCATCGAGCTGATCATCTGCATCACCGAGGGCATCCCCGCCCACGACGAGCTGCGCGCCTTCAGCGTGATCAAGAAGAACGGCACAGCCCGGCTGATCGGCCCCAACTGCCCCGGCATCCTGTCCCCGGGCAAGGCCAACGTCGGCATCATCCCCGCCCAGTTCTTCAAGCCGGGCAACGTCGGCGTGGTGTCACGCTCGGGCACCCTGACCTACCAGATCGGCAACGTGCTGGCCCAGTCGGGCTTCGGCAACTCGACGATCGTCGGCATCGGCGGCGATCCGGTGCCGGGCACCGACTTCGTCGACGTGATCGCGTTGTTCCAGGAGGACCCCGACACCGAGCTGATCGTGCTGTCGGGTGAGATCGGCGGCGACAACGAGGAGAAGGCCGCCGCCTACATCGCCGAGAACGTCACCAAGCCGGTCATCGCCTACATCGCCGGGTTCTCCGCGCCCCCCGGCAAGACCATGGGTCACGCGGGCGCGATCGTCTCCGGCTCATCGGGCGGCGCCGAGGCCAAGGCCGCGGCGCTGGAGTCCAAGGGCGTCAAGGTCGGCAAGACGCCGACCCAGGTGGCCGAGCTGGCCATCGAGCTGCTCGGCGCCGCCGCCTAGCCGCACCGTCTGCCGAGATCATCCCGTCGGGCGGGAGCGATGCGCCGAAACAGGGGATATGACTGTTTTGGCGCATCGCTCACGCACGGGGTGCGCCGACGCGACGCTCGATAGGCTGTAGCCAGCCATGTCGGCCAAGCCCATCTCCTTCGCCCGTGGCGCCCCGTCACTCGACATCGTCGACGTGCCGGGACTGCGTGCGGCGGCGGACCGGGCGTTCAGCGAGGACCCCGCCGGGCTGACCGGCTATGGCACCGCCGTCGGCTACCTGCCCCTGCGCGCGTGGGTGGCCCAGCAGCACGGGGTCACGCCGGAGCACGTGATCGTCACCAACGGGTCGATGCAGGCCGATGCGTTCCTCTTCGACGCGCTCGTCCGGCCCGGGGACACGGTGATCGTCGAGAACCCGACCTATGACCGCACGCTCCTGTCGCTGCGCGGCCGCGGGGCCGACGTGCGCCCGGTGCAGCTGGAGCCCGACGGCATCGACGTCACCGCGCTGGAACGGGTGCTCAAGACGGGTGCGGCGCCCAAGCTCGCCCACATCATCCCCAACTTCCAGAACCCGGCCGGGTACACGCTGTCGCTTGAGAAGCGCGAGCGACTGCTCGCTCTGGCGGACGAGTACGACTTCCTGATCTTCGAGGACGATCCCTACCGGGAGGTCCGCTTCAGCGGTGACACGCTCCCCACGATGCTGTCGCTCGATTCCACCCACGTCGCCTACGCCTCCTCCTTCTCCAAGATCGTCGCTCCCGGTGTGCGGGTCGGCTACCTCATCGGCGCCCCCGAGCTCATCGCGCGGATCACCCAGCTGGCGGTCGGCGCCTACATCTCCCCGAGCATGCTGTCTCAGGGGATCGTCCACCAGTTCGTGCGCTCTGACGCGTTTCCCGGGGCGATCGCCACGGTGAAGACCGCCCTGCAGGCGCGAGCGGTCACCCTCGGGGCCGCCCTCGAGCGCGAGCTGCCCGACGCCCGCTTCCAGGTGCCCGAGGGCGGCTACTTCATGTGGGTCGACCTGCCGCGCGGCACCGACGTCAACGCCCTCTACGACGCCGCGCTGGAACGCGGCGTCCAGTTCGTCAAGGGCTCGGACTTCATGCTGGAGGGCGGTCATGCCTCCCTGCGGATCGCCTACTCGGGGGTCACCCCGGAGGAGATCGACGAGGGCGTGGCACGTCTCGCCGAGGCCTACCGCGTGACCACGGCCACCCCGGCCGATGTCGCCTGAGTCACCACCACCCCGGGCGCCAGCGCCGCTGGCCCCGACGGCTCCGGCGCTGGATGACTGGCTGAGCGCTGCCGGCACCCTCGCCGGCCGGGGCTTCGGCGGCGCCGTCGGGGTCATCCGCGACACCCACCAGGCGATCGCCGACCGGGTGTTCTGGGCCATCGGCCTGGCGGGCAAGCCGATGGCCCTGGCCAGCCTGCCCGCCCGCACCCTGCATGACACCATCAGCTCGCTCGCCTACGGACTCACCGGGGCGATCGGTGAGGTGGCGGCCCAGATCGCCAGCGAGCTGGCCGTGCTCATCGCCGCCGGTCAGGAGGCGGGCCTGCGCGCCCGCGTCCTCCAGGGTGTGCTCAACGGCATCGCCGGGGATCGGCTGGCGCTGGAGGGCAACCCGCTGGCCACGCAGATGTCCGCCCGCGTCGATGCCCGCGGCACCGGGGGCGAGGTCACCCCCCGCCTGGTGGTGTTCATCCACGGCCTGTGTGAGACCGAGGACGCCTGGTTCCTCTGGCGTGGGCGCGGTCCGGGCTACGGCGAGCGTCTGGCCACCGCGCTGGCCTACACCCCCGTCTACGTCCGCTACAACAGCGGCCGTCCGATCGCCGAGAACGGCCAGCTGCTGGCGGATACGATCCGCCGGCTCGTCGCCGAGTCACCGGTGCCGATCGATGAGATCGCCCTGGTCGGCCACTCGATGGGCGGGCTGGTGGCCCGCCAGGCCCTGGTCAACCTCGAGGGCACCGACGCGGGTGAGCTGGTCCGCCACATGGTGATGCTCGGGGTCCCCCACCGCGGCGCGCCGCTCGAAGTGGCCGCCGAGGCGGCCGCGCGCGTCATGGCGTGGATCCCCGAGACCCGTCCGTTGGCCACGCTGCTCGGCCTGCGGCCGGAGGGGATCAAGGACCTGCGCCACGGCGCCGCCGAGCCGTGTGACCTCGACGTCGACCACTACTTCTTCTCCGCCGGCCTGGGTCGCGGTCTCGAGCGCCTGTTGGGTGACCTGTTGGTGGTGCGGCAGTCGGCCTGGGACATCGGCCGCGGTGAGAAGGTCGCCTTTGACCCCGACCACTACAGCCACCTGGGCGACGCCTCGCACTTCGATCTGCTCGGCCATCCCGCAATCGGCGCACAGCTGGTGCGCTGGCTCGGCGGCCCGGCGCTGCTGGAGGCGGGCGCCTAGCGCCCGTACCGCCCGCCGAGCACCAGCTGCTCGGGCAGGGCGATGCGCGCCGGTGGGCTCGGGTCGGCCCTGACCGTCACCGTCTCGGCCACCGAGGTGGTGATCTCGGTCTCGGCCCCGTCGAGCTCGAGCCGGACGAGTTCTCCGTCGGAGTCGATCACCCGGCCGGTGCGGCCCGGTTCGAGGCCGGCGGACTTCAGATAGTGGAGCAGGTCCTCGGCCTCATTCTCGAACCGGAGGATCTCGATGGTGGCGCCGGCGTCACAATCGGCCAGCGGCGCCCCGACGATGCGGTGCCCGACGTTGATCGGGTGGCCGTGGGG
>CAZZVR010000285.1:0-4053 GCA_964657595.1 Burkholderia sp. PAMC 26561 | reverse complement strand
CGTCCTCGAAGTCCCACCCCGCGCCCGTGTCACGCGGAATCCCCTGCTTGGACAGTGCGGCCCGATCTCCCACGTTGGAGAAGGCCAGGCATTCGGTGGCGAAGCCGACGTCGGCGAGGCGGGCGTCGGAGACGTCGCGCAGGTAGGCGCCGACACCGTAGTAGTTCGCTACGCCGGTGTCGGGCCGGAAGGGCACATCGCCGCCCCAGGGCGCGTTCGGGACATACGCGGCATCGACGCCGCAGGCCGAGACCGCGGCCGGCAGGATCTCGGTGTACAGCGGACCCCGGGCCAGCGCGGGGTCGAGCCCGAGCATGGTCACCTGCTGGGCGCACTCCGAGCCGCCGCACACGACGGCCAAACACGGCCGCGACCCGAGCCGTCTGAGCTGGAACCTCGCCTCGGCCTCGACCTCGGCGACAAACTCCGGGTCGCCGTCGGGATAGTCGAGGTTGGCGAACATCATGTCCTGCCACACGAGAATCCCCAACCGGTCACACAGGTCATAGAACGCATCGGACTCATAGGTGGCGGTGCCGGGGATGCGGAGCATGTTCATGCCGGCGCCCGCCACGCGACCGAGTCGCTCGGCGAGGGCATGCGCGTCGCCCTCGAGCTCGCCGACCAGGGGTGTCCAGACGGCCCCGCGGCAGAAGATCTCCACCCCGTTGACGCTCAGCCCGAAGCCGTCGGCCTCCCAATCCTCGGGCCAGCCGAGGGCGCGAAAGCCGACGCTGCCCACCCGCCGGCCCGCCACCGTCACCTCGTACAGGTCCGGTCGCCCGTGCGTGTGGGGCCACCATCGCGCCACGTCGGGGATGCACAGCGGTTCGGCGACCGGGCCGCGGTGTTCACCGGTGGGACCGCACGCCACCAGTTCGGCGCCGGGGTCCAGGTCCTGGGCACCCCCGAGGCTGAGCACTCCCTCAGATCCGCGCATGCGTGCCCGCAGGGCGACGGCGTCGGTCGGCGCGGCGACCTTGGCGTCCACCGGGCCACACAAACCGACCGCCGCGGGCCCGGGCGCAAACCCCGGGGCGCGGCCGAGCAGCATGGTCCGGTGGAAACGCAGGTTGCCCGACTCGACCAGCTGAGTGCGCCAGCGTGCCCGGGGCCGGCGCCGCTGGGCCAGCCGGGGCCCCAGGGCACGACAGCAGACGGCCAGCTCCCGCGGCCCGGCAGCGGGGTCGAGAGTCACCTCGATGGGTCGAAACATGCTCTCGGAATGGGCCACGAGCACACCGTCGAGGTACACGTCGGCGATCGTGGCCACGCTCTGGAGCACCAGCCGGTCCGCGTTGGGGACGTCCAGCGACGCCCGGTACCACCAGTCCTGGCCGTCGAGCTCGGCGTTGGTGATACCGGGACGGGCGACACCCACCGAGGTGGCCCGCGCCAGCGGCTGCCACGCCAGGGCATCCGCTCCGGGCGGATCGCCGAACCGATCCGGGGCGCAGGCGGCGAGCTGCCAGCCCTCGACGCGCATCAGGCGGACAGGCGGATCAGCCCGTCGAGTGCCCGAGCGTAATTGTCCGCGAGGGACTCGAGCAGGGGATTGGCGTCGAACGCGCGCCGACGGGCGAGCCGGAAGGACAACGCCTTGGAGCTCGCGACGATCGCGGCGATGGCCGCGTGGACAGCAGTGACCTCGGCTGCATCACCCGCATCGAAGAGCCACTCCGTGAAGGACCCGAGCGCCTCGAATCCGGAGCCGAGGATCCGCACCGTGGCGAACGCGTAGGCGTGATAGGCCTCGAGCTCGCCGGAGAGCAGGATCGGCAGGGCATCCGCCAGCGCGACGCCGAAGCGGTGCACCGGATTATCGCCCGGCCGGTGGGCGAGGTTGGCCCGAAGGCTGTCGAGCGCCGCCTGACGGAGCGCTTGGCCCTCGAGCCGGGGGCCGGCATCAAAGCGCACCAGCTCGACGTAGGGCGGTAGGACGTCGGGGGAGGACGCACCGATCCGGAAGACCCCGCGGTAGTCCTCGCCCTCGAGGGCGAAGAGCCCGGGGCCGTGGAAGTAGTGCAGGCTCTGGGCCTCCGCGTCGATCCGGTCAAACGCGCAGGAGGTCTTGACGTGCTCGGTGCGGTAACTCGTCCCCTCCCGGTCCGGGAGATACCACGCGTCGAGCTCCACGATCATCCCCCGACCGGCGGCGATCTGCTCGGCTATCTGCTCCGGCAGCGGCCGGTAGGGGTTCATCTCGTGGATGTCGATCCCGTACAGCCGCTCGAGATCCTCTGGACGCGGCTTGAAGAACGTCCACTGGTCTCCCTCGAAGTCCATGCGCACCAGGTGGGCGAACATGGCCAGCGGCTCGTATCCGGCCGCGTGAAGCAGCTCGATGAGCACGTCGGCGTAGCAGTTCGTCTCGCTGTAGGCCCGGTCCGAGGCGTGCAGCCGGTGGGGCTGATATCCCGCGACGTCCCGGCCGGTGAGGCTGGGCGCGCTCAACCCTCACCCAGCAGCCGGCCCGCGATCTCCGCGGGCCAGTCGTCGATGTCGAGACCGTGCCGGGCCAGCAGCGCGAGCACGATCCGCTCGTGACCGAAGCCCAGGCATGCCGTGTGGGCGACTCCCCCGTCAGCCATCGTGATCTCGAAGGTGCTCGTGAAGTGGTCCTGGTGATGGTTGAAGGAGGCACAAGCGGTCGGCTCGGGCCCGGCGATGTCCACGAGCAGCTCGAGCTTGAGGTCCTGGGCACGCTGGTTCACCGCGAGCATGCGCCCGCGTCGCCCGAAGAACGGGTCGTTGGCGTTGTCGAGGCGACAGGACAGGCCGAGGGACTCGAGCAGCTCGAGCCCGAGCTGGGCCCATTCCGCACGCCATTCCAGCACCGTGTCGGGGTGTCCCGCACGCACGAGCTCGTGCTGATGGAACATCTGGCGCCGCGCCGGGTCCGTCGAAGGTTCGTGGCGGAACACCCAGGCGCCACCGGCGTCGACGAACACGCCGTGCTCGGGCAGCGGCCCGCGCCGAGCCAGAGCGGGATACACCGGATAGCACGCCGCCGGCATCAGCGACACCTCGGTCTGATGCTGGAACTCGCTCCAATCCCCATGGTCCTGGGCGCGCTGGGCCTGCGACGCGGCCGCGGCCTCGTCGCCCTCGAAGCTGAACACCGTGCCGGCCAGGTGGGGCATGTTGGAGAGATAGCCGGTCGACTCGAGCTGATGCACTGGCAACACGGGCGGGAAGCGCAGGCGGATGGCCCCCCGGCTGGAGGCCGCCGCCTCGATGACGCGGGCGAGGCCCTCCCGCACCGCCTCGAACGACTCACCGTGGCCGTAGACGCCGTCGACGCCAGAGGGAATGAGCAGGCCGGCGGCGAAGAGCTCATCCCGCAGTTGCACCTGCTCGGGACTGACCGAGCGGACCTCGCGCGGCACGCAGATCAGGCGAGGGTTTCGATCTGCTCGAGCGCCGACGCGATGGCGTCGATGCTCCCGAAGGCGGACCGGTTCAGCATCGAATCCGGGAATTCGACATCAAAGCGCTCCTCGAGGGCGAGCATGGCGTTGACGCTGGAGAACGACGTCATCCCGGCCGCGAACAGATCGGCGTCGTCCGCCAGTGTCGCCACGTCGACCGGGAGCTTGGCGTGGACCGCGAGCACCTCGCGGATGGCACTTCGGGTTTCCTCAGGGGTCATAGGGAGATTCTCGTCAGTTGGGCGAAAATAGTTAATGTCTCGCCGCCCGGTCCCGGACGGCGCGGCCCGACGCGAGGCCTGAGCGCACGCCAGCGCGGGACTATAACGCTGGCGCCTGGCCGGATGCGAATGCTCTGGGCCGACCCCGGAGTGGCCGCTGAGCTCCCGGGGGGCGGCCACCTGCGCCGACGCGACCCGGGGGTCGCCGCGCGGCTCAGGTCTCGTTGCGCCCGCGGGCGACGGCGATCTCCCCGGTCCTGACCATCTCGATCAGGCCGTAGGGCCGCATGAGCTGTTCGAAGGCCTCGATCTTGGCATGTTCGCCCGTGACCTCGATGGTCACCGAGCGCCGCGCCACGTCGACGATCTTCGCGCGGAAGATCTCGACGAGCTGGCCCACC
>CAZZVR010000284.1:0-4096 GCA_964657595.1 Burkholderia sp. PAMC 26561 | reverse complement strand
CGCGATGTCTGTCAGGCGCTGAGGGCCCGCGGCGTGCACGCACCGGTGCTGTTCCTCAGCGCCCGGAGTGCTCTCAGCGATCGCGTCAGCGGCTTTCACGCCGGTGGGGACGACTACTTGACCAAGCCCTTTGCCCTGGCTGAGCTGGTGGTCCGCGTCCAGGCGCTCGCCCGCCGCACCCAGCGCGGTGACGCGACGCCGGACGCCGCGGGCGGCGAGCCCGCGAGCCCGCGCGGCTTGGGTGCCCTGCTCGATCCCGCCCAGCACGCCATCGCCCCCGCCGACCTCAGCCACGGCGAGCGCGTGCGCCTGACCCCCACCGAGTACCGCCTGCTGGCGGCGCTGTGTGCCGCTCCCGACAGCGTCATCCGCCGCGCCGCGCTCATCTCCACCGCCTGGCCGGACGGGGCGATGGTCTCCGACAACACCCTCGACGCCTACATCTCACGCATTCGCACCAAGCTCCGCGCAGCCGGCCGCGGCGAGGAGCTCGAGAACGTGCGCGGCGTCGGCTACGCCCTCCGGTGAGACCCCACAGCCTCCGCACTCGGCTGCTCGCGGTGACCGTCCTCACCCTGGTCCTCGGCCTGGGCGGCCTGCTGGCGGCGGGCAACCTGCTGCTCGCGAGCACGGTGGCCAGCGACAACCACCAGCGGCTGTCGGCCCGCATCGACGCTCAGCTGGCGGCACTGTCGCTGCACGGGGGGCGCGTGAGCGTCCGCGACACGCTCGACGATGCCAGCCTCGACGCCTACGGCTGGATCTACGTGCACCGGCGCCTGATCGAGCATCCCACCGGCAGCACCGCCAGCCTCGACGCGGCCGCCGCCCGACTGGCGGGCATCGGGTCCGGAGGCTCACCCGGATCGCTGCGGACCGGAGCCTTCCTGCTGGGCCGTCAAGTGGTGCGGGCCGGCACCGGGGCGACGACGGTGGCCACGGTCGTCGCCGCGGTCGACGTCGGCCAGCTGGAGGCGCTGCGCCGCGAGGTCCTGTGGGCCAGCCTGGCCCTCGGCCTGCTGATCGTGGCTGGGGCGACGCTGGTCAGCTACCGGGTGCTCAGCGCGGCGCTGGACCCCGTCGAGCAGATGACCCGTGACGCCGATGACTGGGAGGCCCACGACCTCGAGCGGCGCTTCGATCTCGGACCCCCCCGGGACGAGATCACCGCACTGGCCGCCACCCTGGATCATCTGCTGGACCGCATCGCCGCCTCACGCCGGCATGAGCAGCGCTTCGCCTCCGAGGTGGCCCACGAACTGCGCACGCCGCTGGCGGCGATCCGCGGCACGGCGGAACTGGCGCTCGGAGAGGACGGTGACAGCGCGCAGCTGGCACTGTCGGATGTGGTCGCCCACAGCCAGCGGATCGCCGCGACGCTCGATGCGCTGATCGCCTTTGCCCGGCGTGACGTCAGCCCGTCGGCCAGCGGCGTCGACCTCGGTGCGGTGGCCGCCAGCTTCGACGCGGTCAGCCTGCTGGCCCCGCAGGGACCGGTACCGCCGGTCGAGGGGGACCCCGGGCTGATCCGCCAGGTCCTCGCGCCGCTGATCGACAACGCCCAGCGCCATGCCATCAGCGGCGTCACCCTGGAGCTGACCGCCCGCCGGGGCGCCGTCATCGCCACCGTGCGCGACGACGGACCGGGGGTCGATCCCGAACTCGGAGCCCGGGTGTTCCTGCCCGGCGTGCGCGGCGCCGGCGAGGCGGGCGACGGCGCCGGTCTGGGGCTGCCCCTGGCCCAGCGCCTGGCCCGGTCCTGTGGCGGGGAGATCCACCTCGGGGACGGCCCCGGGGGCTGCTTCGTCGTCGTCCTCCCCACCGCCGGCTCACCGGCGGCACAGGCTCTCTGACCGAGGCGCGCTCGCCGCGACGTACCGCCGCGGACGCTCAGACGGTCGCGCCGGTGATCCGCGCGACCTCGGCCAGCGAGGTCAACCCGGCCTTGACCTTCTCCAGGCCGTCGTCACGCATGCGCCGCATGCCCTGGCTGACCGCCACCGCGGTGAGCTGGTCCACGGAGGCGCGCGACAGGGTCAGTTCGCGCAGCTCAGAGGTCATCCGCATCACCTCATAGATGCCGATGCGCCCGCGGTAGCCCATGCCGCCGCAGCGCACGCAGCCGACCGGCTCGTGGGCCTCGATGTCGAACTGGGCTCTGAAGCCGTGGTCACGCAGCACGTCGACTGAGACGATCTTGCGAGCCTTGCAGTGCGGGCACAGCGTGCGGGCGAGCCGCTGGCCGACCACGCACTCGATCGCCGAGGCGAGCAGGAAGGGCTCGATGCCCATCTCGATCAGGCGCGAGACGGCCGACGGGGCGTTGTTGGTGTGCAGGGTGGAGAGCACGAGGTGGCCGGTGAGGGCGCCCTCGATGGCGATCTGGGCGGTCTGGCGGTCGCGGATCTCCCCGACCATGAGGATGTCGGGGTCCGCGCGCATCATCGAGCGCAGGCCCGAGTCGAAGGTCAGGCCGGCCCGGGGGTTGACCTGCATCTGGGTGATCCCCGGCAGCTGGTACTCGACCGGGTCCTCGATGGTGATGATGTTCTTCTCGTCGGTGTTGAGCTCCAGCAGCGCGCCGTACAGGGTGGTGGACTTGCCCGACCCGGTCGGCCCGGTGACCAGGATCGCCCCGTGGGAGCGGCTGAAGGACGCGCGGAACTGGGACATCTCATGGGGCTGGAGGCCGAGATGGTCGAGGTCCAGGCGCATCTGGCTCTGGTCGAGGATGCGCAGGACGACCGATTCGCCGTTGACGCTGGGGATCGTCACCACGCGCAGGTCGACGTGGCGCCCGGCGATGCTCAGGCCCACGCGACCGTCCTGGGGCAGGCGCTTCTCGGAGATGTCGAGGTCGGACATGATCTTGATGCGACTGACCACGCCGGCAGCCAGGCGCCGGGGCACGTTGGCCGTCTCGATCATCACCCCGTCGATGCGCAGGCGCACCCGCATCTCCCCCATGCCACCGGTACGGGTCGGCTGGGGCTCGAAGTGGATGTCGGAGGCGCCACGCTCGGTGGCGTCGGCGATCACCGAGTGCACGAGCTTGATGATCGGCGCGTCATCGGCGGTCTCGCGCAGGTCGGTGACCTCGAGGGAGGCGGTTGCCTCCTCCTCCTCGACCGCGCCGGCCACGTCGGCCTCATAGCGGTTGAGGCGACTGACGAAGGTGTCGATGTCCTCGCCGGAGGCGACCGCCCGCTTGACGTCGAGGCCGGTGGTGAGCTGGATGTCCTCGATGGCCAGCACGTTGGCCGGGTCGGCGATCGCCACCAGCAGTGTGGTGTCGTCGAGGTAGGCGACCGGCACCGCGCCCCAGCGCCGCGCCGCGGTCGCCGGCACGAGGTTGGCCGCCGCCATGTCGATCTGGAAGGCCGCGAGGTCGAGGTGGTCGAGTCCGAAGGCATCCGCGTAGGCGCGAGCGAGCTGCTCGGCGGTGATCGTCGCCTCCTCCATCAGGAAGCGCTCGACGCTGATCCCCCGCCCGCGGGCGACCTGGGCGGCGCGCTGGGCGTATTCGGGGGTGATCAACTCGAGCGCCACCAAGGCGTCGGTGACCGAGCGCCGCGGACCACCTGAGCGGGCCGGGGTCAGCCCCTTCACCGGCAAGTGCGTCACCGCGGCGACGGCGCCGTAGTCAGCCGCGCCGGAGTCGGCGGACGGCTCAACGCGGGGCTCGCCCGCGGCGCTCATGTCCGCACCGCACGATCCATGACGGCCAGGGGCGCCGGCTGACCGGTGAAGCGCTCAAACGCCAGCGCGCCCTGGCGGACGAGCAGCTCGAGCCCGTCGATCACCGTCACGCCGTGGCGGCGCGCGGCTGACAGCAGGGTGCCGCCGTCCTGGGAGTAGACAAAGTCGACCACGATCTCGTATCTGCCCAGACCATCGGCGTCCGGGGCCAGGACCTTGAAGCCGGGCAGGGCGCTGCCCGACTCCAGCCCGGCTGCTGAAGCCTGGATCAACAGCGCCGCCGGCTCGGGCTCGCTCACCACCCGGCCGCCGAGCTCGGCACACAGCGCCTGCGCCCGCGCCGGGGTGCGGTTCCACACCGCCACCTCGGCGCCGGCGTCGAGCAGCGCCCACAGCG
>CAZZVR010000283.1:0-4107 GCA_964657595.1 Burkholderia sp. PAMC 26561 | reverse complement strand
CCGCTCGTCGCCGAGATGCTCGGCCGCGTGACCGGAGTCTGTGGAGGCCGAGCAGGCTCGATGAACGTCATCGACATCGACCATGGACTCGTCGGCTGCTACGGGATCGTGGGCGGCTCGATGGCCGCCGCCCTCGGGGCCGGCATGTCCGCTCAGCGCCAGGGCCGGGTCTCGGTCTGCTTCTTCGGCGACGGCGCCACCAACCAGGCCTACTTCCATGAGTGCATGAACATGGCGGCGGTCATGTCCCTGCCGGTCATCTTCGTCTGTGAGAACAACCTCTATGCGGAGTTCACGCCCCTCGCCGACGCCACCGCCGGCGCCGACATCGCGGCGCGCGCGGCCGGCTACGGCGTACCCGCGGAGGTCGTCGACGGAAACGACCTGTGGGCGGTGCACACCGCCGCCGAGGCGGCGGTGGGCCGGGCGCGCGGAGGTGATGGTCCCACCCTGCTGGAGTGTCGTACCTACCGTCACTACGGGCACTCCAAGAGCGACCCCGGGGCCTACCGCAGCAAGGCGGAGCTCGACGAGTGGCTGGAGCGCGATCCCCTGACGCTCGCCCGGGCGCGGCTGCTGGACACCGGGCTGACCGAGGAGCAGATCGCCGCCGTCGAACAGGCCACGGCCAGCCGGCTGGAGGAGGCGGTCGACAGCGCGCTGGCGGCGCCGTATCCCGATCCCGTGCTCGACGCGGCGACGGAGTTCAGCGCATGAGCACGCTTGAGTTCCGCGTCGCCATCCGCGACGCGATCGCCGAGGAGCTCGAACGCGATCCGTCGGTCATCTTCTTCGGGGAGGATGTCGCGGTCGCCGGAGGCGTGTTCAAGGCGACCCCCGACCTCGCGCAGCGATTCGGCGCCAACCGGGTGTTCGACACCCCGATCTCGGAGCTGGCGCTGGCCGGCGCCGCCTATGGCGCGGCGGTCACCGGACTGCGGCCCGTGTTCGAGGTCATGTTCGGTGACTTCATGGCGCTGCCGATGGACAGCCTCGTCAACCAGGCGGCGAAGTTCTGGTACATCTCAAACGAGCAGGCGACGGTCCCGCTCGTCGTCCGCTCGGCGGTGGGTGCCGGTGGACGGTTCGGGGCGATCCACTCCCAGACCCACGGCACCTGGTTTCAGGGGGTACCGGGCCTGAAGATCGTGTTCCCCTCATCCCCCGCCGAAGCCAAGGGCCTGCTCAAGGCCTCGATCCGGGACGACAACCCGGTCATCTTCCTCGAACACAAGCGGCTCTACTCGGTCAAGGGCCCCGCCCCCACCGAGGAGGTCATCCCGCTCGGCAGAGCCGGGATCGCGCGACCGGGCAGTGACCTGACGGTCGTGTCCGTCGGCAAGGGGGTCTCCGATGTCCTCGCCGCCGCCGATCGGCTCGCTGAGGACGGAATCTCGGTGGAGGTCATCGACCTGCGCACCCTCCGACCCCTGGATCTCGACACCGTCCTCGCCTCGGTCGCGCGCACCAACCGGCTGCTCGCGGTCGAGGAGGGCCCACAGCTGGGTGGCTGGGCCGCCGGAGTGCTCGGCGCGGTCGCCGCCGAGGCGCTGCACGATCTCGACGATGCCTGGATCCTCGCCACCGCGGAGACCCCGATCCCCTACAGCCCGACGCTTGAGGATGCGTTCCTCCCCGACAGTGACGTGATCGTCGACAGCGTGCGCTCACGGCTGGGCGTCGCCGCCGCCCTCGCGGCTGATCTGCGATAACGGCGGTTCACCGGCGCGCTTGAGTCCCACGAGCGAGGCTCGCGGTCACGCCAGGGCGACCGTCCGTTCCCCGAGGTCAGGTGGGCTTACGCGCGACAGTGAGCTGCAGCTGACCGGCGGTCTTGCCGGTGGACTTGCGACCCGTGCGGTCTGCGCCCTCCCGACGGCCACTGGCGACGAATTCGGCGGTGACCGAGTCGGCCGGGAAGCCGGCCTCGACGGCGAGTGCCTCGAGGTCGATGTCGTGCATCGCGCCCCAGAAGGGCTCGTTGTTGTAGAAGGTGTCGTAATCCATCAGGAACTGGGTGAAGAGATCGGTCCCCTCGTACTGGGGGACCTCGGCGTGGAGCATGTAGCCGCCCGGGGTCAGGAGCCGGTGGCACTCGGAGAAGATGTTGCGCAGCGCCGGGTGACAGGTCTCGTGCAGGAGGATGTGTGACACCACCAGGTCGAAGTGACCGGCGGGGAACTTCGTCCGCTCCGCATTCTGCTGGGAGAAGTGGATCCTCCTCCCCAATGACTCGGCGCGAGCATGGCCGTAGCGCAACACGCCGGGGGACACGTCGATGCCCCAGATCTCGGCCTCGGGATAGAGCTCGGTGTAGGGAAGCAGGCTGTGACCGAGGCTGCAGCCCATGTCGAGGATCCGTCGTGGACGGAAGTCCGGAAGCTGCTCGGCGAAGTAGTTGAAGGCCACCGAGCGGCCCCGGCTGTCTCCCAGGGGACCACTCTGACCGGCGGCATAGAGATAGACGCCGCGGTCATAGATCGCGCCGGCGGCGACGTCGTAACCATCGGTGAACTCATCCCAGTACCCCGTGGGCATCGCGTGGATGTCCAGCGCCTTGAGGTAGCCCGGGATCTCCAGGTCGGGATCGAGCTCCAACGTCCCCCCCGCCGTCGCGGGCACGTGCGCGGCCCGATCGTTGAGATCCTCGATCTGACGGCCAACGATCTCGGCCGTCACGTCCCAGGTCTGCTCCTGGACGATCCGACGCAGCGAGAACACCTGCTGCACGTACTCGTCCTCCAGCATCGCGCGCCGGACCTCACTCCGGGTCGTCGGCTCGGTGACCATGCGGTCCTTGACGCGTCCGTTCCACGCGTCGGGCACACCGGGCACGAGCTTGCCGACGATGCTGCGGCGCAGTGCGCGGACGATACGTTCACGTGCCTGCTCGTCGTGGGTGGCGGTAGGCAGGACCGCGTGTTCGTGCTGCTGGTCAGGAGCGGGCATGAGCGACCTCCGGGGAATCACTGGATACGGCGTTGACGACATCCTCGACCGTCTCCAAGCGCTGACCCTCACGCAGTCGAGCCGCCTCCTCGAAGACCACTCGCAGGACCCGCTCGACGTATGCGTCGCGCCAGGCCTCACGTTCGTCGAACACCGATTCATCGGGCTGAAAGGTCTCGATCTCCGCACGGGTGAGCACACCCTTGGCCTCGAGCAGGCGTTCTAGGGTGTCCTGGCGTTCGTGCGCGACGGCCAGTTCCTCGGTGAGCGCCACCAACATAACGTGAAAGCGATCGAGCTGGGGATCGTCGAAGAACCGTGGGCGGGGCCCGCGGGAGCGGTATTGCATAGCGTCAGCCTCGGTTTGCGGTTGCACTATCTACAGTCGTATTGCGAATATCGTCCATGGTACCGGTCAGGGACTGGAATTGCTCGTCAGAGAGCGTGATCGACGCCGCGGCCAGGTTGCTCTCCAGATGGTGGACCGACGACGTACCCGGGATCGGCAGGATCACCGGCGATCGCCTCAGCAGCCAGGCGAGAGCCAGCTGGGATGGACTGCACCCCAACTCGGCCGCGAGTGAATCCAGCGGCCCACCGGGAGCAGCCAGCGCGCCGGTCGCCAGTGGAAACCACGGGATGAACGCGATGTCGTGGGCCTCGCAATGCTCAAGCAGCGGTTCGGCGGTCCGGTTGACGAGGTTGAAGAGGTTCTGCACGGTCGCGATCGAAGCCGTTCGCTGAGCCTCGAGGAGGTCCTCGAGGGAGATCTCCGAGAGGCCAATGTGGCGGATCTTGCCCTCCTCCTGAAGGCGCTTCAGGGCGCCGACCGATTCCGCAATGGGAACCTGGGGGTCGATCCGGTGCAGCTGGAAGAGCTCGATCGTGTCCAACCCGAGATGCCGCAGGCTGAGCTCACACTGCTGACGCAGATACTCGGGGCGTCCGAGGGGCTGCCACTCCTTGGGACCCGGTCGCGTCTGGCCGGCCTTGGTCGCGATCACCAGGTCCCCGGGGTAGGGGCCGAGCGCCCGGCAGATGAGCTGCTCGGCGACGAACGGGCCATAGGAGTCGGCGGTGTCGATGAACGTCACCCCCAGCTCGACGGCCCGCCGGAGCACCCGGATCGCCTGCTCGGGATCCTGCGGGGGACCCCAG
>CAZZVR010000282.1:0-4140 GCA_964657595.1 Burkholderia sp. PAMC 26561 | reverse complement strand
GGGCCGGCGGGCCGGCGGCGGGCGACTAGCGGAAGTCTGCGGGCTGGCGCAGCGCGACGGCCTTGCCGCCCTTCTCACCGCTGTGGCGCACCTCGATCGACAGGAGGTGGGCCCGGTAGATCCGCCAGGGACCGTCGCCACTGACGTCGGCGGGGCTCTCGATCATCCACCGCTCGGGCTGGCGCCGGCGGGTCATGATCTCGGTCGCGCGGGCGATCTCGTCGGGGTCGTCCAGCTCGCTCACCGCAGCCTGGGCGTAGACGCCGTCGACCGGCTGGCCCGGCTCGACCTGGTAGACGACGATCGCCGCCTGGCCATTGGCACGCAGGTTCTCCGAGTGGCGAGCCTCCTTGTCCGAGGTCCAGTAGAGGTCGTAGTGCTCGTCCGGGACGAAGAACACCGGCGCGATCCACGGGACCCCCTCGGCACTGACGGTGGCCACGACCAGGTTCTGCTGCTCGTCGAGGAGATGGCGGGCGCGCGCTTGGGGATGCATGCTCGGAGTCTGCCCCATTCACGCGCCCGTCAGCCCTCAGGCGTCAGCGTTCGGCGCGGAAGTTCTCCGGCCGCTCACGCTGCGCGCCGGCGAGCGCCTCGACGGCGGCCGGTGCCGTGAGGTCGGTGCCGTAGACCGGCGTCCCGGGCTGCTGGCGCCAGGAGTCGGCCAGCGTGCCGCCGTCGACGGGCTCGAAACCGATCTGGTCGACCAGGTCGCTCACCGTCGCCTTGGCCCGGGGATCATCGCCCGCCACGGGCAGGGCGATGCGGTCCTCGGCCCCGCTGGGCTTGCCGCGTTCGAGCAGGTGCTTCCAGTAGATCCCGTTGAACACCTTGACCACGGGCACGCCGAGGTGCTCAGACACCCAGACGCTCTCGGGCTTGCCGTCCTCGATCTCCTGGATGAGCCCGTCGCGCTCACGCGGGTAATAGTTGTTCGTCTCGATGACCGGGGCGCCGGGCTTGGCGGTCTGGACGATGCCGGGGGCCAGGTCGGGCACGTTCTTCTGCGGGATGCTGACGATGACCAGGTCAGCGTCGACCGCCGCCTCATGCGCCCACACCGCGGCCGCGCCGGTCTCGGAGGCCAGCTCCGACAGCGTCTCGGGATCACGGGAGTTCGCCACCCGCACGGTGTGACCGTGCTGGGTGAGCAGGCGCGTGAGCGTGCCGCCGATGTTCCCCGCTCCGATGATGCCGATGTTCATGGCACTCCCTCTCGTTCGTCGGTTCAACGTTCATCGAACGGTAGAAGCCTTCGCGTAAAGGGAACGCTTATGAGCTGACTCTTGCGTGAACGTCCGTTTCTGCGCTAGTCTGCCGTTGTCGGGCAACCGCTCGGCACACTAGTCGTGCCCAAGCGTTATCTTAGTTCGCCCTACAGCGCCCTCCGTTACCGCAAGTGCACATCAACCGGAGGATTACCTCTTATGTCAACTGGAACCGTCAAGTGGTTCAGCGACGAAAAGGGCTTCGGCTTCATCACTCCTGATGACGCCGGCAAGGACCTGTTCGTTCATCATTCGGCCATTCGCGGCGACGGCTACAAGTCGCTCGCCGAAGGTGCGAAGGTCAGCTTCGACACCGAGCAGGGCCCCAAGGGTCCCGCTGCCGCCAACGTTCAGACCATCTGATCGCAATGGCGACCGGCAATCCGATGCCCCCGGGGGGATCGGACACCGCCGCTCCTGAAGCCGTACAGCGTTTCCCGCAGGAGCCCGCCTACTGGCGTGAGCTCCTGCGGGAGGCCGCTCGTCCCCGGCTTGGGCAAGCGCTGCTCTGCCTGCTGACCTCGGTCGGCGGTTACCTCGCCGTGAGCGTGGGCATGTACTTCGCCCTGCGCGTCTCCGTGTTTTTGACGCTCGCGCTCATCCCGATCAGCGCCGCGTTCCTGCTGCGCTCCTTCATCGTCTTTCACGACTGTGCGCACGGATCATTTTTCGAGTCACGCAAAGCCAACACCTGGGTGGGTCGCGCCGTCGCCACCATGGTGATGGTGCCCTTCGCCTCCTGGCGTCACGAGCACAACGTCCACCACGCCACGTCCGGAGATCTGGACAAGCGCGGCACCGGTGACGTTCCGACCATGACGCTGGCGGAGTATCAGGCCGCCTCCCCCATGGGACGCTTCGCCTACCGCGCGTTCCGCAACCCACTGGTGATGTTCAGCCTCGGTCCGGTGATCGCGATGATCATCGGCCCGCGGTTCCTTGGCCTCACCAACAGTCAGCCGCGCATGCGCAACAGCAAGCTGCTCACCGACGCCGCCCTGGCCGTGGTGATCGCCCTGCTTGTGTGGGCCATCGGCGTGGGCGATCTCGCCCTGATCTGGGCACCCCCGGCCCTGCTGGCCGGTGCCGCCGGCGTCTGGCTGTTCTACGTCCAGCACCAGTTCGAGGACGCCTACTGGGCGCGGGGTGACGAATGGAGCTATGCGGACGCCGCCCTGCGCGGAAGCTCGTTCCTCGACCTGCCCGAGCCGTTGGCGTGGGCGACGGGATACATCGGTTATCACCACATCCACCACCTCAGCTCACGGGTGCCCTTCTACAACCTCGTGAGCACCCATCGCAACAACGCGGTGTTCCAGAGCGTCCCGGTGCTCACCGTCTCAGACGCTATGCGCTCGACGCGTCTCAAGCTCTATGACGAGGCCAACGGCCGCCTGATCACCTGGGCCGAGGCGCACAGTCCGGTCGCGGTGGCGTCGTCGTCGATGCCCTCGCCGTCGGCGATCTGACCGGCGCTCACGCGCAAGTCCGGCCCCCGCGTTCGGTGGGGGCCGGACGGAGCTACGGGTGGGACCGCGCCGTCCGGCGGACCGCACCTACGGACGGGACCGCGGTGGGCGCCGGGGCCGCAGCTGCGGACGGAACCGCGGTTACAGCCGCGGCGGGATCGGCATCGCGGCGGCCGCCGCCCCGGGGAGCAGCTGGCTCGCGATCTCCGGCTCATACAGCTGGAAGCCCATGACCAAGCCGGCGCTCATGGCGACCTGGAAGGGCGCCTCGCAGATCGGGCACACGGGGAATCCTGCCGCTTGGCTGGGCGTGAAGCGCAGCTGGCAGGCAGGACACGCAGAATGGCTCATGACTCAGGTCCTTCGGATCGAGCGGGCAGGATGGTCATCGCGGTCGTGCAGGGTCAGCAAGATCGTTGTCACTGCTTGCCGGGCAGTCCGTGACCGCACTGGGGGCAGACCCCGTCCATGATCGGGTCATCCAATGCGGTGTTGGCCGGCTCGAAGTAGACGCGGTGGCGGCCGCCGCCGAACACCCGCAGCAGGTGCCCGCACTCGACGCAGCGGTAGCCGTCGCGCTCCGGGGCGCGCTCGAGGCTCGCCCGGTCCTCGAAGCTGTCGGCGACGTCCGGCGGCTCGAGAACGTCGGTCTCCAGGATCGGGACGCTGCCTAGGATCGCGCCGGCTTCCATGCCCCCACCTGCTTGGTGGGGCGATGGATCCGCGGCAGAAGGTGGCGGCGCTCGGTTCCGAACGGATTCGGCCGGCCCTCCAGATTGGCGATCGGAGTCGAGCTGACTCGGGGCGCCTCGGTGAGAGTGCGCTCCCGCTCGGCCCTGAGGAGCCTGGCGACGTGTCGCGTGATGCGCTCCGAACGTGCTGCGGGGGCCATGGCCCACCGCCTTTCCTGCCCCTCTGGCCGAGTTCACTTCGGAGACGAGAAGAGCAGAAGCCTCCGGGTGCTCTTAGGAAGCTAGCAGAAATCGGCCGGAAAACGCCGATTTGTCGGCCGTCAGTTACCGTTCCCGGACCGTGGGTCTGATCGGCACCATCCTGCTGCCCGCCCGGGTGGCGCGCGGGGGCGCCGAGCTGGCGATCGACGCCGCTCGCGCCATCGGTCGCGACGGCCCGATCCGGCGCCCGGATGGCTACGCCGACCGGCTCACCGCGCTCCTGGCCCAGGGTGGCGCCGTCGAGCAGCTCGGGCGGCTCGGTGATCCCGACGGCCCACTCGGCCGGATCGAGCAGCTCGCCGCGCTGACCGGCAACGACCAGCCCCTGGGCCGCGCACTGGCCGCCAGGGGACCGCTCGACCGAGTGCTGGCCGACGACGGCGTGCTCGAACGTGTCCTCGCCGACGGCGGGCCGCTGGATCGCCTGATGGCCCCGGACGGGATGGTCGA
>CAZZVR010000281.1:0-4195 GCA_964657595.1 Burkholderia sp. PAMC 26561 | reverse complement strand
GTTGCGCACCTGCAGCGCGAAGGTCTCCCCGTCGTTGGTCACCGCCACCTCGATCCGGCTGGCGCGCGCGTGCTTCTTGGCGTTGCGCAGCGCCTCGATGAGGAACGACTGGGCGGCCTGCTCGTGAGCGCCGGGCACGACCACGCCCTCCGGCCAGTCGACGGTCAGCTGGGCCCCGGCGACCACGCCGAGCTCGGACAGGCGCTCGAGCTCGGCCGCCAGCGAGGCCCGTTCGTCGGTCGGCTTGACCGCCAGCGGGGCGAGCGGTCGTTCCAGGGCCGCGCGCAGCTCACCCATCGCCTCCTGCAGCTCGGTGCGCGAGCGCTCGCGCTGGGCGGCGTCGAGCTCGGGGGCGGTCAGCGCCAGCGACACGCCGAACAGGCGCTGGATCACCCGCTCGTGGATCTCGCGGGCCAGGTCGAGGCGTTCGGTCAGGCGCCGGGCCTGCTCCTCCTCGCGGGTGGTGATCCGGGCGGTGGCGACCAGCGCGGCGGTCTTGCCCAGGGTCCAGAGCAGGTGGCGCTCGCCGTCGGAGAGATCGAACTCTCCCCCACCCCGGTCCGCGCAGATCACCCCGTAGGCCCGGCCGGCGGCTGACAGCGGGGTGCAGACGAGGGTCGACACCCCCAGTTGGTCGGCGTACTCCGCGGGGATCGCCTCGTGCTTGGAGTTCGCCACCACGACCACCTCGTCGGCCAGCAGCGCCTTCTGGGCGATCGGCGCGCCCCACAGCGTCGGGCGCAACGCCGCCAGCTCGGCGAAGGAGGTCCCGTGCCCCCCCACCGCCCGCCCCCGTCCCTGGGTCATGAAGATGGCCGCGCGCTCCATGGTGGTGAGACGGCAGATCGCCTCACAGATCCGGTCATAGAACTCGGTCGAGGTGGTGTCGGTGTCGAGCTCGGCGAGCAGGTCGACGAACACCTCGAGCGGTTCGACCCCGGCGAACAGTGCGGGCGTGCGATTCATGACGCTGACCGCTCCGCGCGGTTCACACCGCCACGCCGGCGGTGATGACGTCGAGGACGCCGTCGGCGATCCAGCTGGAGTCGATGTACTCCGGGTAGACGCACAGCCGCTCGGTCAGCTCATGGCCGTCTTGGGCGAGGCGCTCGGCCGCCTGGGCGGGGCTCGGGAAGGGGTGCTCGGGGCTGATGTGGTCGCCGTTGGCCGACAGGCCGCCGAGGTCGGTCGCGCCGGCGGCCACGAGCTCGGGCCACCACTCGCTCAGGTTCGGCGGCACCTGGATGCCGATGTCGGGCATGAGCTCGGCGGTGGCGGCGATGAGTTCCTTGAGCTCCTCGATGGTCACCTCATTGGCCCACTTGGGCGCGTTGAGGCGGGGCCCGTGGCCGATCCCCGTGCGCCAGTAGTCCGCGGCCGCCTGCGTGGCGATGTCGGCGGGCTCCTGTCCGTAGTAGGAGTCGTGGGGCACGAAGTTCTGGATGATGACCTCCTGGAGGTGCCCGTGGTCGGCGTGGACGTCGGCCAGGGCCTGCAGCGTGGCGAAGCGATCTTCCCGCGACTCCCCGATGCCCACGAGGATCCCGCTGGTGAAGGGGATGCGCAGTTCCCCGGCGGCGCGGATCGTCTCCATTCGCAGGGCCGGGTGCTTGGTCGGCGAGCCCTGGTGAGCCACCAGGTCGGGGTTGACGGACTCGAGCATGAGGCCCTGGGAGGCGGTCACCTCGCGCAGGCGGGCCAGATCGGTCTTGGACAGCACCCCCAGGTTGGTGTGGGGCAGCAGCCCGCGCGACAGCGCCTGCTCACACACCCACACCACATACGCTGTGAAGTCGGCGAACCCGAGCTCACCGAGCCGGGCCTTGACGCGGGGATTGACCTCGGGCTTCTCGCCGGTCAGCACCAGCAGCTCGCGGACCTGGTGGGAGTCCACCGCACGGTCGAGCAGCTCCAGGACCTCAGCGGGCTCATGCAGGTGGGCCTGGTGGGTCGCGAAGGCGCAGTACTTGCAGTAGCACTGGCAGGTACGCGACAGCGACAGGGTGAGGTTGGCACTGAAGGTGATCCGGCGGCTCATGTGTCTGAGAAGTTTAGGGGTCAACCATCGGGCCCCGGCGCGGCGGGCTGTGAGCTCCTAACCTCGGGCCCTGATGCGGGGATTTCTCACCACCACAGCTGTGGCCGGACTGGCCGCGATCGCCCTGGCCGCCTGCGGCGGTTCCGGTCCCGCCGGCACCACGGGCACCCCTACGTCCACCGGCGCCCGGCCGACGCAGAACGCCTCGATGGTGCTCGACTTCACCCCCAACGCGATCCATGCGGGCATCTACACCGCCCTCCATAGTGGATACCTGCGCCAGGCCGGCGTCAATCTCAAGGTCGAGGTGCCCGGCGCCTCCACCGACGCCATCAGCGAGCTGGTCGCTCACCGGGTGAACTTCGCCATCCTCGACATCCACGACCTCGCCATCGCCAACGCCGAGGGCAAGCATCTGGTGGGAATCATGGCGATCGTCGAACGGCCGCTGGCCTCGGTCATCGCCCAGGCGAAGTTCGCCCGGCCCGCTGACCTCGCGGGTCAGACCGTGGGCGTGACCGGCGACCCCTCGGACCTGGCGGTGCTGCACTCGATCGTCGCCGGCGCCGGCGGCGATCCGGCGCAGCTGAAGACCCTGACCATCGGCTACAACGCCGTGCCCGATTTGGTCGCCGGCCGCGTGGCCGCCGCCACGGCGTTCTGGAACGACGAGGGCGTGCAGCTCTCCCAGCAGCGACCCGGCAGATTCCGCGTCTTCCGGGTCGAGGACTTCGGCGCTCCCGCCTACCCCGAGCTGGTGCTCAGCGCGCCGGCGTCGGAACTCAAGAGCAACCCGGGCCTGGCTCGCGCGGTGGTCCACGGACTCGTCCGGGGCTACCGCAGAGTGATCGCCGACCCCGCCGCGGGAGCCAAGGCGCTGGAGTCCCAGGTGAGCGGCCTGGTGCCGGCCCAGGTGTCCTCCCAGCTCGCGGGCGAGGTGCCGGCCTTCACGCCCGTGGGTGGTGGTGCGGTGGGGGCGCTGGAGCCGGCGCTGCTCACACACTGGGCCGCTTGGGAGCTCAAGTTCGGAATCGTCAAGGCCCGTCCAGACGTCGCCACGATGTTCACCCAGCGCTTCCTCCCCTCAAGCTCCTAACCTTTCGTGAGTGACCGCGCTGAGTGATCCCCCCGCCGACTACGTCGCACTGACCACCGGGGGCGGCCTGCTCGACCGCTCCGAGCGCGGAAAGCTCGCGCTGACCGGGGCCGACATCCGGACCTTCCTGCACGGGCAGGTCACCCAGGACATCACCGGACTGACCCCCGGACACGGCGCCTACGCCGCCCTGCTGACCAACAAGGGCAAGATGCTGGCGGACCTGCGCGTGCTCGACACCGGGTCTGAGCTGCTGCTCGACACCGAGCGGGCCGGCCTCCAGGAGCTGTTCAACACCATCCGGCGCTTCTCCATCGGTTACGACGTCGAGATGCACAAGCGCACCCTGCAGAGCGGACTGCTGTCCCTGATCGGACCGCGCAGCGACGGGATCCTCCGGGCGAGCCTCGCGGCGGAGACCGAACTGCCCGGCACCACCGAGCACGATCACGTGAGCGCCCAGGTTGGACACGTGACGGTACGGCTGATCCGCACCGACCTCGGTCTCGACCTGCTGATGGACGCCGACGACCTGACAGCCGTCCGCAGCGACCTGATGGACGCCGGGGCCCTCCCGGTGTCCGAGCTCGCCGCCGACACCGTCCGCATCGAGTCCGGCCGGCCCCGCTACGGGATCGATCTGGACGACACGGTCATCCCCCAGGAGGCGGGCCTCAACGCGCGGGCGGTGTCGTTCACCAAGGGCTGCTACGTGGGCCAGGAGACGGTGGCCCGCCTCTACTACAAGGGCAAGCCCAACCGCGAGCTGCGCGGCCTGAGTTCCGACACCCGCCTGGCGCCGGGCACCGAGCTGAGCTACGAGGGCCGCGTCGTGGCGACCGTGACCAGCGCCGCGGAGTCCCCGCGCTTTGGCCCGATCGCCTTGGCCTTCGTGCGGCGTGAGGCGGCGGTGGGCGCCCGGCTGGAGAGCGGCGAGGGCGTCGTGGCGGAGGTCGTCGCCCTCCCTTTCAGCTGAGTCCGAGCGCCCGATGCCCGCGCCGCGGCGCCGAACCGCATGAGATCCCCGGCGCCTGGCGCCGGATCCAGCCCCAGCTGGGGCA
>CAZZVR010000280.1:0-4263 GCA_964657595.1 Burkholderia sp. PAMC 26561 | reverse complement strand
GGCTCAGCGACTGAGCCGGGCGGCGACCGCGGTGGCGGTGGCGGCATGGATGTCGACGATGTCGCCCACATCGGGGGCGTAGCCGCCGGCCAGGGTGACGCACACGGGGATCCCGAGCGCGCCCAGGGTGTCGAGGACGGTGACGTCGCGGCGGCGCAGGCCGGCCTTGGTCAGCGCCAGCGTGCCCAGCCGGTCCCCCACCCAGGGGTCCGCGCCGGCCAGGAAGAAGGCGATGTCGTAGGGGCCGTGCTCGAGCGCGCGGGCCAGCGCGTCGGTGAGGGCGCTGAGGTAGCCGGCGTCGGTGGTGCCACGGGGCAGGTCGATATCGAGGTCAGAGGGGATGCGCCGGACGGGATAGTTGCTCGCCCCGTGCAGGGACACGGTGAAGCTGAGCGGGTCGGGGCCGAGCAGGTGCGCGGTCCCGTCACCCTGGTGGACATCGCAGTCGACCACCAGCGCCCGGGTGATCAGCCGCGCCTCACGCAGGGTGTCGACGGCCAGGGCGATGTCGTTGAACAGGCAGTAGCCGCGGGCGAAGTCACGCCCGGCGTGGTGGGAGCCGCCGCCCAGGTTGATCGCCGTCCCCAGCTCGAGGGCCTCCCGGGCGGCGAGCACGGTGGCCTGGGTGACTCGGAGCGCGCGGGCGACGAGCGCCTCTGACCACGGCAGACCAAGGCCGCGCTGCTCGCGGTCGGTCAGCTCCCCGCGCGCCAGGCGCTCCAGCAGCGCGGCATCGTGGATCCGGGCCAGGTCCGACCAGCGGGCCGGTTCAGCCTCCACGAAGACCTCCGGGGCGTACACCCCGTCGGCGATGAGCCGCTCGCGCAGCAGTCGTCCCTTGCTCAGGGGGTAGCGGTTCTTCTCCCCCAGCGGGAACAGCCAGCGGTCATGGGCCCAGACGTGCACCGACCGAATTGTATGCGTCAGCTATATACTCTGGCTATATGCCTTCGCGTACCGTCACCCTGCGGACCGGAGATGTCGACCTCGTCGCCTCCACCCTGCTCGCGCGCGCGTCCAAGCTGTCGCGCCTCCTGCTCAGCGCCGGCAACAGCGGACTCTCCCGGACCGAGGCGGCGCTGCTGAGCACGCTGTCAGACGGCTCCCAGCGCATCACCGAACTGGCCGCGAGCGAGGCGCTCGCCCAGCCGACCGTCACGCGGGTCGTCGACAGCCTGGAGCGGCGGGGGCTGGTGGAGCGCCAGCCGAACCTCCGGGATCGCCGCGTCGTCCTGGTCGCCAGCACCCCGGCGGGACGCGAGGCCCTGGCCGCCGCGCGGGCCTGGAACTCCGCCCAGATGCGGGAGCTGCTCAACGGCCTGGATGACCGCGAGGTGGCGGAGCTCGCATCGGCCAGCCAGAGCCTGGAGAAGATCCTCACGGTGCTGGGATCACGGGGAGCGGGCCGATGACCCGGGCCCCGTGGCGCGGTCGGCTCAAGCTGGCGCCGACGCTCGTCTTCGTCGCAATGGTCACCTCGCTGATCAGCTCGCTCGGCGCACCGCTGATCCCGACGATCGCGGATGACACCCACGTATCGATCGCCAGCGCCCAGTGGTCGCTCACGGTCGCCCTGCTGGTCGCGGCGATCAGCGCACCGATCCTCGGGCGGCTCGGCAACGGTCCCCGTCGCCGGGGCGCGTTGATCGGCGGTCTGCTCGTCGTGGTGCTGGGCTGCGCGCTCGCCGCGCTGTCGCACAGCCTGGGACTGCTCGTCGCCGGGCGGGCCCTGCAGGGGGTCGGCATGGGCCTGTTGCCGATGACCATGGCGATCGCGCGGGACGACCTGGCGCCCGAGCAGCGGGGCCCGACGATCGCCCTGCTGTCGGTGAGCGCCGCGGCGGGCGTCGGGATCGGCTATCCGGTCAGCGGCTTCATCGCCGACCAGTTCGGCCTGGGGGCCTGCTTCTGGTTCGGGGCGATCATCGCCGCGGGCGCCCTGGCCTGTGTGGTCGCAGCGGTGCCCTCGAGCCGGCACCTGCCCCGGGCGCGCCCGGACTATCTCGGCGCAGTGCTGCTGACCGGCGCGCTGGCCACGTTGTTGATCGCGATCGCTCAGGGCACCGTCTGGGGCTGGACGTCCGCCGGCGTGCTGGGTCTGCTCGGCGCCGCCGTCATCTTGGCGGCCGCCTGGATCACCGCTCAGCTGCACACCGATGTCCCGCTCGTGCAGCTGCGGCTGCTGGTCCACCCCGCGGTGCTCACCTGTGATGTCTGCGCCGCCGTGCTCGGCGTGGCGATGTACGCGAACCTGCCCACGATCACCGAGTTCGTCCAGGCTCCGCGGTCGACCGGCTACGGATTCGGCGCGTCGGTGGTGGTGGCCGGGCTGTGCCTGCTGCCCCTGTCGGCGACCAGCTTCGCCGCCAGCCGCTGCCTGCCCTGGATGTTGGAGCGGGTCAGTGGCTGGTCGCTGCTGCCCGTCGGCTGCCTGCTCGTGGCGCTGGCCGACGCGTTCTTCGCCCTCCTGCACAGCTCGCTGGGGGAGGCCTTCGTCACCATGGCGTTCATCGGCGCGGGGATCGGGCTCACCTCGGCGGTGATCCCCTCGCTCATCGTCCGGGCGGTCCCCGCGGCGGAGACCGGCAGCGCCCTCGGGTTCTTCCAGGTGGTGCGCTACATCGGCTTCTCCGTCGGCAGCGCCGTGGCCGCGGCCGTGCTGGCCGCCCAGACGCCGGTTCACCACGCCCTGCCCCGCGCGGGCGGGTACACGCTCGTGCTGTGGGTCGCCGGCGGGGTGTGCCTGGCGGCGGCGCTGCTCGCGTGGGGGCTCTCAGGCCGGGCGCGACGGCCGGCGGCGGCTGCACCGGTCGAGGAACTCGTCCCGGCCCAGTAGCCCCCGGTGTGACTCAGCGGCGGATGCCGGCGACCAGGGCCTCCCAGTTCCCGGAGGCCACCCGCGCCTGATCGCCGGCCCCCAGGCCGGCGTCGGCCAGGAACGTCTGGACGCCACCCTCGGGACCGGGGCGGTAGGGGTAGTCGGTGGCGAAGAGGATCCGCTCGATCCCCACCACCTCGGTGGCCCAGTGCAGGTAGCGCTGGCTGTACATCCCGCCGGCGGTGATGTACGTGTTGGCGGCGACGTACTCGGAGAACGTGCGCTTCAGGCCGGCCTGGCGGGCCAGGTTGTCGGCACGCTCGAGGAAGAACAGGACGACCTCACCCCAGTGGCCGAGGATGATCTGCAGGTCGGGGAAGGTGTCGAACACGCCGGCCAGGCCGAGGCGCAGGAACTGGATGCCCGACTCGTAGTGCCAGCCGATGCCCGAGGTGGCGAAGGTGGTGTCGATCCCCGGCTCAAAGCCCGCGTAGATCGCCTCGCGCACCCCGGCCTGGGGCATCTGGGGATGGATGTAGAGCGGCGCCCGCAGGGCCGCCGCCGCCTCGAAGATCGGCCAGTTGTCGGCGTGATCGAGGTTGCGCTCCCGGGTCCGGCCGAACAGCAGCGCACCGTGGAGGCCGAGCTGGGTGACCGCCCGTTCCAGCTCGGTGGCCGCGGCCGCGGGGTCGGGCAGCGCCAGCGTGGCCATGCCCTCCAGGCGCCCGGCGCTGTCCCGGGCGATCTGCGCGATGCGGTCGTTGGTCTGGGTCTGCAGCTCGACGGCCGCGCCGGCCGGGAGGCTGTGCAGGCCCGGGCCGGTGAGGGAGATCACCTGCACGTCGAGGCCCGCCTCGTCCATCGCGCTCAGCCGGCGTGCGCCGACCTCGCGGAGGCGGTCGCGCATCTCGCCCTCGGGGGCGCCGTTCCAGCGATCGGGGTCAGCTGGGTCGAGTCCGTCCCACGCCGCGATGACCTCGTCGGTGACGAAGTGCTCTTCCACGCCGATCGTCTTCATGTCGCTGCCCTGCTTCTCTGAGTCGTTACCGGGTCTCCGGACCGACTACCCGGGCCGGCGAGGAGCGACGCAGCGTCCGGCGCTCAGGGAATGGAGCTAAGGAGATTCGAACTCCTGACCTCCTGGGTGCGATCCAGGCGCTCTACCAACTGAGCTATAGCCCCGAGGCGATGACGAGTGTAGCCCGCTGGTGGCCGTCGCTCCGAGGTGCGAGCGACGGCCCCAGCCGGGGGTGGAGCCTCTCTGTGCCGCGGCTAGCGGGACTCGCCGAGTCCCATGCCGCGTCCGATGATCTCGAGCATGATCTCGTTGGTACCGGCATAGATCCGGGTGACGCGCGCGTCGGTCCAGGCCTTGGCGATCGGGGTCTCAGCCATGTAGCCGTTGCCGCCCCAGAGCTGGAGGAGCTCGTCGACGACCTTGCCCT
>CAZZVR010000279.1:0-4263 GCA_964657595.1 Burkholderia sp. PAMC 26561 | reverse complement strand
CGGTGGTCGGCACCCTGCTCGTCGTCGTGGTCATCGACGTGTTCCGGCCGGTCCAGTACGGGGAGTACTCCTCCCCGGTGCAGCTGCCGCTGTCGGTCATCGCGCTGTTCCTGCTCATCACCCTGGTCCTGCTGATCGGCTGGCGCTTCGCCGTGCACCTGGTGCGCGAGGGTCGCGTCGGGGGCCTGCGCACCGTGCGTGGCGCGCGCGAGGTGCTCATCGTCGGGGCCGGTGAGGGGGGCCGCCTGGTCGTGCGCGAGCTGATGCGCAACCCGGACCTGCGCCTGCGCCCCGTCGGCTTCGTCGACGACGACCCGCGCAAGCAGCGCACGAAGATCGAATTCGGCCTGCGCGTACTCGGGGGCACCGAGCCCACCGAGCTCGAGCGCGTCCTCGACGATGTCGAACCCGACGAGGTCATCATCGCCATCCCCTCCGCCCCCGGGCACGTGCGCAAGAACGTGGTGACGGCGTGTCGCAAGCGCAGCATCCCGGTGCGCACCACCCCGACGGTGTTCGAGCTCCTGCAGGAGGGGCCGGGTCGACCCAACGTCGGCTTCGCCCGCCAGCTGCGCGAGGTCCGCGTCGAGGACATCCTCGGGCGCGAGTCGGTGACCATGGACATCGAGCGGGTGGGCCGCTACCTGGCCGGCAAGGTCGTCATGGTCACCGGAGCGGGCGGCTCGATCGGCTCGGAGCTGTGTCGCCAGATCAGCCGCGTCGGGCCCAACCGCCTCATCCTGGTCGACCACGCTGAGGACAACCTGTTCCAGATCTCCCGGGAGCTGGAGGAGGAGCGCCACGTCAACGTGGCGGTGCCGGTGCTGGCCGACTGCAAGGAGGAGGAGCGCATGCGCGAGGTGCTCGCCGAGCACCGGCCCGCGGTGATCTTCCATGCCGCCGCCTACAAGCACGTGGCGATGATGGAGATGAACCCGGTCGAGGCGGTGCGCAACAACTCACTCGCCACGCGGCTGATGGCCCTGGCCGCCGGTGAATTCGGCGTCGAGACCTTCGTGCTCATCTCCACTGACAAGGCGGTCAAGCCCGCCACCGTGATGGGCGCCTCCAAGGCACTGGCCGAGTGGGCGGTCGAGGCCGCTGCGGTGCGCTACCCGGGCACCCGCTACGCCTCGGTGCGCTTCGGCAACGTGCTCGGCTCCTCCGGCTCGGTGGTGCCGATCTTCCGTCGCCAGATCGCCGCCGGCGGACCGGTGACCATCACCGACCCGCGCATGCAGCGCTACTTCATGACGATTCCCGAGGCGGTCCAGCTGGTCATCCGCGCCGGTTCCATCGACACCAACCCGGCCGCCCGGGCGACACTGGCCCAGACCGGCACCGCATCCAGCGCGATCGCCGACGTGTTCGTGCTGGAGATGGGGGAGCCGGTGAAGATCGTCGACCTGGCCGACACGATGATCCGGCTGTCGGGCCTGGAGCCGGGGCGCGACATCGACATCGCCTTCGTCGGCGCCCGCCAGGGCGAGAAATGGGACGAGGAGCTGTTCAACGTCTATGAGACGCCCCAGCCGACCGCGGCCCAGAAGATCCTCCGGGCTGAGCATCAACCGCTGGACCCCGTCACGGTCGGCGAGATCTTTGACACAGTCAACCTGCTGGTGCTCGAGGGAGATGCCGCGGCCCTGGCCGCGCACGTGTCGCGCCTCGACGGGCTGAGAACATCCTCATCCCTGTCATCGGGCTCCGTGTTTCCCCCGACGTAGACTCGCTCGCTCATATGTGGATCCCGTTCGCGCTCTCGCTCGACAAATACGTCAACAAGGCCGGCACCGATGTCGGCTTCGGGTGCCTGCTCGCCGTCGCCCTGCTCAGCGTGTTGTACTTCGCCGGCGCGCGCGAGACCCGCTCGCTGCGCGACCAGCTCGAGGAGGCCCAGACCCGCATCGCCGCGCTGGAGGCGCGGGTCAGCCAGGCCATGCGCAACCCCGGCCGGGGCGCCAACCGGGGCGCGGCGCGCCAGCGGGGACCGGAGTCCACGCAGGTGCCCCAGGTTCCCGGCCGTCCCGGGGTCGTCCCGCCGCCGAGCGTCGGTGCCGCCACCGGTGCGGGGGTGTCCCGCGGGCGGCGTGAGGTGGGCGCGGTCACCGGCGCATCGGCGCAGAGCCCGGCGGTCACCGGCGCGCTGCTGGGGGCGCCGGCCGGTGCCGGCGCGCCGTCGCTCGGCTCGGCCACCAAGCTGATCCCCTCCCCCGAGGCGGGCCCGGTCCCCGTGCCCACGATCAGCCGGCCGGGCGTCGGCGAGCCCGGGGTCAGGGTGCCGGCGGTGGCTCAGCCCACCGTGGGTCAGCCCGGCGTCGGTCAGCCCGCCGCGGTCCCGGCCGCCGCGACTGCCGCGGCCCTGGCCGCGAGCGCGCCCGAGGCCTACGCCGACCTCGACGATGACGACTACGACGATGAGTTCGAGCCCGACGACACGATGTACGTGCCCGCCGGGGGCGCCGTGGGCGGCAACAGCGGGCGCTCACGGGGCGGACCGGCGGTGGCTGGCTCCCGCTCCATGGTCTACGACGACGACGCAGATGATGACCTCGAGCCGGTGGGGCCGCCGCCCCGGCGCACCATTCCCACGGTGGACGCGGGCCCTGCGGGGCCGAGCCGGTTCGCCCGTCGGCTGATCGGAGGCGTGGTCGCTCTGCTCGTGGTGGCGGCGATCGTCGTCGTGTTGCTGGTGGTCACCGGCAACGGCACGCACACCACGCGGACCTCCACGGCGGCGCGCGGCACCGTGACCCGGCAGAAGACCACGCCGGCGGTGTTCAAGCCGGCGTCGCTCAAGGTCGCGGTGCTCAACGGCACCGGTCAGGCCGGGCTGGCGGGAGACGTCGCCAAGCTGATCTCCAAGTCCGGCTACACGGTGCCCGCGCCGGCGATCACCAACGCCGCGGTGCAGACCGACACCACCACCACGGTGGCCTACCGGACCGGCTACCGCGCCGACGCGTTCCGCGTGGCCAAGTCCCTGAGCCGCAGCAGCGGAGTGGCGATCACCCAGGTCGTCCCCGCCGGTGTCACCGCGATCACCAGCTGCGCGACGCCCACCGCCACCGGTCAGGCCGGCACGTGTCCCGCCAAGGTGATCGTCACGGTCGGCACCGACCTGGAGAGCGCGGCCACCGGCGCATCCGGCGCCTAGCCCGTGGCTGAACTGTGGCTGGCCCGGCACGGCCAGACCGACGACAACCGCGACGGTGACATCTTCCAGGGCTTCCGCGACACGCCGTTGAACGACACGGGCCGCCGCCAAGCCCATGGGCTCGCACAGAAGCTGCTCGCGGACGGGAGCCTGACTCTGCAGGCACTGTTCTGCTCCGACCTGAGCCGCGCGCACGAGACGGCCTCGATCGTCGGGGCGGCCATTGGCCTGGATCCGGTCCCCGACGCACGACTGCGCGAGGGTAACCGCGGGCGCTGGGAGGGCCGGCGCATGTCGGAGGTGGCGCGCGAGGAGCCCGAGCTCTATGCCGCCTGGATGACCGCGGGGCCCGAGTTCCGCTTCCCGGGCGGTGAATCGCTGCTGGAGCAGCAGACCCGGGTGCTCGGCGCCCTGGCGGAGTACCGGTCGACGGCAGCCCTGCCCGTCCTGGCGGTGTGCCACCGCGGCTCGATCCGCGTGGCGCTGTGTCGCGACGATCCCCGCGGGCTCTACGCCTTCCACGACCATGACGTCGACAACACGGGGCTGGTGCCGTTTTGAGGTCCCCGGAGAGGCTGCCGGCCCGTCTGCCGCTGGTGCTCTTCGCGATCCTGGCGCTGGCCACCGTCGGGGCGTTCTATCTCACCCAGCACCTCAAGACGGCCAACCCGCTGATCAACGGTGGGCCGCGGGCTGACCCGCCGGTGATCAACCCTCAGCTCGCCGGGGTGTGCCCCAACGAGATCGGCAAGCCGGCGAGCTTCCGTTCCACCTCGCTCGGCTTCTACCTGCAGTCGAAGTCCGACAACGTGTCGGTGTACGTCATCAACGCCGACGACGAGAACGTCGCCACGATGTCCGGGTCGGGCCAATTCGTCCGGGCGGCCAACAACAACTACGCCTACTTCCACTGGGACGGCCGTCTCAGCAACGGTCAGTACGCCCCGGACGGCACCTACACCTTCCGCGTTCTGTTGTCACACCAGGGGCGCAGCCTGCCGGTGCAAACCTCCAGCGGAGTCGTGGCCTCGGTCAAGGTGCAGTCGAGCCGCCCCCAGCCGAAGGTCAGCTCGGTCACGGTGCAGGCCGCGGCGACGACCGCGACG
>CAZZVR010000278.1:0-4271 GCA_964657595.1 Burkholderia sp. PAMC 26561 | reverse complement strand
GGCTGCTCGCCAGCTGGTGCCCCGAGCTCCCGACGCTGTCCGGGGGCGACGATCGCCCCCCGGATCGGTCAACGGCTGAGCCGGGATGCTCCCGAGAGAAAACCGGAGAGCAAGGCCCGGGTTCGCTTTCGCCCGCTCCAACAAAAAGAGCCCGCCTTGCAGGCCTTCTGTAATGCGCCCGGAGAGATTCGAACTCCCGACCTTCGGTTCCGTAGACCGACGCTCTATCCAGCTGAGCTACGGGCGCAAGGATGGCGATTGTAGCCGCGCCATCGGTGGCTGACCGGTCGGGGGAGGGCAGGGGTTCGCGTCGCCTCAGGCGGGCAGGTGGAACGGAACGCTCGTGACGATGATCCCCTCGTTCTGGATGAGCATCCTGCCCAGGCGTTGCGCGATGCGGTTATGCAGCAGCCGCTGCCAGCGACGGCGGGGGATGAGCTGGGGTACGACGACGGTGAGCGTGAGGTCAGGGCTCTGGCGGTGCAGTTCCTCGATGTAGTTGGCCAGGGGGGCGAGCGTGGCCCGGTAGGGCGAGACGACGACCTCGAGCGGCAGATGGTCCCCCCAGGCCGTCCAGTAGCCGCGGAAGCGTTGTGCCTCATTGTCGCTGGGGCTGATGTGGAGGGCGAGGAGGGGTACCGACAGCGACGCGGCATAGGCGAGGGCGCGCAGCGCGGCGAGGTCGAGAACCGCGATCGGGACGACGACGAGGTGGCTGACCTCCGTCGGGGCGTCCTGGCGCTCGCCCATCGGTGTCTGGGCGGCGGCCCTCGGCGGCGGCGGGGCCAGGATCGCGGTCGGAACCACCGACGCCTCGGCCGGGTCGGGGATGAGCGACCGGCGGGCCCGTTCGTAGGCACCGTGGACCCGCCGGCAGGCGAGCACCAGCAGCGGGATCAGGACGACGACGATCCAGGCGCCGGCGGTGAACTTGGTGGCGGCGGCGATGATGGCGACCGCTCCGGAGAGCACCGCGCCGAGCAGGTTGATCGCCAGCCGGCCGCGCCAGCCGGCGTCCCGCTCACGCCACCAGTGGGCCACCATCCCACTCTGCGCGAGCGTGAAGGCGACAAAGACTCCGACCGCGAACAGGGGGATCAACGGGTCCGTCTGACCGTTGAAGGCGACGAAGATGACGGCGGCGGGAACCGCGAGCACGACGATCCCGGCCGTGAACGCGAGCCGATCGCCCAGGCGCAGGAAGGTGCGCGGGACATAGCTGTCACGCGCCATGAAGTACAGCAGCTGCGGAAAGCCGTGGAGGGCGGAGTTGGCGGCGATGAGCAGGATGAGGGTGGTCGCGACCTGGACGTATCCATACAGGACGCCGCCGCCGACGCTCCGGTGCGCGATCTGAGACAGGACGGTCTGCGCGCCCGGAGCGGCTCCGTCGAAGTGCGCGACCACGACCACGCCGATGAACATCGAGACGAGCAGGCCGACCATCACCGTGAGCGTGCTGCGGGCGTTGTCGGCCTCCGGCGCCTCGAACTCCGAGACGGCGTTGGAGATGACCTCGATCCCGGTCATCGCGGTCGCACCCGAGGAGAACGCTCGGAGCAGCAGCAGCACGCCGAGCGCCTCGGTGGCGTGGTGGGGGACGGGCGCGACCGTATGAAAGCCGTGGCTGGCGGCATCGATCAGCCCGACGATGACGACCAGGGCGATCGCCGAGACGAACATGTAGGTCGGGGCGGCGAACAGGGCGCCGGCCGCCCGCACCCCGCGCAGGTTGCCGAGCACGAGCACCAGGATCACCCCGAGGCCGATCGGCACCGTCGCCCCGGCGGCCGAGGGGATCGCAGACGTGATCGCGGCGACGCCCGCGGCGACCGAGACGGCGACGGTGAGGATGTAGTCCAGGATCAGTCCCGCCCCCGCGATCAGGCCCCAGTTCGCGCCGAGGCTGTCGCTGGCCACGATGTAGGACCCGCCGCCGTGCGGATAGGCGCGGATCACCTGTCGGTAGCCGAGGCCGACCGACACCATCAGCACGACCAGCACCGCGCCGATCGGCAACGAGAGTTTGAGCTCGGAGCTGCCGGCGAGGACGAGGATCGCCATCATCGCCTCCGGCCCGTAGGCCACCGAGGAGATCGCGTCGGGAGACAGGACCGGCAGCGCGACGCGCTTGCTCATCCGCTGCTCGGCGAGCGCCGTGCTGCGCAGCGGAGGTCCGATCAGCCACCGCCGGCCCGTCTGGCGCCACCGCTGCAGACGCGAATCGTCGTCGCCGGTGTCGGTCGCCTCGAGATCGTCGTCGCCCTGGCGGGTGGCACTGCGGATGCGGACGAACCCGCCGCCGGCCGGCTCGCCCTCGAGGTAGCGAAGCTCGGGATCGACGGGGAGCGCCTGATCCCACGCCTCGCGATCATGCATGCAGCCGGCCCATTGGCCGCCCACTTCACGCAGGGCCTCGACCGCCTGGACGTCAAGCGCCGGCAGCTGGGCGTCGGCGCTCACCGCGGCGTCCGGTGCCGGGCGGTCGCGGGCGGAGCGACCCGCGTCCGGCGCCGGCGGTGTCCCGCTCACCGCCAGAGCCTCGGCACGGCGTCACCGGCGGTCCGCGACTGAAAGCTCATGCCGTCCAAGGTTTCGATACTGAGACGGAGAGGGCGGGATTCGAACCCGCGATAGAGGTTTCCCCCCATACTCGCTTAGCAGGCGAGTGCCTTCAGCCACTCGGCCACCTCTCCGGGGTCCGGCCAGTGTAGAACAGCGACACCGCCGCGCGGTCTAGGATCGCGCGTGACCGGAGGGGTGGCAGAGTGGTCGAATGCACCGGTCTTGAAAACCGGAGTCCGGTAACCCGGACCGCGGGTTCGAATCCCGCCCCCTCCGCTCCGGCTCACCCATGACGGTCAGATCGTCTGACGTTCGTGCCCGGCTGTCAACGTCAAGGCGCGGTCGTCCCGCCCGACCGAACGAGCTCAGGCGACCGACGCCGCGGTCGCTGCTGGCGGTGGCGCTCATGACGGAGGTCAGGCTTTGCGGGCGCGGATGATCGCCGAGCTGGCATGCGCGTGAACGCGATGCGTCGGGGTGATCTCGATCTCCGCCAGTCCGGCGGAGGTCAGCAGCGACTCGTACTCGTTCTGGGTGAGCGCGCCGGCGATGCATCCAGTCCACTGCTGCATGTCTGCGCGCGTCGCGTCGTCCATGCCGGCATCGGCGACCACATCGGAGACCGCGAACCGGCCACCGGCTCGCAGCACCCGGGCCACCTCGCGCAGGACGACGCTCTTGTCGGCGGCGAGGTTGATCACGCAGTTGGAGATCACGACATCGACGCTGGCCTTCGGCAGCGGGATGTCCTCGATGTAGCCCTTGACGAAGCGAACGTTCTCGACCCCGGCCTCAGCAGCGTTGGACCGGGCGAGGTCGAGCATCTCGTCGGTCATGTCCAGGCCGATCGCCTCGCCGCTGGCCCCGACCCGCCGGGCGCTGATCAGCACATCAGCTCCCGCACCCGACCCGAGATCCAGCACCGTCTCGCCTTCACGCAGGTCCGCGACCGCGGTCGGCACCCCGCAGCCCAGAGACGCCGAGACCGCGTCCGCGGTCGCACCGTCGGTCTCCTCGACCCCGTAGAGCGCGCCGCCGAACACCGTGGCGCCCGACGCGTCGGTGGTGGCCACCGACGCGCAGCATCCGCCGCCCGCGGCGCCGCGCGCCGCGGCGGCATACCGCTCACGAACGGTTTCGCGGATGTCTGCGGTCGGTTCGGCTGAACCGACCGCGCAACCGCAACCGCAATCGGCGGTCAGCTCAGCCATGCGGCCAGCTCCCTGAGTCGGTCCGGCAGGACGAAGTAGTAGGCCCACTGTCCCTGGCGTTCAGAGCCGACCAAACCAGCGTCACGCAGCTTGCGCAGGTGATGAGACAGCGTCGGCTGCGAGATCTCAAACAGGGCCTCCAGATCGCAGACGCACACCCGGCCGGCGTGCTCGCGCAGCACATTGACGATCTGCAACCGCACCGGGTCAGCCAACGCCTTGACCACCGTGGTCAGTGACGCGACCTGCGCGTCGTCCATCTCGCTCAGTCCCCCCGGCTCACAGCACCGGGTGCCGAGCCGGCGTTGGGCTTCAGGCGCCATCGGAAGAACGCTCACGAACCAAGTGTATCGAAAAAAGTGAATGAACTTCTCGACCTGACCTCCGACCAAGGTCAAAGACCAGTCCTCTCAAGGTGACCGTCGGGTTCCGGCCCGCGGACTTCTCGGGAGAGCCGCGCCCCACGGGCTCAGTTCGCTTCCAGGCGCTGACCCT
>CAZZVR010000277.1:0-4288 GCA_964657595.1 Burkholderia sp. PAMC 26561 | reverse complement strand
GAGGCGTGTCGCACGCGAGCGTCGCTCACCTCGGATATGCCCACCCCGGCGGCGGCCCCGGCCCCGTCCTGAGCTAAGGTCCCGAGCCGGAGAGAAACGCGATCCGGGGCGGCAGGGGTGTCGACCGGGGGCGCGAGGAACGGGAGGCAGACATGCGGAGGACGTTGTCGAGGTTGAGTGCGCTGGGTGTCCTGCTGTGCGCCACGGCGCTGCTCGCGGTGACCGGCACCGCGAGCGCGAAGGCGTCGCCGCACTATGCCCCGCTCGACGCGCCCGGGCCCGCCCTCACGGTGAGCTCGGCGCAGCTGAGCTCGGCGCTGGTCTGCTCCGGTGGCCTGGCCGGTTCGGGCCACGAGCCGATCCTGCTCGTCCCCGGGACCACGCTGAACCCGACCACCGACTTCTCCTGGAACTGGGAGCCGGCCCTGGCGGCCCAGAACTGGCCCTACTGCACCATCAACCTGCCCGGCAACGGCATGGGCAACATCGAGACCGCCGCCCAGTACGTCGTCGCCGCCATCCGCACCATGCACGCTGAAAGCGGGGGCAAGATCGACATCGTCGGTCACTCCCAGGGCGGGATGATCCCGCGCTGGGCGCTGCGCTTCTGGCCCGACACCCGCGCGATGGTCGACCACGTCGTGGGTCTCTCCCCGAGCAACCACGGCACCCTCGACGCCACGGCGATCTGCACGGTTGGCTGTAGCCCGTCGTTCTGGCAGCAGGCCAGCGACTCCAAGTTCATCGCCGCGCTGAACTCGCGGGCGGAGACCTTCCCCGGGATCTCCTACACCGACATCTACACCAACACCGACGAGGTCGTCGTCCCCAACTTCGGCCCCAGCGCCTCGAGTGTCCTGCACACCGGAGGGGGCCAGATCACCAACGTGGCGATCCAGCAGGTGTGTCCCCTCGATCTGACCGAGCACCTCGGCATCGGCACCTACGACAACACCGCGTATCAGATCGCCATGGAGGCGCTGACCCACGCGGGCTCCGGAGACCCGTCACTCGTGCCCGCCAGCGTGTGTGGCGACCCGCTGATGCCCGGAGTGAACCCGCTCACCTTCGCCACCAGCTACGCCAACCTCGCCGCCACGGTGGCCACGACTCTGGCCACCTACCCGCACGTCAGCGCCGAGCCGGCGTTGGCGTGTTACGTGACCGCGAGCTGCCGCCCGCGGCGACGGACATAGCAGTCAGCCGGACTCCGGCCGCGGTGAGAAGTACCGGGGCCGACGCGTACTAACTACTGTCAGTCGCGACCGGGGGGCAGGACATGCTGGTCAGATGCCAACCCGTGCTGACCGCCCTGAGGTCCTCGAGCGCCACGCCGTCCGCCTCAGCGGCGTGACCGGCGGCCCGCCGCTGGTGTTCGGTCACGGGTACGGGACCAGCCAGAGCATGTGGCGCGAGGTCAGCTCGCGCTTCGAGGACGAGGCGGCCGTCGTGCTGTTCGATCTCGTCGGCTCCGGCGCGTCTGACCTGGGTGCCTATGACCGGACACGCTACGGCTCACTCCACGGGTACGCGCAGGATCTCATCGAGATCCTGGACGTGCTCGATCTGACCGACGTCACCTACGTCGGGCACTCCGCGGGAGCGATGGTGGGTCTGCTGGCCGCCAACGCCGCGCCGGGGCGGATCGCGCGTCTGGTGCTCGTCGGGGCCTCGGCCCGGTATGTCAACGACGGTGACTACGTGGGCGGCTTCGAGCAGCGCGATGTCGATGACCTGCTCGCCGCGCTGGAGACCAACTACCCGTCGTGGGCCCGGCTGATGGCTCCGGTGTTGATGGCGACCCCGGACCGCCCGGACCTGGACCGCGAGCTGACGGCCTCCCTGATCGCCGCCGATCCGGAGATCGCCAAGCACTTCGGGCAGGTCACCTTCCTCTCAGATCACCGCCTCGACGTCCCGCGCGTCAGCCTGCCGACCCTGATCCTCCAGAGCGCGGCGGACCCGATCGTCCCGCTGGCTGCGGCGCAGTGGCTCCACTCCGCGATCCCCCACAGCCAGCTCGTGCAGATGCCGACCACCGGCCACTTCCCGCACATGGGTGAACCGACCATCATCGAGCAGCACATCCGCGCCTTCGCCGAGAATTGACCAGATGACCACAGGGCGCACCGGGGCGCGCTGGGGTGACGAGCTGCTGTTTGACAGCGCGCCGTGCGGCTACGTCATCACACGCCTGGACGGAATCATTCTCGATGTCAACGACACCTTTCTGCGCTGGACCGGCTTCCGCCGCGACGAGCTGCTCAACCAGGCTCGGCTGACCGATCTGCTGACTCCCGGCGCCCGGGCGATCCACGAGATCTACCACCTGCCCGGGCTCGAGAAGGCCCAGGAGCTGCATGATTCCCCCTCGGAGTTCGCCTGTCCGGGCGGGGATCGCCTGCCGGTGATGATCAGCTCCGCCATGCGCTTCGCCGAGTCACAGAGTCGCGAGGTGATCATCCACGCGATCTCTGATGCGCGGGCCCGGCGTGAGTACGAGCGTGACCTGCGGCGCGCCCGGGACGAGGAGCGGACCGCCCGCACCCAGGCCGAGGGTCTGGCCGCGGCGCTGGCCCGCCAGGCCCGCCATGAGGCCGCCATCGCCGAGCTGGGGCGCCTGGCCCTGGCCCGGACCGACACCGCCGCCCTGGTCAGCCATACCGCGGAGCTCATCCGCGAGGCGGTGCAGACCGACGGCGTGAGCGTCCTCAACGACGCGGCGGCACCGCCGCCCGGGGCGACGCTGCTCACGGTCGACGACGCCGAGGAGCGCGACTACTTCATCGCCATCGCCGCGCCGGTGCTCCGGGAGGACGTGGCGTTTCTCAAGAGCATCTGCCAGCTGCTGAAGATCGCCATCCAGCGGCGCCAGAACGACGATCGCCACCGCCACCTGGCCCTGCATGACCCACTCACCGGTCTGGCCAACCGCTCGCTGCTCATCGACCGCCTGGCCCAGGCCCTGGCGCGCCGGCCCCGCGACAACCGGCCCTTTTGCGTGATGATGATCGACGTTGACGGCTTCAAAGCCGTCAACGACACCCACGGCCACGGCGTCGGAGACGAACTGCTGTGCCATGTCGCGGTGCGGGTGGCCGGCGTGCTGCGTGCGGCGGACACCGTGGCCCGGATCGGTGGCGATGAGTTCGCGGCCGTGTGTGGTGAGCTCGCCGGGACGGGGCACGCCGAGGATCTGGCCGAGCGGGTGGCCGCCGCGATCGCCGAGCCGGTGACCATCGACGGGCGCCAGATCGTCGTGCACGCCACCGTCGGTCGGGTCATGGCGGCCGAGCACGCCACGCCCGAGGAGCTCCTCGACGCGGCTGACGCCGACATGTACCGGCGCAAGCGCCAGCCCCAGCGCTGATCAGGGTCCGCTGACGGTCACCGCGACGCAACGCGCCTCAACATCGCCCGGGACTTCGGGCGACGCCTCGGGACCTCGGGCTCGCGCATGTCGACCTACCTGACGGCCCAGGTAACCCCTTCCGCCGCGCTCATGGTGCGCGCCCGCCGGGTCGCCGCAGACCGAGCGCTGCTCGCTACACTCCAACCCAATCTTTCGCCCAAGACCTCCGGCAATCGATAAGTCCGGGGTAGGTGGAGCTCGCGTCGCCGCTTCTGGCTTCCTGATGCTCGCCTGTGCGGGCACAACTCAGAAAGCGACGCGATGAACAGAGAAGAGAAAGCGGCCGTGATCGATCAGGTCGCCGAGAGGATCAGCGAGTCAGACGCGATCTTCGCGGTCGACTACCGCGGTATCACCGTCGCCCAGATCAAGGATCTGCGGACCAAGCTCGGTGATCAGAACACCACCCTGCAGGTCACCAAGAACTCACTGGCCGAGTTGGCCGCGGACAAGGCCGGCGCGTCTGACCTGCGGCCGCTGCTGACCGGACCGACCGCTCTGGCTTTCGTCAAGGGTGACGCCGCGGCCGCTGCCAAGGTGCTGGCCGACACGGCCCGCTCGCTGCGGATGCTCGAGTCCAAGGGCGGCTACATGGACGGCGCCTTCCTGACCCCCGCTCAGGTCGGTGCCATCGCCACCCTGCCCACCCGAGATGTCCTCTACGGCCAGCTGGTCGGCATCGTGGCCTCACCGATCACCGGTGTGGTGCGTGGCCTCAACGCCCTGATCCAGGGCTTGGCGATCCAGCTCGGTGCCATCCAGGACCAGGGTCTGGTCGGGGGCAACGCTCCCGCCGCCGCAACCGAGGTGGAGGCCGAGCCGACCGCCGAGGTCGCCGAAGCACCGGCCGAGCCGGCCGCCGAAGCACCCGCTGAG
>CAZZVR010000276.1:0-4358 GCA_964657595.1 Burkholderia sp. PAMC 26561 | reverse complement strand
CGCAGCAACCCGCAGCGCGTACCTCGCAGCAACGCGTAACGCCTTCCTCACAGTTTCGGCAGCGACCGGCGCGCTGCGTCACATTCGGGGATGTGACCCGCCCCCGGCCGCGCATAACTTCCCACACCCCCGGGGCCTCCGGAGGGCGTGAGAAGAAACCTACCTTCAACGCGCACAACTTCCCGGGGTCCATCCGACTCCTGGGGGGTCGGGAAGTTCCTTGCGCGGGGCGGACGCCATGGGAGCTGCTGGATGAGGTCGCCGGCGCCCAACGCAATCGCGTCAGCATCGCTCAGCTGACCGCAGCTGGCTTCAGTCCACGGATGATCGCGACCGCCGTGCACCGGCATCAGCTCCGTCGCGTCCATCGGGGGGTCTACATCGTCGGCGCCGACGTCCCCGTCGAGCTCGGTCGCGAAACGGCGGCACTCCTGACCGCACCCGGGTTGGCCCTCGCCGGCTTCAGCGTCCTGGCGGCCCTCGGCGTGCTGGCGCCCGATCCCCGCCGGGACGTCGACGTGTGGGGCACGTCCAAGAGCCGCCCGGGCATCCGGGTGCACCGCTTCGGCGGTTCGCCGCGGGTCACGATCCTCAAGGGGCTCCCGATGACCACGGTCGAGCGGGCGCTGCTCGACGCCGCGGATGAGCTCAGCGGGCGTGAACTGGAGCGGGCCGTGGACGAGGCGCTGGCGGCGCGCTTGACCAGCCGGACCAAGCTGCGGGAGACGGCGCGGTCGGCCACGGGTCGGCGGGGGCGCACCGAGCTGCTGGCGCTGGCCGAGGCCCGGCGCCCGGGCGCGCTGACCAAGCGCGCGGCGGCCGAGCTGGCGCTGAAGCTGATCCGGGCGGCCAAGCTTCCCGAGCCCGAGACCGAGGTGATGCTGCTCGGCTTCAGCGCAGACTTCTTCTTCGCGGAGGCCGGCGTCGTGCTCGAGGTCGACTCCTACGCCTTCCACGGCCTCATCCGGGCCAACTTCAATCGCGACCGGCGCAAGGACCGGGTCTATCGCCAGCACGGACTCGAGGTGGTGCGGGTGACCGCGGACGAGCTGCGACAGACGCCGCTGGTGTTCGTCGCGGACCTGTCCGCCGCGATCGCGCGGCGGCTGGAGGAACGCCGGGCGGCCTAGAAACCGAGCGCGAACTTGGCGTCTTCGCTCATCTTGTCCACCGACCACGGCGGCGTGAAGACGAGTTCGGAGGACACGGCGGTGACCCCCTCGATCTCTGAGACGAACTCGGCGATCTGCTCCTCGACCTGGGGGCCGATCGGGCAGCCGGGACTGGTCAGCGTGTAGGTGACCTTGACGGAACCTCCGTCGTCGACCTCGACTCCATAGATGAGGCCGAGCTCGACGAAGTCAAGCCCCAGTTCGGGGTCGATGACCTCACGCAGTGCATCGTTGACTTCTTCCACGGCGATCATGGAAGTGAGTCTAGTCGCCCGCCTCGAAGGCCCCATTTCCCGGCGCAATGGTTCGCTGGCGAACCTTTATAAAGACTTTAGAAGGTTGGCCGTCACACGGTCCTCGGTTCTATGTAGGGTGGGCGCATCATCGAATACGGCGACAACCCTCCGGTTCTCAGATGCGTCGGCGACGAAGCGCGCTGCACGCAGGGCTCCCGCCGCCGCGCGCTCAGCCGGGCGCTGAAGGCCGACGTCGATGTGGTCGTCGACCTGTCCGGGCTCGTCTTCGCCGACGCGTCGCTGATGGTCGACCTCGCGGTGCTCTCACGGCGTCTGCGTCGTCGCGGCGGCGCGCTGCTCCTGCGGGGTGCCCGGCCCCAGATCATGGCCGTGATCGAGAATTTCGGGTTGCACTGCCTCCCGGGGGTGCGGATCGACGGTCCGCTCTCCGCGCTGGCATGATTCTCGTGTGCAACTGAGCGCCTTTGCGGACCTCGAGTCCGCCACCTGGGACGTGGCCCTTGACGGGGCGTGGCTGGGTGATGGCCCCGGCGACGCGCCCACCGTCGACTTCGCGCCCTTCGAGCCGGCCGAGGTCGGCTCGGGCCGGCTGCTCGCGGTGTGGCTGAGCAACGGGGAGACCTACTGCCTCACCGCCCTGCGTCCGGCCAACGCCAAGGGTCAGGACAAGGATCGGATCAGCGTCCGACTGCCGGAGACCCAGGCGCCGCTGATGGTCTTCGATCCGCGGCTGTCGACCGAGTACTCCGCTGAGGGAGTGCCCCAGCGCTTCGGCATCGAGCTGTGGCTGGGCGAGGATCCCGAGGGGGACCAGCGTCCCCTGCGCCTGGGCGGTGAGGCCGACCCCGAGACCGCCCCGCTGCAGCGGGGTCAGTTGAGTATCCACCCCATGCGCGCCCACAGCGCCGGCGTCACCGGCCTCGGTCTCTACATGCTGGTGCGATAGGTGATCACCACCGTCGTGTCGGATCTGGGCGGCGTGCTGACGACGCCGTTGTATGACGCCTTCGTCGCCTACCAGGACCACTCGGGCGTTGAGCTGATGCAGTTCTGGACCGCCCTGGGCGCGCTCACCGAGGCCGCGGGCGCCAATCCGATGGAGGAGCTCGAGTGCGGCGCCATCAGCGAGGACCAGTTCATCGACGGGTTGGCCGGCCAGATCGCCAAGCAACTCGGCCACGCCGTCGACATCTCGGACTTCGGTGAGGTGTGGTTCAGCCACCTGCACCACAACACGGCGATGTTCGACCTCATGCGCTCGCTCAAGGCCCGCGGCTACCGGATGGGCCTGCTCACCAACAACGTCCGGGAGTGGGAACGCCACTGGCGCCCGACCATGCCGATCGACGAGATCTTCCCGGTCGTGGTGGACTCGGGGTTCGTCGGCATGCGCAAACCCGACCCGAGGATCTACACCCTGACCCAGGAGCGGCTCGGCGTAGCGCCGGAGGAGATCCTGTTCATCGACGACCTTGATGTGAACATCGCCGCCGCTGAGACGGCGGGCTGGACCGGGGTTCAGTTCCGGGACAACGCACAGACCACGGCCGACGTCGAGGCTGCGCTGGCGCTGAACGGACTCCCGAGCACCTGACTCGCGGGGCGCAGGCGGGCGTGACCTAGTTGTCGCAGCCCATGCGGTCCCAGCAGTACAGCTCGAGGCACTCGCTGGCCAGCTCGAGGCAGCGCTCCTCCGACAGCCACGGCAGAACCGTGTTGAGGGCTTCCTCCTCCCCCACCCCCGCCTCGAAGGCATCCTCGCCACGGAAGCCGGCGGCGATCTTCAGCGCCTCGCGCCGATTCTCCCCCAGCGTCGGGAAGACGTTCACGAGGAATTCGGCGGAGGGGAGCGGGTGGCCACCCGCATCGAGCGAAGCGTGCCACGCCGCCAGTAGCGAGAGATCGTGCTCGTCCAGGTCCGCCACCGCCTTGGCGTAGTGGGACTGAAGATCGGTTTCGGGAATCTCGTCGACCCAGGCGCGGACCACCTCGCCGAGGATCTGGCGCCGCGCCTCACGCCCGACGGAGTCGGCGATCACGCGGATGGCATTCTGCGGTTCGATGAAGCAGAGAGGCATGGGGGCTCCGGCTGCCGGAAGGACGGGTTTCCAGAACGGTAAGCCCGCGCTCGGACGGAACCCGGGGTGATCTGGCGTCCGGGCGAGCCGGCTTGGAGGCCACCCTGCAAGGTGCGTGAAAAACGCCTCAGACGCCGAGCGCGCCGCGCGTCGCCGCCAGCAGATCTGGGTCGATCTCAAGCTCCTCGGGCACGCCCCGACCGGTGCGCCGGGCATGGCCCACGCCCCAGTTGTGGAAGGCGAGATCCAGCGCCGCAAGGGGAACCCCGCACGCCTCGGCGAGGTCGGCGCTGCGCCGTTCGAGCAGCAGCGAGTCGCCGATTCCGAGCGCGCGCTTGGCCGCCCAGGTGGTCTCGTTCTCCCCGCTGAGCAGCAGCTTGCCCGCCTCCAGCTCATACAGCCCGAGGCGGCCCAGGATGACCAGCAGGTCAAAGCGCGGCTCGCGCTCGAGCACGCCGAGCGTGCCGAGGCGTTCGAAGAGACGTTCGAACCGGCGCTCGGGTGTCCAGTAGGTCTCGCCCGTGAAGGCGATCTGTTGTGAACCGGCCCGCTCGGCCCAGGCACGGTAGGCCTCGGCACCCTCACCCGAGGACCAGGTGACCCGTTCCCCGTCAGGGTCGAGTTCCCACTGCACGGCCGCCCACGTACGCTCCTCCAGATCGGAGCTCGCGTCGGCGATCGCGGCGAAACTGGGCGGCGCGTCGGTGGAGATGACCACGAGCCGGGTCGTGGCGAAGGCGATCTCCACGGCCAGGCGCTCCGCATCATGGGAGGATTTCAACCCCTGGACCAGACCTGAGGCGTAGCCGTCGTCGGCACCCCGCTCGAGCTTGCGGACCTTGACGCCGGAA
>CAZZVR010000275.1:0-4398 GCA_964657595.1 Burkholderia sp. PAMC 26561 | reverse complement strand
GACGTGTCGGCCGGAGCCGGAGTCGGAGCCGCCGCGGGGGTCGACGTCGAGGTGGCCGGCGTCGAGGTGCTGCTGCTCGTGCTGTCCGTCGGGGTCGCCGGAGCCGGAGGGCTGGCGGGCGTCGCCGTGCTGCTGGCGTCGGATGGCGCCGTGGCGGGCGTTGCCGTGCTGCTGGCGTCGGACGGCGCCGTGGCGGTTGGCGTCGAACTCTGCGGCGCAGCCGGGGTCGGCAGCGAGAGCCCGCTCGGGACCGCCGGAGCGGTGGGTGCCTGACCCGCGTCGACCGGGACCGAGAGCTCGCCGGAGTTCACGGACGAGATGCCCTGTCCCGATGCGTCCCATGTCGAGGTGCCACCCGGACCCACCTGGGTCACCGAGCCATCGGGGTTGAACGTCGTGGTCGTTGCCCCCAGGCCGGTGCCGAACAGGCCACCGGTGCTCTGCGTGGTCGTGCCCGTGCTCGGGTCATAGCTGACCGAGCTGCCATCCGGCTGGGTCTGGGTGATGACGCCGGCGGCGGACTGGGTGGTCGTGCTGCCGTCGGAGTTCTGCTGGGTCAGGTTGCCCGAGCTGTCCTGGACGATCGGGCTGCCGCCGTTGGCCGGCGTCCACGTCGTCGTGTCGGTGCGCTGGCCGGTGGTGGGATCGATCAGCTGGTGGGTGACCGACCCCTGCTGGCTTGCGTCCGCGCCGGTGATCCCGGAGTAGACGGGGCCGTAGTAGGTCGTGTCGGCTGTCGGCGTGTGGACCACATAGGACCCGTCCCCGTTCAGCGTCACGGTGTTGCCGTTGCCGTCCTGGTACTGGCCGACGCTGTTGACGTCTCGCTGGGCCAGGGTCACGGGCGGACCGTCGCCGTTGGGGATCGTCACATCCGACACGCCGTTGGCGTCGGGGGCGGAGGTGATGGTCGAGTCTGGCAACGGAATCGGCACCCGCACGGCGAGCTTGGCCTGGTCGGTGTCCTGGAATCCGAGCTGGTTGGTGAAGGACTGCTGGTAGCCGACGGTGTCATGGCTGCCGCTCTGGTCCGTTGGGTTGGTGCCGAAGCTCAACCGTGAGTTGCTCAGACCGCCGATGCCCGGGATGCTGCCCAGGGCAGGGACGTTGGCCCCGACGTTGCCGGAAAGGTTGAAGCCGTTGGCCAGGTTCCCGACCGTCGGATCGGTGATCGCGCTCACCGGCTCGCTGGCGGCGACCGAACCCCGGTAGCCGACGGGCCCGAAATCGTTTGAGACGCTCGTCGAGAGCTGGACCGAAGCTGACCCGGGAGCCGTGACGTTGGGCCCGGCCTGAAGGGAGAACGACGGCCCGATGCCGATCCCGCCCTCCAGCACCAGCGCGTTGCCGTTGGTGGTCTGGACCAGGGTGGCCCCGCCGCCGATCCCCTCGTAATAGCTGCCGCCGATCGAGACGCCGAAGTTCCCCTGCGACGCAGGGGTCGGGTTCGTCCCCGGGGTGGGCGCGTCAGTGTTGATGATCGGCTGACCGCTCTGGATCGCGGACTGAGCCAGCGGACCGCTGGTGGCGCTGAGCGGAACCGAGACGCCTGAGGCCGCCGCACCGGCCGCCGCTCCAGTCGAGGCGGCGGGACCGCTGCTCTGGGCGGAGCTCTGCCCGGGTCCCGAGGCAGCCTGGGCGGTGCTGGGCGCGAACGCGACGCCGATGGGTGCCGCCGCGACGGCGAGGGTGGCGAGAGTGTACCGGGGGTTGAGCCCCCGACGCTTGGTCTGTGCCATGTGGGCCTGGCGGCGCGCCTGGACTTCCCGGCGTTGACGGTGAGTCATTCATTCCTCCTGGCTGGACGCGCGGGAAGCAGCCGCGCTGTTGTCGTCGACAGCGAGTCGAAAGAGGGACAGGCACCGTGATGAATGCCTCCGAACTATCGCGTTCACATCCCGCGCCGTCTCGCGTCACTCTTGTTTGTGGCCTGTGTGAGCAGGCACTCTTAAGCGTGCCCGCAGAATCGCGGAAGAAACGTCGAATCCCCGCCGGTTACCGAATGTTCACAGGCTGAGTGCACATTGGGCCGTGGTGTATGCACCTGGCTGGCTCAGACCCGGTCGCGTAATGTTCTGCGCTCCATGGGCGAACTCGGGGCATTTCTCAAGATCCATCGCGTCGGTTTCAACAAACGCGACCCCTACCAGCGGGTGCGCGACTACCGCCAGTACTTCGAGCTGCCCTCCACGGAGGAACTGCGCAAGCAGGGGGCGCGGTGCATGGACTGTGGCGTCCCCTTCTGCCATGAGGGCTGTCCGCTGGGCAACCTCATCCCGGATTGGAACGACCTCGTCTACCACGACAACTGGCATTCGGCGCTCGACGCGCTGCACACGACCAACAACTTCCCCGAGTTCACCGGTCGGATCTGCCCAGCCCCGTGTGAGTCCGCCTGCGTGCTGGCGATCAACTCCGACGCGGTGACCATCGAGCAGATCGAGATGGCGATCGCCGAGCGTGGCTTCCAGGAGGGCTGGGTCGTCCCCGAGCCCCCGGATCGACGCACCGGGCGCAGCATCGCGGTCATCGGCGCGGGGCCGGCCGGCCTCGCCGTGGCGGCGGAACTCAACAAGCTGGGTCATTCGGTCGTGGTCTACGAGCGGGACGAGGCGGCCGGAGGGCTGATGCGCTTCGGGGTGCCCGACGCGAAGCTCGAGAAGGTCATCATCGACCGCCGGATCGCCCTGCTCGAGGCCGAGGGCATCGAGTTCGTCTACGACGTCAACGTCGGGCACGATGTGAGTGTCGCCGAGCTCCAGGAGCGCCACGACGCGATCGTGCTGTCGGTCGGCTCGCGCGTCTCGCGCGACATGGACGTCCCCGGTCGTGACAACGCGGGGATCTACGTGGCCATGGACTACCTCTACCAGCGCAACCGCTGGGTTGCCGCCGCGGAGGGACGCGTGTCGCGCCCGACTCCCGAGGCGGACACGATCACGGCGAAGGACAAGAGCGTGATCGTGATCGGCGGCGGTGACACCGGCATGGACTGCGTGTCGAACTCCCACCGTGAGGGCGCCAAGTCGGTCACCATCCTCGACGTCTACCAGGCGCTGTCTGACGACGACCCGCGCCACCCCTGGCCGCTCCCACCCAAGCGCACCGAGACCACCTACGCCCTCGATGAGGGCGGCAAGCGCCGCTGGGGCACCGAGGTGACCGGGTTCGGCGCCGAGGACGGACGGGTGACCCGTGTGTACGCCCGTCAGGTCACCGGCACCTCATCTCGCGATCTCACCCCCGTACCCGGCTCGGAGTTCGTCCTCGAGGCCGACCTGGTGCTCATCGCGATCGGCTTCGAGCATCCCGAGCACGACGGAATCGTGGCCGAGCTCGATCTCGAGCTCGACAAGCGCGGCAATATCTCGACCGGTCAGACCCTCAAGACGAGTGCGTCGGCCGTCTTCGCCTGCGGTGACGCGCGGATCGGACAGTCGTTGGTGGTGACCGCCATCTCCGAGGGCCGCAAATGTGCCCGTGTCGTCAACGACTATCTCGGAGGCTCGCCGATGGACCAGGATCGTGAGGGTCTCGCTCTCGGTGCCTGGAGCGGTGAATCCGACGGCACGCTGATGCACGAGGCCGAATCGGCCGGCAACGTCCGCCCCGGTGAGGAGTTCTTCGCCGGTCCGGGCGAGCGGCGCTGACGCGACGCGATCGCCGATCAGCCTTACGAAAACACAAAAAAAGGTGTATAACTCGGGGAGAGCGCAAGGCGCTCGTTCCGAAACCGGTCAGGGATCGTGCCCCCTATCCCTGACATCCGGGGGGCTCAGTTGGATCTGGGCCCCCCGGCCCGTTATGCGCGTCAACCCGTGGGGCGCCTCGGCCTGTCAGCATTGAGAACGTGCCCGCCTTCTGCCGACACAACCGCCTCCTCCAGAACTGCCCGATCTGCACCCGCGAGCAGGGCGCGCAGATGAACCCGGTGGTCAGCTCCAGCACCCCGCGGGTCTCTGAGCCGCGCGAGCGGGTGGCGCCGGTGCCGGCTGACCGGCTCGGCACCGGCGAGAAGCGTTCGCGGAGCTCCGCCTCCCGTTCCGGCGTCAAGGTCCGCAAGCTCGAGCGGGGTGCCGACGACGGCTACGCCTCGGGTCTGGTCCAGGGGTTGAAGTCCTCCCGCGACGCGGAGCGCCTCGCCGAGGAGATCGCCTTCGCCACGACCCGGCTCGTGGTCATCTCCAGCGACCCGCCGCCCAGCTTCGCCGCGATCGCTGACGCCGGCGCCGATCTCGAGGAGCGCACCTGGGCGGCTGTGCAGTGGGAGCTCGACCCCGACGGCGAGCGGGTGCCCTGGGCCTCGGGTGAGGGTGCCGAGGCCTACCGCGCCTGGGCGCAGCGCGCCGGTTCACAGCAGATCGCCTTCACGGGCGAGACCTACTGGACACCCGAGCG
>CAZZVR010000274.1:0-4425 GCA_964657595.1 Burkholderia sp. PAMC 26561 | reverse complement strand
CCGGTGGCGCTGGCCCGTGCCACCTGGGCGCGCGGGCGGGCATTGGCCTGGGCCGGCACTGAAGCGGCGGCCAGCGAGGGCGCACGCGAGCTGGCGCGGGCGGCTGAGCGGTTCGGCGCGCTGGGCCGCGAGGACTGGCGGGGCTACACGCTGGTGTGGCACGGCCACACGATCCACTACGAGAACGGCCGCCCCCAGGCGGCCGGCGAGATGATCCGTGCGGGCCTGGCCCGGCTCTCCCCTGACAGCGCCTGGCGCGCGACGGCGCTCGTGTTCCTTTCCGACGTGCAGCTCGAGCGCGGCGAGCTGGACGCCGCGCAGGCCAGTCTCGATGAGGCACTCCGGCTCGCCGACCTCTGGGGGGACGCCAAGGCGCGGGCCTACGCGAGCTGGAGCACCGCTCACCTCTGCGCCGCCCGAGGCGATCCGCACGCCACCGAGCGCCATCTCGCCGAGGTCGAGCGCGAGGGCGGCGAGTGGTTCGACTCCCACCTCGGTGTGTACTTCCTCGCCGACGCGGCAGCCCTGCTCGACTCGATCGGGCTCACCGGCCGCGCCCAGCACTATCTCGACCTCGCCCAGCGGCGCGGATCGACCGACGACGACTATGTGGTCCTGGCCCGGGCGGCGATGCTCGCCCGTGGCGGCGATCCCCATCTCGGCGAGGCGGCGTTGCAGGAGGTGGCCCGGGGTGAGTGGGTGGAGAAGCGCCTGCGCTGGCGCAACACCCTGCTGCTGGCCTGGACCAAGCTGCGGGCGGGTGACCGCGCCGACGCCGGTCGCGTGGCCGCACGCGCCCTGGCCGAGGCCGAGGCCTGCGGCGGGACGATCGTGGCCACCGCGGCGGAGCCACTGGTGGCCGCCGCCCTCGCGCCGCTGGCCGAGGAGGCGGGCTCACCTCCCGCCCGCCGACTGCTGTCGCCCCACGGCGAGCTGATCGTCCGCCTGTTCGGAGCCGCCACGGTGACCAGCCCGGACGGGGCGTCGCTCGAGCTGCCCCCGGGCATGCCGGCCGAGCTGGTGCGGATGCTCGCCGTGCACCCCGAGGGCCTGGCGGTGACCACGGTGCTCGCCACGCTGTTCCCGGATGCTTCCCCGGCATCCGGGCGCCAGCGCCTGCGCCAGCTCCTGGCCCGCCTGCGCCCCAGCGTGGGTGAGCTGGTCCTGCGCGACGGTGAGACGCTAAGGCTGGCGCCCGCCTGGGTCGACCTGCGCAGCTTCGCGGCCCTGGCCGGCCGGGCGCGCGCCAATCGCGGACCGCGGGGGGCCCAGTACGCCTACGCCGCGCTGGCCCGGGCCGGGCGCGGCCCGCTGCTGCCGGCCCACCCCTACGCCGAGTGGGCCGAGGACACTCGGCGCACCGTGGATGCGGCGGTCGAGGTGCTGGAGGCGATCAGCGCGCGCGCTCGGGGCTGAACGACGGGCCACAGCAGTCCCATTTGATGCTTTGCCCCGTCGCTCCCTCCGCTCCTCGCTCCGGGCGCGATCTGCGCCGGAGCGATCACACCGAGGTGGCCACCGGAGCCGGGGCCCGGGCCGGGGCCTCAGACACCGGGTCAGACACCGCCACCGTGTCGGCGAGCACCTTGAGCCCCACGCGCGAGCCGACGCGCAGGCGGTCCGAGGTGCTGCTCGTCTCGACCATGACCTCATCGCCCGCGTCGAGGATGACGCGCAGGCGCAGGGCCGAGCCGAGGAAGGTCCGCTCGGTGATCTCACCGTCGCCGGCGGCGTCGGGGATCGCCTCCAGCGACTCGGGCCGCAGCATCGCGTCGACCATGGTTCCGGCGCGCACCGGGACCCCGTTGGCCGGGTGAGCCGGCACGCGCTGGCTGAACAGCACCACCGCGCCGTGGTCGTCGATGCGCCCCGGGACCCGGTTCATCGCTCCGACGAACTCGGCGACGAAGCTGGTGGCCGGGCTGTGGTAGACGTTCTCGGGCGTGTCGAGCTGCTCGAGGCGCCCGGCGTTCATCACCCCGACGCGGTCGGCCATCGACAGCGCCTCGGCCTGGTCATGGGTGACGAACAGGGTGGTGATGCCGAGCCGGCGCTGGATCGAGCGGATCTCCTCACGCAGCTGCGTGCGCACGCGGGCGTCGAGGGCCGACAGCGGTTCATCGAGCAGCAGCACCGTCGGCTCGATGGCCAGCGCGCGGGCGATCGCCACCCGCTGCTGCTGGCCCCCGGACAGCTCGAAGGGGAAGCGCTCGCCGCGGCCCTCGAGTCCGACCAAGGCGAGCAGGTCCTCCGCGCGCTGGGTGCGCGCGGGCTTGGACGCCCGGCGCATGCGCAGGCCGAAGGCGACGTTCTCTCTCGCGTTCATGTTGGGGAACAGGCTGTAGGACTGGAACACCATGCCCATGTCGCGCTTGTGAGCGGGGACCTTGGTCACGTCCTTGCCGCCGACGGCGACCGTGCCGGCGTCCGGGCGGTCAAAGCCACCGAGGATCCGCAGCGCCGTGGTCTTGCCACAGCCCGAGGGTCCGAGCAGCGCGACGAACTCACCCGGACGGATCTCCAGGTTGAGGCCGGCCAGCGCGGTGGTGTCCTGGTAATGGCGCTCGACCCCGGTGAAGGTGACGCCCACGCCCCGGGAGGCGGCGATGCTTGCGACGGCCATGGCTCTAGATCACTCCGGTCGATCGGACCCCGCGGCGGCGCACGAGGAAGGTCATCAGGAACAGCAACAGGAACGTGAAGACGAAGGCGATCAGGGTCATCGCCACCGCCACCCCCGGTGCCTTGTCCTGCTGGGCGAACTGGATCATCTCCAGGGGGAACGTGTTCTGGGGCAGGTCGAGGCCGTTGGCGAGCACGACCTCACCCAGGCACAGGGCGACGGACAGGAACGCGCCGCCCAGCACCGCGCTCTGCACGTTGGGCAGGATCACCCGGAAGACCGTGGAGATCCAGCCCGAGCCCAGGCTGCGCGACGCGTCGACCAGGGTGTGCAGGTCGATCGCCCGCACCCCGGTGTCGAGCGCGCGGTACATGAGCGGCAGGGTGAAGATGAGGTAGAAGGGCACCAGCGCCGTGAGGTCGTGGTTGAACAGCAGGTTGACGATCCACAGCGGCGCGGTCTGCTGCATCTGCTGGAGCCCCGCGGTGAGGGCGATCGGCGGGATCACGATGGGCAGGATCGTGATCACCTCCATGAGGAAGGTCAGCCTGGGGAAGCGCAGGCGCACGAGCACCACCGTGGGCAGCATGAGCAGCACGGAGGCGGCCGCGACGATCGCCGCGATCTCCAGGCTGAGCAGCGCGGAGGAGCGCACCGCGCCGGAGTCGATGATCGCCCGGTAGTTCGAGAGGTTGTAGTGGCCCTGGTGGTCCTCGAGGCTGAACTTGATGCTCGAGAGGACGGGGACCACATAGACGGCCGCGACCGCGAGGATGATCACCCAGCGCCACGCGGCGGGCCGGCCGGCGGTCATGCGGGCGAAGGGACCGCGCGTGCGCTGGAGCTGGGTGGGTCGAGGTCGGGTCTCGGCGACCGGGGCCTCGACTCCCCTGATGGCGGTCATCGCATCCACTTTCCGGCCCGGCGCTGGGCGAGCCAGTAGAAGACCATGACGATCGCCACCACGGCGATCATCACGGTGCCGAGCGCCTCGGCCAGGTTGGTCTGGGCGGCGAGCACGTTGTTGGACAGCGCGAGGTTGATCTGGGTCGGGAGGACGTCGATCCCGCCGCCGTCGAGGGCGAGCGCGGTGGCGAAGGCCGAGAACGAGCTGCCGAACAGCAGCAGCGTGGCCGCCACCACCGACGGAGTGAGCACCGGCACGACCACGCGGCGCAGGTAGGCCCAGCGGGTGGCGCCCAGGTTCCGGGCGGCCTCCTCCCACTCGGGCTTGAGACCCTCCAGCGCCGGGGTCACGAAGATGACCATGAGCGGGAGCTGGAACATGTAGTAGGTCAGCCCGACCCCGAGCAGCGAGGCGGTGGAGATGTGGTTTGACAGGACCCAGCCGCCGAGCAGGCTCTTGAGCACCGAGGTCACCGCACCGGCGACGCCGTAGGCCGCGATGACCACGAAGGCGAGGGGAGCGCCGGAGAAGTAGGCCAGCACGCCCGACACCGCCGAGGTGATCCGGCGCAGCAGGCCGTTGGGATTGCCGGCCACCACGGCAGCGGCGAACCACAGCCCGAGCAGCGCCGGACCGACCGAGGTCCACACGCTGAGGACGAGGCTGTTCACCAGAGCCGTCGTGTACTGGGACCCGCTGAAGACCTTCTGGAAGTTGTGGAGGGTGAGGCCGCTGGTCGTGTTGGTCAGCGCATTCGAGGTGGTGAATGCCCCGTGCACGAGGTAGTACAACGGCACCCCGAGGAACGCGACGACGATGAGGAAGAACGGCGCCAAGCCCAGCACCGGTCCGACGGACCGGAGCGAGACGCGGGAGGTCCCGCGGCGCCGAGGCG
>CAZZVR010000273.1:0-4436 GCA_964657595.1 Burkholderia sp. PAMC 26561 | reverse complement strand
CGGCCAGCGGCGCCCCGACGATGCGGTGCCCGACGTTGATCGGGTGGCCGTGGGGGCAGGTCTGGGCGTCTCCGACCGTCGCGCGCATGTACGCCTCAAACCGCGGGGTCATCGCGTGCTCGAGCTTCTCAGCCTCCTCGTGCACGTCATCCCACGGCACGCCGACGGTGTCGGTGAGGAAGCGCTCGATCATGCGGTGGCGGCTAACGATCCGCTCGGCGTCAGCCCGCCCGTCGTCGGTGAAGGAGATCGAGCGGTTGGCGTCGCGGCTGATGAAACCATCGCGCTCGAGTCGGCCGAGCATCTCCGACACGGTGGGCGCCGAAAGCCGCATGGCCCGGGCGAGGTTGGCGCCGGTCATGGCCAGGCCGGCCTCGAACAGCCAGAACAGGGATTCAAGGTATTCCTGTTCTGCCGCGGTCATCTCCATCGTCCCCGAGATGCTACCGACGCTAGTGTTGGGCGGCCTTGACGCTGGCGCTGCACCCACCGATCGAGCCCGCCCTGGCCCGCGGCAAGCCCGAGCTGCCGGTCGGCGAGCGCTGGCGCTATGAGCCCAAGTACGACGGTTTCCGGGCCCTGGCCTTCGTGGACGGGAGCGAGATCTACCTGCAGTCGCGGGGCCTCAAGCCGCTGCGACGCTACTTTCCCGAGCTGGTCTTCCCCGCCGGCCACTACGTGCTCGACGGTGAGATCGTCATCGACTCCAATGCCGGCGGCGAGGACTTCAACGCCCTGCAGAACCGCCTGCACCCGGCGGAGTCACGTGTGCGCCTGCTGGCCGAGTCGACCCCGGCGCACTTCATCGCCTTCGATCTGCTCGAGCACGACGGCGCGGACCTGATGGGCCTGGCCTTCTCGCAGCGCCGATCACGGTTGGAGGCACTGGTTGGGGCTTGGGGCACCCAACCAGTGACCGGCGTCGGCCTGACTCCGCTGAGCGCCGACCCGGCCGACTGTGACCCGTGGCTGGCCTCCGGAGAGGGGGTGGTGGCCAAGCTGGCCGACGCCGCCTATGCCCCGGGCAAGCGCACCGCGATGGTCAAGGTCAAGCGGATCCGCACCATCGACTGCGTGGTGGTGGGCTACCGGACCGGCAAGGAGCCCGGAACGGTCGGCTCCCTCATCCTCGGGCTCTATGACGACGCCAGCGGCGAGCTGAGGGTGATCGGCCACTCGAGTGGGATCAAGCCCGCGGACAAGAAGGATCTGCTCGAGCGGTTGGGCGCGTACGAGTCCGGGGCGGCCGGCAGCGGCGATCCGAGCCGCTGGGCGACCGAGCGGGATCTGGAGTGGGTGGGCCTGCGGCCTGAGCTGGTGGTGGAGATCCGCTATGACCACGTGTCCGGCGGCCGCATCCGCCACGGCACCAAGATCCTCGCCTGGCGCACCGACAAGGCGCCGCGTGAGTGCCTGCTCTCCCAGATGGATTAGCGCAGACGGGTGACGGCGAAGGTGAACTTCGACGCCACCAGCTGACCGGGTCCGCCGGAGAAGGCGATGCCCATGTGGATCGCGCGGACCCGCCGGGCGCTGATCTGGCGGGACTCGGCGGCGGAGAAGGTGAACAGCGTGCGCTTGAACTGCAGCCGCAGGTCAGGCTGGGGGGAGTGCAGCGCGACCGCCAGATAGTTCGCCCGCGCGCTCAGCAGGATGTAGTGGACCTTGTGCCCGCCCACGGTGCTCAGGGTCATGTCCCGCGCCAGCGCGCCGGGGCTCAGGGTGCTCAGCGTGGCCTGACGGGGGACGGCGAGCACGAACCCGGTCGCCTGGGTGCCGGTGAAGAAGAAGTTCGTGGTGACCGTCGTCGGCGTGGCGGAGACGGCGGTGATCACCCCCAGCCCGTCCCCGGTTCCCGCGGCCGGCTCGGCCGCGGCGGCTGAGCCGCTCAGGCACAGCCCGAGCAGCAGGACGAGCAGGACGGATGACAGCTTGGGCATGGCAGGAGCTCAGACGGGGCGGCGGTGCGAAAGGAGCGCGACGAGCTCCGCCAGGGAGGTGGCGACCTGTCCGCCGCTGTCGAGGATGAAGGCGACGACCTGGAGGTTGACCTCCACGCCGGCCTCGCCGTTCTCGCGCAGGTCGGTGCGCAGCCCGAAGCAGCGTTTGCCCAGCCCGGCGCCGTAGCCGACCTCGGCCGCGGTGCCCGAGTCGACCTCCTGGCCGTCGAGCAGGGCGATGATCAGGTCGGCTGAGGCGATCGCGGCGCTGTTGCGCCGGCCGACGCTCAGCCACAGCTGGCGCAGCTCGCCGGCGGCCGCGGCGTCGGCCACCTCCGACGGCGAGGTGAAGGACCAGGGATCGACGGGCTCGACGACCTCGGCGAGGGCCGGCAGATAGACCTCGGCGTAGTAGTGGCGCCCCGCCTCGGTGAACCCCAGGGGGCTGGCGATGTAGGCGCGCGGCCTCATCGGGTCTCGGGGTGCTTGGCCCGGCTGGGTGCGACGCGGGTGGCCTCACCCGGCATCTTGGGGAAGTTCGGCGGCCAGGGCGCGTCGGGGAGGCCCGCGTCCGCATCGCGCTGGGCCAGCTCCAGCAGCTGGGTCAGCCGGCCGCGGTGGGATTCTGCGTCAGCCGCCGGGTCGCCGAACTCGGCGAGCCGCTGGGCCACCGTGTCGATGGTGAAGGCGCCCGGGTCGACGTCGGGCACCTCGGCCCAGGTGATGGGGGTCGACACCCGGGCGTCCGGCGTCGGTCGCACCGAGTAGGCCGACGCGACGGTGCGGTCGGGCGCGTTCTGGTTGTAGTCGATGAACACGCGCGGACCGCGCTCCTCCTTCCACCAGGCGGAGGTGGCGATCTCCGGGGCGCGGCGCTCGACCTCGCGGGCCAGCGCCACCGCTGCCCGGCGCACCGTGATGGCGTCATGTTCGGGGTTGATGGCCACGTTGACGTGGATGCCGCGCGAGCCGCTGGTCTTGGGGAACCCCGTCAGGCCATGGTCCGCGAGCGTGGCCTGGACCACCAGGGCGGTCTGGCGCACCGTGTCGAAGTTCGCCCCGTCGTTGGGATCGAGGTCGATCCGCAGCTCGTCGGGCCGATAGAGCTCGGCCACGGTGGACGGCCACGGGTTCCAGTCGATGACGCCGAGGTTGATGCCCCACACCAGGTGCGCGGCGTCCTGGGCGACGAGCAGCCGGCCGGGCCGGCCGCTGGGGAAGCGGACGTCCGCCGTCGCCAGCCAGTCCGGGGCGCTGTCGGGAATGTGCTTCTGAAAGAACGGCTTGGCGGCGGCGCCGTCGACGTAGCGCTTCAGCGTCGTCGGCCGGTCGCGCAGGTGGATGAGCACCGCGTCAGCCACGCTGAGGTAGTACTCGACCAGGTCCAGCTTGGTCGTCCCGCGCTCGGGGAAGAACACCTTCGACGGGTTCGACAGCTTGACCGTCTGTCCCGCCACCTCGATCGTCGTGCTCTCCGCGGGCATGCGCCTGACAGCATGGCGGGAAATGGCGACAGATGGAATACCGGTCGAGGTCCTCGTCGCGCCGGACAGCTTCAAGGGGACCTTCAGCGCCCGTCAGGTGGCCGGGGCGGTGGCCGCCGGCCTCATGGCCGGCGGTCGGGAGGTCGCGCTGTGTCCGGTCGGTGACGGGGGCGAGGGCACCCTCGACGTGCTGGCCCCCGCCCTGGGGTTGGAGCTTGTCGAGGTCGAGGTGTCCGACCCGCTGGGCCGCCCGGTCCGGGCGCTCTACGGTCTCGGGGACGGGGTGGCGATGGTGGAGATGGCTGCCGCCAGCGGACTGGGGCGGGTGGAGGAGTCCGCGCGTGACGCGGTGGCCGCCTCGACCGCGGGGACCGGCGAGCTCATCCGGGCGGCGCTGGAGGCCGGCGCGCGCACGATCTACGTGACCGTCGGCGGCAGCGCGACCAGTGATGGCGGAGCCGGGGCGATCGCGGCGATCGGGTCACTCGACGGCGCCCAGCTCGTCGTGCTGTGTGACGTGTCGACTCCGTTCGAGCGGGCGGGCGAGGTGTTCGGGCCCCAGAAGGGCGCATCGCCCGGTCAGGTGGCGGCGCTGACCAAGCGCCTGCACGCCCAGGCAGCGGCGTTCCCCCGGGATCCGCGCGGGGTGGCGATGACCGGCGCCGCCGGTGGCCTGGCCGGCGGCCTCTGGGCCGCGCTGGGGGCGGAGCTGCGTGGCGGAGCCGGCTGCGTGCTCGAGGCGCTCGACTTCGACCGCCGGATGCGGGCCTCCCGCGCGGTGGTGGTCGGTGAGGGACGCATCGACCGCCAGACCCTGGAGGGCAAGATCGCCGGGGAGATCGCCACGCGGGCGCGCCAGGCCGGCGTGCCCTGTCACGCCGTGGTCGGCCAGAACGACCTCGACCGCTTCGACCAGCGCATCCTCGACCTCCAGATGATGCTGGAGGCCGGCACCCTGGCCGAGCTCGAGGCGGCCGGCCGCGAGCTGGCCGACCGCATCTGATCTGGGCTC
>CAZZVR010000272.1:3534-4445 GCA_964657595.1 Burkholderia sp. PAMC 26561 | reverse complement strand
CCGTCGAAGTCCTTGCCGTTGGAGAAGTACCAGTCGGCGTGGCGGCCGCCGTTGACCCGGGCCGCGCTGGAGTTGCCGCCCTGGAAGATCTCCGGGTGGGGACGCCCGTCCCAGGCCAGCGGCTTGGGCTTGAGGGTGAAGTCACGGATCCGGTAGAAGTCCCCGGCGAACTGGGCGTCGTCCTCGGTCCAGTAGGCGCGCAGCGCCTGCATGAACTCGGCCGAGCGGCGGTAGCGCTCGTCGTGCTCGAGCCACGGCTCACCGAGCTGGCGGAACTCGTCCTTGAACCAGCCCGACACGATGTTGACCGCGACGCGGCCCCCGGTCATGTGATCGGCGGTGGCCAGCCACTTGGCCAGGACGCCCGGCTGCCACAGGCCCGGATGGACCGCGGCGATTACCTTCAGACGCTCGGTGGCCAGCAGCAGCCCGAGTGAGAAGGATGTGGACTCCTGCTGGAACTCCGCGCCGTAGGAGGCCGTGTAGCGGACCTGGGAGAGCGCGTACTCGAAGCCGGCACGCTCCGCGGTCTGGGCCAGCTTCGTGTTGTATTCAAAGGACCAGTCGGTCCGCTGCTCGATCGTCGAGGTGACCAGGCCGCCGGAGACATTCGGCACCCAATAGGCGAACCGCAGCGGCTCTGTCGTGGGGTCAGTGGGCATATCGGCTCCTGAGTTCGGCTAGGACAGTTGCAGGTGGAGGGACGTGTCGTCGCTCATCAGACCACGGCGGCGCAGCACTGGCAGCACGCCCTCCCCCACCCGGTAGGCCTCCTCGAGGTGGGGATACCCCGAGAAGATGAATTCCTCGATCCCGAGGTCGTGGTACTCGGCGATGCGGTCGGCCACCTCCTCGTGGGAACCGACCAGCGCGGTGCCCGCCCCGCCGCGCACGAGGCCGACGCCGGCCCA
>CAZZVR010000272.1:0-3524 GCA_964657595.1 Burkholderia sp. PAMC 26561 | reverse complement strand
CGGGGAGACCTCGAGTCCGTCACGGCGTCCGTTGTGCAGCGCGGTCATCCGGGCCTGGCCCTCTGAGCCCGAGGCGCGCTGGATCTGCTGGGAGCGGGCGATCTGTTCATCCGAGAGCCCGGCCAGGAGCTTGTCGGCCTCGGCCCAAGCCTCGTCGGAGCTGTCGCGGGTGATGACGTGGAGACGGATCCCGAAGCGCAGCTCGCGAGACTGCGCGGCGGCGTGCTCGCGCACCGCGTCGAGCTTGGCGGCCACCGCCTCGGGCGGCTCACCCCAGGTCAGGTAGACGTCGGCGTAGCGGGCGGCCACGTCCAGGGCTTCCGGGGAGGAGCCCCCCAGGTAGATGTCGGGCCACACCTCGTGGGGGATGATCTGGGCGCCGCGCACGTCGACGTACTCGCCCTGGAAGTCGACCGGCTCACCGGTCCACAGCTCGCGGAAGACATGCAGGTACTCCCCCGCGCGGGCGTAGCGCTGGGCCTTGGAGAGGTGATCGCCGAAGCGCTGCTGCTCGGAGTCATCGCCACCGGTGACGACATTCAGGAGCAGGCGGCCGCCCGAGGCCCGCTGATAGGTGGCGGACATGTGAGCGATCAGCGTCGGAGAGACGAGGCCGGGCCGGAAGGCGATGAGGTACTTGAAGCGTTCGGTGAGCTGGGTCAGGGCGGCGGTCATCACCCAACCGTCCTCACACCATGACGAGGTCGGCGTGAGAGCGCCGACGAACCCCTGGGATTCGGCAGCCCGGGCGATCTGGCCCATGTAGGCGACATCCGGCGCGCGCTCTGAGCTGCCCTCACGGACCCGGCTGCCCTCTGCGCCCACGGCGTTGCCCAGGCTGAGGTCGGTGCGCGAGTCGCCGTTGGTCGGCAGGAACCAGTGCGGAATGACGCTCATGGTGTGGAGAATCCTCCCCGCGGACGGGCATCGTCAAATAGATCTCGTGGATCGGGTGATAGCTTTTCTGAACTAATTCGATCGACTTTACTAACCCTGTGAGATCCGAACAGCTCGAGTACGTGGCCGCCATCGCGCGGCTCGGTTCCTACCGCCGCGCGGCCGAGGAACTCCACATCTCACAGCCCGCTCTGTCAGCCACCGTGCGGAATCTCGAGCGCGAGCTGGGGGTCGACGTGCTGAAGCGCGGACGCTCCGGCGCCCAGGTGTCCGAGCAGGGGCGCGAACTGCTCCCCTACATCATCGCGGTGATCGAGGCAGTCGATCGCCTGCGCACGGTCGCCAATGAACAGCACCTGACCAGCCGGGTGGTCCGGGTGGGCACCGTCAACGCCGCCACGGCGCCGCTGCTGACCGGCGTGATACGCGCCTTCCGCGCCACCCACCAGGAGACCGAGGTGCAGATCGTGGGGGCCCAGGGCATGGCGATCGAGCAGTCCCTGCGTGAGGGCGCCTTCGATCTCGGGCTGTTGACCTGCCTCGCCGGTGACGACGCACCGCCGGATCTCGACACCACCCTGCTGCTGCGCGGACGCGCCGTCGTGGTCCTCCCCAGCGCCAGTCCGCTGGCCCGACTCGAGCGGGTCAGCATCGCCGAGCTGCTGTCTGAGCCGATGATCCTCATGCGCTCGGGCTACCTCATGCACCGCTTCGTCCACCGTCTGCTCGACGGCCGGATCCCGGCAGTGTCCTACTCGACCGACGGGGCCGAGATGGGCAAGCTCATGGTCGCGGAGGGACTCGGGGCCTGCGTGCTGCCCAGCTTCAGCGTCGTCGGGGACCCGCTGACCCGCAACGGGGTGATCACCTGGCGACCCCTGGCCGACGACGACACCGAGGTACAGCTGGTGATCCGCCGCCGGCGCTCTGACGTTCATCCCCGAGCCGCCCATGACCTCCATGAGCTCTTCCAGGAGATGGCGGCCACGCTGTGAGGACATCGACACCGTCTGGCTTCAGCTCGCGCTCGCGCTCCTCGGGCCCTCAGGCTTCCTGTGCGCGGACGTCCGGCCGTGGCGGAACGCGCCACGGTAGAGCCTCGCCGGATGACGCCCGTTGAGCTGGTCTGAGCCGAACAGCTTCTGGCGCAGGGTGCCGGCCGTGGGGCCGGCACCGGCCAGGCCGCGGTGACGCAGCACCGGCAGCACATGGTCGATGAAGTCCGCGTAGGAGCCGGGGAGCGTCGCGTTGATGACGTTGATCCCGTCGACCCCGGCGCCACGCCAGAGCGCCAGGATGTCGGCGATCTGCTCAGGCGTGCCGACCACTCGGTTGGCCCGGGCGCGCAGACGCACGACGTCCTCGATCGTCGGCGTCCGGCCCTCGGTGCTCTCACGCAGCCAGGCCAGGTTGCTCTGGGTGCCCTCGGTGTGGACCGCATCGATCGGCGTGTCGGGCGCATACCCGCCGAGGTCGATGCCGGTGCTGCCACCGAAGTGGGCGATCATCCCGTCCACGTCGAGCTGGGCTTCGAGCTCGGCCTCAGCAGCGGCCGCCTCGGCCTCGGTTGCGCCGACCACGAATGAGAGTCCCTGAAAGAACTTGATGTCCGCGCGCCGGCGTCCGTGGCGCTGGAGCAACGGCACCATCTCGCCGATCAGCTTCTCAGCCGCCGCGGGGCTCGGGCTGACGATGAACTGCGCCTCGGCATGCCGGGCGGCGAAGTCGCGCCCGGCCGGTGAGGCCCCGGCCTGGAAGATCAGCGGCGTGCGTTGAGGGCTCGGGGCCACCAGGTGGGGCCCCTCGACGCGGAAGTGCTCAGACACGTGGTGGATCTTGTGGATCTTGGCCGGGTCGGCGTACACGCCCGAGACCCGGTCGGCCTGCAGAGCGCCGTCGTCCCAGGACCCTTCCCACAGCTTGTAGAGCACGTCGAGGTACTCGTCCGCCAGCGCGTAGCGGTCGTCATGGCCGATCAGCTCCGCGTAGCCGAAGTTGCGCCAGCCGTTGGCCAGGCTCGAGGTCACGACGTTCCAGGCGATGCGTCCCTGCGAGGCGTGGTCGAGCGTCGACACCCGCCGGGCGAAGTTGAACGGCGGCTCCTGGATCGGTCCTGCGCTGAAGGCGAGACCGAGGTGCTCAGTGTGGGAGGCCAGCGCCGAGAGGATGACCATGGGGTCATTGGCGGGAATCTGCATGCCGAGCTCCGCGTGGTGTGACCAGCCCCCGGCGTAGTCGCCGTAGAGACCGATCACGTCGGCGAAGAAGATCGCATCAAAGCCGCCCTCATCGAGGCGCTGAGCCAATGACACCCACAGGTCCAGCTCGTTGAAGCGGATCTGATCGCCCTCGGGCGAGCGCCACATCCCGTGCACGATGTGCGAGGGCGTGTTCATGACGAACGCGCTGAGATGCAGCGGCACCTGCCGATCGCTCATGCGTCCCTCAGGCGCGGCCGCGGACCAGGTCGATGAGGCGTCCGAGGACGCGCCCACCGCCGGCCCGCAGTGCGTCGTTGCGCCGCCGCGGCCAGAACCTGGTTGGCGGCGAGCCCGGCGTCCTCGGCGCGGTCGCGGGGAACCACGAGCCCGTGCCCGGTGAGGATCGGGGCCGGAGTGCGGTGGACC
>CAZZVR010000271.1:0-4487 GCA_964657595.1 Burkholderia sp. PAMC 26561 | reverse complement strand
GGTTGCGGCGGTTGCGGCGGCTCGGGGCGACCACAAAGCTCCAAAGCGCACGCCGATGTCGCCGGCCGGCGTGGATAGGGTCGTCAGACGACCCCGCACGCGCAGGGCCGTCCGGGAGCATCCCGCTTTGGAGAGTTGTGGTCGGCCACACCCCCGAAGCCATCCCCGCCTGCGTGTAGAACCCCGTGCGTTGCACTTTCGCCACACAACCGTGAACCAGGTGTGACGAGGTGGCCTTGTTCGGTGACAGGAGGCGAGCGTATGTTCGTTTCCGTCCGGCGCGGGACGTAACGTTCTGCGTCTAAAGGCTTGAGACGAAGGAGCAGCGGAGATGAATGACCAGGACAGAGCGACCGGTAAGGCCGGCGGCAACGGAACGGACGTGAAGTCCGACGCCAAGCGTCAAGCAGCCCTGGCGGGCGCGCTCACCCAGATCGAGCGCCAGTTCGGCAAGGGCAGCGTCATGCGGATGGGGGACCCGGGCGCCCGCGTCTCGGTGTCGGCGATCCCCACCGGCGCACTCTCCCTGGATGTCGCCCTCGGCATCGGCGGCGTGCCGCGCGGCCGCATCGTGGAGATCTTCGGCCCGGAGTCCTCCGGTAAGACGACGCTCGTCTACCACATCCTCGCCGAGGCCCAGAAGCTCGGTGGCGTCTGTGCCTTCATCGACGCCGAGCACGCCATGGACCCGCTGTACGCCAAGGAGATCGGCGTCGACATCGACGAGCTGCTGGTGTCCCAGCCCGACTACGGCGAGCAGGCGCTGGAGATCGTCGACATGCTCATCCGCTCCGGCGCCGTCGACGTCATCGCGGTGGACTCAGTCGCGGCGCTGACCCCGCGGGCGGAGCTCGAGGGCCAGATGGGTGACTCGACTGTCGGCGCCCAGGCGCGGATGATGTCCCAGGCCATGCGCAAGGTGACGAGCAACCTCAACCGCACCCAGACGCTGTGCGTGTTCACCAACCAGATCCGCGAGAAGGTGGGCGTGATGTTCGGCTCGCCCGAGACCCAGCCGGGTGGTCGTGCGCTGAAGTTCTACTCATCCCAGCGCCTGGACATCCGTCGCATCGAGACGCTGAAGGACGGCACCGAGGCGGTCGGCAACCGGGTCCGGGTCAAGGTGGTGAAGAACAAGGTGGCGGCGCCGTTCAAGCAGGCTGAGTTCGACATCGAGTTCGGCAAGGGCATCTCCACCTCCGGCTGCCTCATCGACTTCGGCATCGAGCACGACATCGTCGCCAAATCCGGGTCGTTCTTCTCCTACGACGGAGAGCGCCTGGGGCAGGGCCGCAACAACGCCAAGGCGTTCCTGGACGAGCATCAGGATGTGGCCAAGGAGATCGAGGCCAAGATCTACGCCAAGCTCGGGATCGGGCAGGACTTGGTGGTGCCGATCGAGCGCGACGACAACGTGGATCTCGCCGCCGTCGAGGAAGAGGTCGCAGCCGCCTAGGCGCCGCCAGGCTCGCTCGCTCCGCCCCTCGTCGAGGCCGTTTCAGTGCCGGACGCGCTGGCCATCGCCTACGCCTACCTGAACCGCCGGGAGCGGACGGTTGCCGAGGTGCGTGCCCGGCTGGCGAAGGCCGAGTGCGGGGTGGAGGAAGCTGACGCGGCGATCGCGGAGCTGCTGGAGTTCGGCAACCTTGACGACGCCCGGTACGCCCGGGTGTTTATCGAGGACAAGCGCAACCTCGAGAGCTGGGGCACCGAACGGATTCAACGCGGGCTGCTCGCGCGCGGGGTGGATCGCGAGGTGGTGGCCGCCGAGCTGACGGCCGCCACGGACGCGCAGGGCTCAGATCTCGACCGGGCGCTGGAGCTGCTGCGCCGGCGTCCGGCACCCTCTGATGACCCGCGCGAGCGGGAGCGCGCCTTCGGGATGCTCGTGCGCAAGGGCTATGACAGCGAGGTCGCCGGTGATGCCGTGCGCGCCTGGTGGCGGGGGTGAGCTCAGGCGATCGTCGAGTGTGACGGCGATCTGAGGCGAACCGGAGCGGCCGGTTAAGCTAGGACGGCATGCCCGCCTTCCACGTCACCACCTTTGGCTGCCAGATGAACGAGCACGACTCCGAGCGGATGAAGGGCATGCTCGAGTCCCTGGGCTACAGCGAGGCGGATTCGCGGGCCGAGGCGGACCTCATCCTGTTCAACACCTGCTCGATCCGGGAGAAGGCCGACGATCGCTTCATCGCCCACCTGCATGAGGCCAAGGCGCTGAAACGGCGCTCGCCCGGCACGGTGATCGGCGTCGGCGGCTGCTGGGCCCAGTCGGTCAAGGATGAGGTGTTCGAGCGGTTCCCGTATGTGGATGTCGCCTTCGGACCCGGCCAGGTGCACAAGCTGGCCGAGTTCCTCACCAGCGACTCACTCAGCGCCCAGGGCTACTTCGAGTTCGAGGGCTTCACCGGCGACCTGCCGGCCAAGCGCGCCCGCGACTTCCAGGGCTGGGTGCAGATCAGCGTCGGCTGCAACATGAAGTGCTCCTACTGCATCGTTCCCTCCACCCGCGGCCATGAGGTCAGCCGTGACCCGGCCGCCCTGCTCAGCGAGGTGCGGGGACTTGCCGCCGACGGCGTGGTTGAGGTGACGCTGCTGGGCCAGAACGTCAACTCCTACGGCCGTGACCTGCCCGCCGAGTCGCGGATCAGCTTCGCCGATCTCCTGGCCCAGGTCGACGCGGTGCCCGGCATCGAGCGCATCCGCTACACCAGCCCGCACCCCAAGGACATGCGCGAGGACGTGATCCTCGCCCACGCCGAGCTGCCCGCGGTGTGTGAGCACATCCATCTGCCGCTGCAGTCGGGCTCCAGCGCGGTGCTGAAACGGATGCGACGCACCTACACCCGTGAGCGCTACCTCGACCGGGTGGCGCTCATCCGCGAGCACGTGCCCGACTGCGCGTTGAGCACCGACATCATCGTGGGCTTCCCAGGGGAGACCGAGGCGGACTTCAGCCAGACCCTGGAGATGTGCGAGGCGGTCGGCTACGACAGCGCCTTCACCTTCATCTACTCACCCCGGCGCGAGACCGAGGCGGCGGACATGCCTGATCAGGTTCCGCACGCGGTCAAGGTCGAGCGCATGCAGCGGCTCGTCGCCGTCGTGCAACGTCGCGCCCAGGAGCGGGCCCAGCGCTTTGTCGGCCGTACGATCGAGGTGTTGATCGAGGGTCAGTCACGCACCGATCCGGGGCGACTCCGGGGCCGTTCCCGCCATAACAAGGTGGTGAACTTCAGCGGGCTGGGTTCCGCTGGAGAGCTGGTGATGGTCGAGATCACCGGCGCCACGAGTCAGACCCTCACAGGGGAGATGTCCCTTGTCGCCCGAGCCACCGGCTGACTCCTTGGCCCATCCGGCGCCACCTGGAGCCGGAGTGGCGCCGGGTCCCGCCTTCGCTCTGCTCACCCTCGACGGGTACGCGGTGGCCAGCACCGACGTCTTCACCCACCGGGTCGGTCTGCCCACCCTGAGCGCTCCGGCGGCCATCGCAGCCGTGGCCGAGATCACCAGTGGCCGCGCGGAGGAGGTCACCTTCGGCGTGACGCTCTCCGACGGCGCCGACACCCGAGGCCGGGTCGAGGCGGTCAGCGACAGCCACGAGCGGCTGATCCTGCTCGAGGTCGCCGTCCCGCGGCCCAGCGCCGGACTGGCGGAGGTCACCGGCTGGTTCGCCCCGTTCTGTGAGGAGTCCCCGGCGGTCGTCTGGCTCAAGGACCTGGAGGGGCGCTATCTCCACGTCAACGGTGAGTACGCCCGACAGCTCGGCGCTGACTCAGCCCGGGTGCGGGGCCGCACCGACGCCGAGCTCAGCCAGATCGAGGCGATCGACGGACCGCGCAGCAAACGCGTCGGAGGCCCCGAGCCGGTGGCGCTGGAGTACGTCATTCCCGCCTTTGACCGCCGACCCGCCTACACGGCTCTGCGCTTCCCCCTTCCCGACGGCTCGGGCGCCCCCGTGGCCATCTGCGGCGTCGCGAGTCCCGCCGATCAGGCCGAGGTCGCCAACACCGAGTGCGAGCGGCTCCTGGCGGTGGTCGACTGGCTCGGCGGTGACCCCGCGGGGCTACGCCGTGCCGTGCTCGCGCACTGGGGCCTCACCGCGATCGCGCCTCCGGCGGGTGGCCGGCCCGCCGTCGCTGCGTCACCCGCGGCTGCCGCGCCGGCACCTCTGGCCGCCACCGCGGTACCCCCGTCGGCCACGCCCCTTCCGACCCCGACGGAGGTCAGCCAGCTGCTGGTCTCGCTTCAGCAGCAGGTCAGCGACCTCCAGGCCAAGGTCGACCCGTCCGGGCCGGACTTGGGGAACCCCGGCGCGCCGGGCCCAGCTCCAGCCTCGGCTGACCTGAGCGCCGAGCTGGCCGTCGCGCGTGAGCGTGCCGCCAGTGCCGAGGCGGTGTGCCACGCGCTGGAGACCCAGGTGGCGGCGCTGTCAGACCAGCTTGACGCCAGCCAGGCCGAGGTGGCCGAGCTCCAGCGCGCCCTGG
>CAZZVR010000270.1:0-4587 GCA_964657595.1 Burkholderia sp. PAMC 26561 | reverse complement strand
TAGGCACGCCGCCAGCGTTCGTCCTGAGCCAGGATCAAACTCTCCGTGAAGAACTGCGTCGCCGGCCGTCGAAACGGTCGGCATCACGAAAAGCTGTCAAAGATTTCCAGCCCCGATGCTGCGGCGAACGTTGCCGCCGTAGCTGTTGGCTGGAGTCTCGGGCCTCCCTCTTGGCAGAGGTAGTGAGGCCCTCGTGTCCCCACCGGTCTCAGATGAGGCCGGTTTCGGAGAGCTCGAGTACACAGGTGAGCTCTCAAACACGAGACGGGTTTTAATTCTGGCACCGTCCTATGTCCGAGACATCCCGTATAACCGGGCGCTCAGAGACGGTGTTCGAACCTGGACACACCTTCGGCCTACTAGGCGTAGGGCCGAGGTGCGCATGCTGTTGAGTTTTCAAAGACCGCCGCGCCTCCGGTGAGAGGGACTCTCTCGGGGTGACGCTCCATGGCCCGAGGGCCATGAGGCAAGACAGATGAGTATAGCCGGGGCGGGTGGTGAGGTTCAAGGTCGGCTCCAGAGGAGCGTCCCACCTGCACAGCGTCCGAACCGGCCGAACTTCTACTGCGGTCGGCAAAGGTAGCAGGACGTCGACGACTTGCTCCGACATTTTCGCAGGCCGCCCTCTCAGATCAGAGAAAGCTCCCAAATCGCGCGTGTTTGGGGCCCGGCTGAGCGTCCGTCCTCGTGTCGGTGCGGGTGGGTTCAGGCGGTGACGTGCACGCGCACGAAACGGCGCTTGCCCATCTGCAGCACGTGACCGTCGATGACCGCGGCGTCGACATCCAGAACGTCGGTGCTCACCGGCTCCCCGTCGACGCGCACGCCCCCCTGGGAGAGTGCGCGGCGGGCCTCGGAACTCGAGACACCGAAGGCGTCGCGCAGGACCGCCGGAAGGTGGACGGTCCCGTCCTGACCCGCACGCACCGACAGGAGGGGCACATCGTCGGGGATGGCCCCCTGGATGAACAGGCGATCAAAGGCGGCCTGGGCCTCAGCCCCCGCACCGGGTCCGGCAAAGCGGTCAGTCAGGGCTCGAGCCAACGCGCGCTTGGCATCCCGCGGAGTGAGCTCAGCCGGCGGATCGCCGCCGAGCAGCAGGGAATACCACTGCGCGAGCGCCGGGTCGGGCAGCGACAGGGTCTTGCCGAAGATCTCCGACGCCGGTTCGCTGACCCCGATGTAGTTGCCCACCGACTTGGACATCTTCCTCAACCCGTCGGTGCCCACCAGCAGGGGCATGGTGAGGATCACCTGACCCGCTTGTCCGTAGGCGCGTTGCACGTCGCGGCCCATCAGCAGGTTGAAGGTCTGGTCGGTACCGCCGAGCTCGACGTCGCTGCGCACCGCCACCGAGTCATAGGCCTGGAGCATCGGGTACAGCAGCTCGAGCATCGAGACCGGCGTTCCGGCACTGAGCCGGCGGGCGAAATCCTCGCGCTCGATGATGTTGGCGACCGTCGTGGTACTGAGCAGACGGAACAGCTCGGGCATATCCATCATCAGCCAGTCGGCGTTGTGGCGCACTTCGGTGCGCTCACGGTCGAGGATCTTGAACGCCTGCTCCTGGTAGGTGAGGGCATTTGTGGCGATCTCCTCACGGCTGAGCATCGGGCGGGTGCTGGAGCGGCCGCTCGGATCCCCGACCTGAGTCGTTCCGTCTCCGATGATCAGCACGGCCGTGTGACCGAGCTCCTGGAATTCGGCCAGCTTCTGCAGCACCACCGTGTGGCCGATGGTGATATCGGGAGCGGTCGGGTCCATGCCGAACTTCACCCGCAGAGGCCGGCCCGACCCCAGCTTCTCCTCCAGGCCACCCCCGGGGAGACAGTCCACCGCGTTGCGGGCAAGCCAGGCGGCGGTGACAGACGGCCCTTGTGGCGGGACGGACATGGCCGCCACTGTAAAGCCCGTGGCCCCCGGGAACCTTCTCAGCCCGGACTCTGCGGCGCCCGCGCCTGAGTTCTAGACTGGCCGGGCCGGTTGCCGCCGCCACCCGGGCGCGCCCGGGCTCAGTGCCCGCTGCGCGTCATGATCGGTCCCTCACGTCCACGATGGCATGTGAGGGTGCGCGCGAACCGGTTCTATGACCGTTGATGACCACACGCTGCCCGCAGGCTCCGACGCAGGAGCCGACCCACCGCCGATCCGTTTCGCATCGGAGGAGCGCCCGACCCGACGGCGTCGGCGCAAAGAGCGCCGCGCCGGACGTCCCCGGGTGCGCAAGCTGCGTGTGCTCGTGGTGTCGGTCGCCTTTGTGGTGATCGCCGGGGTGGCCCTGGTGTTCGGCATGCTCACCTCGCTCGCCTCTGACCTGCCGCAGCTCTCCAACGTGCCCCAGTTCAGGAATCTCAGTGGCGCCTCGGCCTCCAGTGTGGACTCAGTGCTCTATGACGACACGGGTCAGCCGATCGGCGTGCTGGCACCCCCTAACAAGCCGGTGAAGGACACGTGGAACCAGATCTCCCAGAACATGGTCCACTCGATCGTGTCGGTGGAGGACAAGCGCTACTGGACCGACCCCGGGGTCGACCTCAAGGGCCTGGCCCGCGCCTTCATCTCCGACGTGACCGGCGGGCCCAAGGAGGGCGCGTCGACGATCGCTGAGGAGTTCGTCAAGACCGTGCTGGCGGAGGAGGACAACCGCACCGTGCTGGAGAAGCTGCGCGAGGCCGGTCTGGCCTTCCAGCTCGTGCACCGCTGGAAGCGCACCAAGCTGCTGACCCAGTATCTCAACACGATCTACTTCGGCAACGGCGCCTACGGCATCGAGTCAGCCGCGCGGATCTACTTCGGCCGGCAGTTGGGCTACTCCCCCAACGATCCCACCGGGGGGCGGTGCGGGACCGCCACCGTCACCAACCCCCACCTGCCCGAGTGCGCCACCCAGCTACGGCCCTATCAGGCCGCGCTGCTGGCCGGAATGGTCGCCAACCCGTCTGAGTTCGACCCCATCGCCCACCCCGTGGCGGCTCGGGCGAGGCGCAACGAGGTCCTGGCGGACATGTACCAGCAGCAATACATCACCCACGCGCAGTACGCCATGGCGCTCAGTCAACCCCTGCCCAAGCCGGCCGACATCCAGCAGGCGAGCGAACCTGTGGCGGCGCCGTACTTCACCAGCTGGGTGCGCCCTCAGATCATCCGGGCGCTGGAGAAGGAGGGCGTGTCGGCCAAGATCGCCCCGCTGGAGGCCTACTACGGGGGACTCAAGATCAAGCTCACGATCAACCTGAAGCTGCAGCAGGCCGCCCAGGCCGCGGTGGATGACGAGTTCGCCAGCAACCCGAACGGCCCCACCGCCAGCCTCGTGTCGATCGACAATGCGACCGGGGAGGTCCGCGCCATGGTCTCCGGAGGGGGCGACTATCAGGCCAGCCCGTTCAACCTAGCCACGCTGGGCTACCGCCAACCGGGCTCCTCGTTCAAGATCTTCACGCTGGTCCGGGCCCTGGAGAGCGGCCGGTACGGGCCCGACTCGATCGTCGACTCAGCCCCCCAGAACATCCCCTACAAGCTTGCGAACGGCCACATCGCCCACTTCCCCGTCCACAACGACGGCAACAGCTACTCGGGGCCGATCAGCCTGAACGAGGCCACGGCGATCTCCGACAACACGGTGTTCGCCCAGGTGGGCATGAGCCTGGGCACCGCCAGCATCGCCCAGCAGGCGCACCTGCTCGGGATCCGCTCCCCCGTCTCGACCAACCCGGCGATGATCATCGGCGGTCTTTCCCACGGGGTCTCGGTGCTTGACATGACCCACGCTTACGAGACGCTCGCCACGGGCGGGCGCAAGGTGTACAACCCCACCCTCGGGGACCTCGACCAGGGCGCGATCGGCATCCACTCGATCGACAACTGCAGCGACTGCGCCGCGAAGGACATCGTCAACACCCCCAAGGACGGTCTGAAGCTCAAGCAGGTCGTGCCGGAGACGACCGCCGCCACCATTCACGACATGCTGGCCGGCGTGGTGAGCAACGGCACCGGCACGGCGGCGGCGATCCCCGGCGTCGAGGTCGTCGGCAAGACCGGCACCACCTCCAACTATGTCGACGCCTGGTTCTGTGGCTGGACGCCGCAGTTGACGACGTGCGTGTGGGTCGGTTACCCCAACAGCGGCAAGCCGATGCTCACCAACTGGAACGGCGGGCCGGTATCCGGCGGAACCTTCCCGGCGCTGATCTGGCACAGCTACACCGAGTCGGCCCTTGGCGTGCTGGCGGACCAGAGCGCGAGCGCGAGCGGGTCTGGCGCCACGACGACGCCCCCGGCCACCGACGGTGCGAGCGCCACCAGCGTTCCCGGCGCCACCGCCACCTCGAGCACGCCGGCCGCCACCACGCCGGCGACCACCGACACCACCGCCGCCGGTGCGGGCGCGGCCACCACACCGGCCGCCGCGGCCAACCCCACCGGGGCGACCGGCGCTACCGGCGCCGCAGCGACTACCCCGGCCACCGCTCCCGCCGAGTCCACGCCGGCCGTGACCCCGACGCCCTCCCCGGCCACCGGCACCCCCGGCGCTCCGAGCAGCGCCGGAGCCGGCAGCGCGGGATCCAGCACCACCGGCGGGGCCGGTCT
>CAZZVR010000269.1:0-4607 GCA_964657595.1 Burkholderia sp. PAMC 26561 | reverse complement strand
CCAACCGGCTCTGACCCGGGAGTCTAGTCCGAAAATGTGTGTTTCGCGGCCAGTTCCCGGATCGGGGTCCGTTCGGCGGGCTCGACGGCCGCGCGGAGGGCTGGCTAGGTTGCGGTCGGGGTGTCGCCGGCGCTCGCGCCCGGCTCCAGACCGGAGGCCTTCAACGACGCGGCGAACAGGCTCTTGTCGATCTTCCCCGCGAAGATCGGTACCCCCAGCTCCAGACAGGTGGTGATGACGTCCTGTCGATTCAGGCCGGTCTCAAAAGCGAGCTCGGTCGGCGTCAGGTGGTTGGACATTGGCGGTTTCTCCTGTGTCGTGGTCCCTCAACCCGGTCCTGGCGCTAACTCTCTCACCATGGGCGGGCGCCATCAAGCACTTCTTCCTACACTGGTGCGCACTCGGGGCGTGGCGCAGCCTGGTAGCGCGCACCGTTCGGGTCGGTGAGGTCCCCGGTTCGAATCCGGGCGCCCCGACTGTCGTTGGAGCGCCGACCCTTCACAAGGAGCCCCTGCTAGCGCGGGGGCTCTTTGCTTGCCCGGTCCAACGGGTGGCTGAGGGCCGACTGCGGCCGGCCGGGCGCCGCCAGGCCGACCTGGATGTAGCGAGCCGCGACGAGGCACGCGACCGTTCCGAGCAGACGCCGCAGGGCCTGCTCGGGCAGCCGGCTCTGCAGTCGAGCCCCGCAGTAGCTCCCGACAAACCCCCCGGCGCCGAGGCAGGCGCCGAGACCCCAGTCCGGAGCGATCGCGCCCCCGTGGGTGATCTGCAGGACCTGGTAGGTCGCGATGCCGCCGATTGAGGTGAGGAAGGTGGCCGCCAGCGTCGCGGGTGCGACCTCATAGGCGGAGAAGCCCATGATCAGGAGGATCGGGGCCAGGAGTGACCCGCCGCCGATGCCGTAGATGCCACCGACCGTCCCCACGAGGAGGGACAGGCCCCAGATGAGCCGTCTGGCTCGGGGTGAGGGCTCGGGCCGGTCAGGCGGGATCCGCTGGCTGCCCAGGGCGAGCCAGAGCCCGAGGGGCAGCAGGACCCCGGCGGCCACGAGCTGGAACGCCTGTCCGCCCGACAGCAGGTCGACGCGGATGACCGCTCCGGCCACAACTCCGGGCAGAGTGCCGGTGACCAGCAGCCAGGTGAGCGGGTTCAGCAGGCGCCGCTCGCTCCAGAAGCGCGTGAGTCCCCCCGGAATCGAGGCGACGTTGAACAGCAGGTTGGTGGGCGTGACCACCGGGCTCGGGACTGACAGGACGCTCAGCTGGAGGGGCAGCAGCAGCACGGCGCCAGACACTCCGGCAGGCGTGGTGACGAGCGTGAGGAGGAACGCGAGCAGCGCGCCGACCGGCCATTCCCAGGGCACGGCCGACAGCGTACGGGGCCGGGCAACCCTCAACCTCTCCTTCATGGTGTCCCGCGGGACGCACCGAACGCCAGGGCGGACGTCAAGCGAACGCACGTTCGTCCGGCTGGGTCGTCAGTATGCCCATCCATGCCACCGCCATACCCGTTGTTCCGTGAGGCCCTCGCCGGGCGCAACCTGCACCAGGCGCTCCGGCTGGCGCGTGAGCTCCCGACCATTCCCCTGACTGATGCCGCCCGGCTGCTGCAGCTGATGGCCACGGATGAGATGGCCGACGCCGATCTGTACGAGCGCGCCGCGATCCGCTGGCTGCAGCGCTACTGCGGAGAGGCCAAGCACATCACCCTGCGCGACTGCATGGCCGCGGCCGCGGCGCTGGACGCGCTGGATGAGCAGGAGGACGCGCTGGAGGCGTTGCTCAGGCTGACCCGGCGGTGAGCCCGGACCGCCCTGCCTCGCCCCGCCCCCGCGTGGGGCGGGTCAGCAGGGCCGCGGCGATCACCCCGGCGATGGCGCCGAACAGGTGGCCCTGCCAGGAGACGCCCGAGCGGGGAATGAGATCGGACAGCAGCGACAGGCCGAACACGGCGCCGACGAGTCCGCCGACCAGCAACTCGCCGATGTTGCGGCTGAACACGCCCCGGGCCAGGAGATAGGCGGCGAATCCGAACACCACCCCGCTGGCGCCGACGGTGTTGGTGTGTGAGCCTGCGACGAGCCAGACCCCGAGTCCGCTGATGAGGACGACGATGGCCGTCACGGTGACGAGTTGGCGGACTCCCGCGAAGGCGATGACCACGCCGAGGATGAGGAACGGAATGGAGTTGCCGAAGATGTGGCTGAAGCTTCCGTGGATGAACGGGGCGGTGAGGATGCCCCAGAGATGGTCCACGTTGCGCGGTTGGATGCCGTCGCTGTTCAGGCGGTAGCCGTCGATCGCGTTGACCACCCAGGCCACCCACATGACCGCGAGCAGACCGAGGACGACCCGGATGCCGGCGCCGGCCTCATCCCAGCGGGCCGCCAGTCGCCCGGACGTCGGGGGGCGGGTCGATCGCGAGGTGATGGAGGTCTGCACACCGACAGTGTCTCAGACGCGCGCTGACCCTTCGGGAATTCCTCGCCGATGGAGGATGATGTGAGCATGAACGAGACCACGCAGCCCGGGCCCGCCGAATTCATCATCGGGGCCGAGGTGACGGGCCAGGACGGCGCGTTGGGCACGCTGTACCGGGTGGTGATCAACCCCGTGACCACCACGATCACCCACCTGGTGGTCGAGCCCAGGCACCGCCTCGGCGCCGGGCACCTCGTGCCGGTGGACCTCGTGGTCAGCGCCACGGCGACTGAGATCACCCTGAGCGCCGGCAGCGCCGCATTCACCGCGCTGGACCAGGCCGAGGACATCCACTTCGTCCCCGGCGGAATCGCCGGGCCGTGGAACTACCAGCAGTCCCAGATGCTGACGCTGCCCTACTACCCGCTCGGTGGCGCCATGGGGATGGGGATGGGCATGAACACGGGCCCCCAGCCGGTGATCACCGACCGTGTGCCGGCCGGCGATGTCGAGGTGCGCCGCGGTGACCCGGTCCATGCCAGTGACGGGGACATCGGCCGGGTGCAGGGGCTCGTGGTGAACCCCCAGGACCATTCCGTCAGCCATGTGCTGCTCGACGAGGGCCATCTGTGGGGCAAGAAGCGCGTGGCGATCCCCATCAGCGCCGTCACCCGGGTCGACGACGGGGTGCAGGTCAGCCTGACTAAGCGGGCGATCGAGGACCTGCCGCCGGTTGACCTCGACGACCTCAGCGCGACGAGCTCCGCTGACTGAACCCAGCCGCCATCTGCGGCCCCGGGACGGGACCGCCCAGCCGACCACCCCGGTCGAGCTGCTGTTCGACCTGGTGTACGTCATTGCGATCACCCAGCTCTCGCACCTGGTGATCGACCATCACGTGAGCCTTGAGTCGGTGGCACAGGCCGGCTTCCTGCTGCTGGTGGTGTGGTGGGCGTGGATCTACACCACGTGGATGGTCAACTTCTTCGACCCGGCGTCGGGGACGGTGCGCCTGGTGCTGGTGCTGTGCGGGCTGGCCAGCCTGCTCATGTCCGCGGCGCTCCCGCGCGCCTTCGCTGACCGCGCCCTGCTCTTCGCCGGGGCCTATGTCGTCCTTCAGTTCGGGCGCAACCTGGCCGGCGCGCTGTTGCTCGAGCACACCCACGGGCTGCGCAGCACCTTCCAGCGGCTCACGGTGTGGAGCGCCGCCTCGGGGCTGTTGTGGATTCTCGGCGGGGTGGTCGGCTCCGCTGACCGCCTGGCCTGGTGGGGACCGGCGCTGGCGGTCGATCTCGTCGCCCCGGCGGTCGGCTACTGGCTTCCGGGCGCGGGTCGCGCCGGGACCGACGACTGGCCGGTGGAGGGGAGCCACTTCGCCGAGCGCTGCCAGGCGTTCATCATCATCGCCCTGGGGGAGTCGATCGGGGTGACCGGGCTGAGCGCGTCGGCGGGCAGCCTGCGGGGCCAGGCGCTGCTCGCCCTCGGCGTGGCGTTCCTCGAGACGGGTGGTCTGTGGTGGCTGTACTTCGGGGAGGTGGCCGAGCACTCGCGCCGCCAGCTCGCCGAGGCGGCTGACCCCGGCCGGCTGGCCCGTGACGCCTACACCTACCTGCACCTGCCGATCGTCGCCGGAATCATCATGGTCGCGGTGGCCAACGACTTCCTCATCGCCCACCCCGGCCACCACGCCGGCGGGCCCGTCACGGTGATGCTCGTCGGGGGCCCCGCCCTCTATCTCACCGGCGAGTCGCTGTTTCGCCTGCGCATGATCGGGTCGCTCAACCCCAAGCGGGTCGCCACCATCGCCGTGCTCTGCGCGCTGGGGGCCCTTGGCGGGGTGCTCTCGGCCTGGCTGCTGGCGGTGTGCATCACCGCCACGCTGACCGCATTGGCGCTGGCGGAGTATGCGCCGCCGACGCCCGTCGCTGAACCGCCGGCCGCTCAGCCTGGCCCGGAGCTGGCGCCACAGGTCGTAGGGGCCGCCGACGCCAGCCCGGCCCCGCACCAGCCGGGTGAAGCGTGCCGGTTCGCGGGCCTGCGCGTCGACCGCCAGCGCGTCCATGGTCTCGGCCAGGGCGTTCTCCAGCCGCAGTGTCCAGTCGGCGGTGCGGAGGCTGCGGACCGCTGGCAGCGGTTCGCCGAAGCGCAGCAGCAGTTCCGGCCGGCTCTCGTTCCAGAACACGTATT
>CAZZVR010000268.1:0-4660 GCA_964657595.1 Burkholderia sp. PAMC 26561 | reverse complement strand
CCGGCGGCGATTCAGGACGCGGCGATCGGGGTGAAGGCGACGATCGTCGCGTCGTCCTCGAGGTGGTCGTCGGAGGCCGCGATGATGCGGCGTTCCAGCGCACGGACGATGGCCGGTGCCGACAGCGTGTCGACGTCGCTCACCGCGTCGCTGATCACCTGGAGGCCGAGCTGACCTCCGTTGCGATGGCGGCGCTCGAGCACCCCGTCGGAGACCATGACGATCGACTCGTCCACCGCCAGCTGGTGGCTGTGGGCCTTGATGTCGCGCTCGGCGGCCGGCAGCCCTCGCCCCAGGCTGTCGTAGGTGTCGCCGGGGAGGGGCTCGACCCTGCGGTCGGCGTGGATGAGGTAGGGAACCCCCGCGCCGCAGCCGACCCACAGGAAGGTCGCCGTCGGGCCGTGCCAGCGCGCGATGATGACGTTGGCCACCGCGTCGCGGTAGGGCAGCTCACGCACCGTCTCATCCATGTAGTGGATGGTCTCGTCCAATGGCGCCTGGCGCCGACGCTTGGCCCGGAAGGCGCCCAGGGTGACCGCGCCGGTGGCCGCCGCGGCGGTGCCCTTGCCGGCGGCGTCAGACACGGCGATCCAGGAGCCGTCGGGGTTCTCCACGTAGTCGAACCAGTCGCCGCCGATGTCATAACCGGGCAGCACGTTGCCCGCGAGCATCCCGCCCGACACCCGGGCGATCCGCGGGGGCAGCAGGTTCTGCTGGATCTCGGAGGCGGCGCTGATGTCGCGCCGGCGCCGCGTGGCGTCGAACACGTCGGTGTAGCTGTCCGCGAGGGCGATGCACACGCCGGCCTGGCGCGCCAGCTCGAGCAGCGGCTCCTCGGGCGCGTCGACGGCCAGCAGCACGCCGAGGGCCCGGCCGCGCAGCAGCATCGGGGCCATCACCGACCCGGGCAGCTCCTGCTTGAGCGCATCCGCCAGGGCGCGCAGGCCCTCGCGAGGGATCTCGGGTCCGACCGCGAGGGGCAGGCCGAGCTCCTCGGGGAACTCCTGGGAGCCGGCCAGGCGCCGCAGCCGGGTGCCGTCGATGTCGACGAGGTAGAGGGCGACGGACCGCACTCCGCCGAGGCGCTGGGCCTCGGCGACGATCTGGTCGCCCAGCAGATGTGGGGGGACCTTGTTGAGCACCTCGGTGATGTCGAGGACCACCGACGTCGGGCTGGAGAGCTCACCGGCGGGCTGGAGCGCCGGGGCCGCGTTCTCGTCCTCGAGGCGCCCGAGGTTCTCCTGAACCGCACTGGCGAGTGCCTCGCGGCTGCCGAAGTGGCGGTACACCGTGGGGCGCGACACCGCCGCTGCATGGGCAATCTCGTCGACCGTCGCGTCGGCGTCCTGGCCCAGCAGGGTGGTGGCGACGTCGAGGATGCGCTCGCGATTGTCGCGCGCGTCCCTGCGCCGGCGTTCAGGTGAGCTCGTGGCCATAAGTGGGGGGATGGAGTTGCCGCCGCCCGTGGGGGCGGCGGCAGTTCCAACGGGCCGCTGACTACTTGCCGGTCAGCTTGTCCTTGACGTCTTCAGCGGCGTCCTTGACGTCGTTGGCCAGGCTCTTGAGCTTGCCGGTCAGCTGGTCGGACTTGCCTTCGGCTTCCAGGTCCTTGTTACCCGTGAGCTTGCCGGCGCCCTCTTTGAGCTGGCCCTTGGCGTCGTCGATGTTGTCTGGCATGTGACTGCTCCTTCTGTGTTGGTGGGTGGAGGGGGAAAGTTGTTGGGTGCGGTCTAGTGCTCGTCGGCGCTCTGGGGCGTCGCGGTGACGCTGCCGTTGCTCGACGTGGTGGTCGTGTGAGACATCTCGTCGGCCTCAGCTGTCTCGTCGGCCTCGGCCCGGTGGACCTGGGGCGCGACCTGCTCCAGCGCGGCCACCAGGGCGCGCAGCTCCTCGGCGGGGATCTCCATGGTGTGCGCCTCGCCCTCGATGACGTCGTCCTCGGCGTCAGCGCCGTGACCGATCGCTCCGACCCCGGCGCCGTCACCCGTCGCCTCGGGCGCGGTGAGCACAGTGGGGCTGGTGGGGGCGTTGCTCGACTTGAAACGCGCGTGCATCTCAAAGCCTGTACCCATTTCACTCCACTCGATGGCGAAGCGGCCCTCCAGGCGGCTGCCGACCCAGGCCACGACGATCATCACGATGCCGACGATGACCAACGGAGCCGTCCAGAACGAGTGGGCGACGAAGAGGATGGCGATGAGGATGAGCACCACGCCGACGACCAGGGTGCGGATGCGCGAGCGCATCAGCTGGTTGCCGGCCCAGCGGGCTGATCGCTCGACCAGCTCCCACACCGCGGAGGCGAACCTGCCGAGGCGGTCGCTCCCCGGGGACTCCACGCGGGGAGCCTCCTGTTGTTTCACTTCTGTCTCAGTTGTCATATCTGAGACAGTTCCACACCGGCCAGCCGCGTAAACGTTGTCGTTATAAGCGATACGTCACGTAACAACTAACGTGTCAGCCCGATGACACCGTGGCTCGAGGAACCCGTCCTCCTGGGCGCCGGGGCGCTCGCGGGGATCGCCGGAACCGCAGGCGGGGTTGCCTCGCTGGTCTCCTACCCGGCGTTGCTGGCCGTCGGCCTCCACCCCCTGGCGGCCAACGTGACCAACAGCCTGGCGCTCGTCGGCATCTGGCCGGGGTCAGCGCTGGGCTCGCGTCCTGAGCTCGTCGGTCAGGGACCCTGGCTGCGCCGCTGGATCCTGCCCATGGCGCTGATCGCCATCGCCGGAGCCGCCCTGCTGTTGCTGACCCCGGGCAAGCTCTTCGCCGGGGTGGTGCCCTTCCTCGTCCTGGCCGCGGTCGCCGCCCTGCTGATCGAGCCGGTGATCCAGGCTCGCCGGGCCAGGCGCCCGCTGGGTGGAAGGCCCCACCGGTTGGCGTTTCCCCTGTCCCTGGTTCCGATCGGCGTCTACGCGGGCTACTTCGGAGCCGGCTCGGGGGTGATGCTGCTCACCGCGATCCTGTTGCTCGTCGAGCCGGGCCTACGCCACGCCAACGCGCTGAAGAACATGCTGTCGGGCGCGGCGACCGTGCCCACCGCGATCGTGTTCGCCCTCTTCGGACCCGTTCACTGGATTCCCGCCATCCCCCTGGCGCTCGGGCTGGGCATCGGCGCCCGCTGTGGTCCCCCGATCGCCCGTGCCGTGCCGCCCGTGGTGCTGCGCGGCGTCATCGCCCTCAGCGGCCTCGTGCTCGCCGCGGAGCTCGGGCACGTCATCTGAGGCGCTAGACGGCGAGGGCGTCGAGGCGCTCGGTGAGGTTCTTCACCACGTCGGCGGCGAGCTTCTCGAACACGAGGCGGACCAGAGGCGTGGCGAGCTTGGCCGCGCCGTTGAACACCGTCTCGTTGAGATAGGTGATCTCCGCGCCGGTCCCCTGGGGGCGGACGTCGATCGTCTCCGTCGACGTGGCGGTCTTGTTGCGCCCGACCAGCACGACCCGAGTCGCGGTGAGGGTCTCGAGCGTGTAGGTGAGCTCGGTGGAGAGTCCGGCGATCTTCGAAGTGTTCTGCCAACTCGAGCCGACCTTCACCGGGCCGGAATCCTGGCGCAGGCACTTCACGGTGCCCGGATCCCACTGCTCGGCGTTGGTGAAGTCAGCGATGTAGGGGATCGCCACCGGCGGCGGCGCCTTCACGGAGAACGTGCGGGAAACGGAAGCCATGGTCTGAGCCTACCCGGGCGGGCGGCTTCTGACCCACCGCGCTTGAAACGAGAAGCGCCCGCCGGGATGGCGAGCGCTTGTGGAGGATCTGATGTGAGCGGTGAAACTAGACGAGCTCGAGCAGGACCATCTCGGTGGAATCCGAGCGCCGCGGGCCGAGCTTGAGGATGCGGGTGTAGCCGCCGGGCCGCTCGGTGTAACGCGGAGCGACCTCCTCGAAGAGCTTGTAGACCGCGAACTTGTCCTGGCCCAGGGCCGACAGGGCCTGGCGGCGAGCGTGCAGGTCACCGCGCTTGGCCAGGGTGATCAGCTTCTCCAGCTCGGGCTTGACCGCCTTGGCCTTGGCCTCGGTGGTCTGGATGCGCTCGTGCTCGACGACCTCCTTGCAGAGGTTCATCAGCAGCGACTTGCGGTGGCTGGCTGAGCGGCTGAGCTGGTATCGGTTTTTCTGATGACGCATGAGTCAGGAGTCTCTGAGGCGCTTGAGTTTAGCCCTCGCGCAGGGCGAGGCCGCGGGAGTGCAGGGTCTCGATCACTTCGTCGATCGACTTCTTGCCGAAGTTCGGGATCGCGTTGAGCTCGCCCTCGGTCTTGTTGACCAGGTCGCCGACGGTCTGGATACCCGCACGCTTGAGGCAGTTGTAGGACCGCACGCCGAGCTCGAGCTCCTCGATGAGGATGTCGTCCATGGCGTTGGGGGCGCGACCGCCGCCGTTGCCGTTGGTGCCGGGGACGCCCGGGGCGCCGCCCATCAGGCCGGCGTCCAGCGCACCCGCGGTGTGGCTGTCACGCAGCTCGATCACACGGTCGGCGTCAGTGAAGATGGCCAGCTGGGAGATGAGGATCTCGGCCGCCTCACGCAGAGCGGCGTGGGGGTCGATCGACCCGTCGGTCTCGATGTCCAGGGTCAGCTTGTCGTAGTCGGTCTTCTGACCGACACGGGCCTGCTCGACGTTGTAGGCGACGCGGCGCACCGGGGAGAAGATCGAGTCGA
>CAZZVR010000267.1:0-4679 GCA_964657595.1 Burkholderia sp. PAMC 26561 | reverse complement strand
AGGATCTGTGGCAGAACCCGGGCCTGGGTGCGAATCAGACCGCGACCGGCGGACTTCTCGCGCCGTTCCTGGGGTCGCTCATCGTCACCGCCTCGGCGATGCTGCTCGCCACACCGATCGGCGTGGGCATCGCCGTCTGGCTCAGCGAATACTCGCGGCCGCGTTGGCTCGCCCGAATCGTCGAGTCGAGTGTCGAGATGCTCGCCGGAACGCCCTCGATCGTGATCGCGTTGTTCATTCTGCTGATCTTCGAGTCGTCGTTCCTCGGATTCCTCAGCCAGGTCAACCAGGGCGTGGTGTACGGCAAGTCGTTCTTCGCCACCGCCCCGGCGTTGGCGCTCCTGGGCCTGCCGCTCGTCGTCACCACCACGCGGGAGGGACTGCAGGCAATTCCCAATCACGTGCGTGAAGCGTCCTACGCGGTGGGCAAGTCCCAGATCACCACGATCCGCCGCGTGCTGCTGCCCGCCGCGCGGCCGTCAGTGATCACCGGCTCGATGCTCGGCGCGGCTCACGTGATCGGGGACACCGCGATCATCCTCTTCGTCCTCGGCGACACCAGTGTTGCCGGCCCGCTGGGCTTAGCCGGCCATGTACCGGTGCTCAACCTGTTTCAGGGCACCGGCTCGACGCTGACCAGCGCCATCTTCGACTACGCCCCGACCGGGGACTTCAACCAGCCTCACAAGGCGTTCGCCGCAGCATTTCTGCTGATGTTGATCGTCTTGGTGCTCAACCTCGTCGTCGACGTTTTCGGCAACAGATCAAGGGAGCTGAAGTGGAACTGACCAGCCCACCGCGCATTCGCCGGCTCGAGCCCGGCAGCAGCGTCACCACCGTTGACGGGCCGCCGCACATACCTGTCACACGGCCCGCCCACAACGGAAGCGGGAATGGGAACGGACACGGCGGCGTCGCGCTGGCGTCGGGCACCGGCCTGGTGGCCGCGCGCGCCGCGCGCGCACCGACGGCGACCTTGGAGCGCATGGCCATCGAGGACGTGACGATCTCCTATGGCGGCAAGCCGGCCGTCAAGTCGGTCTCGCTGCCGATCCGCCAGGGCGAGGTGCTCGCGCTGATCGGACCCTCGGGATGTGGCAAGACCACGCTGCTGCGGTCCCTCAACCGCTTGACCGAGCTGACCAAGACCGCCCGTCTGGACGGCCGGATCACCCTCGACGGCACCGACACCGCCCGGCTGGAGCCGACCGAGCTGCGCCGGCGCGTGACCATGGTCTTCCAGCAGCCCAACCCGTTCCCCATGAGCATCTTCGACAACGTCGCCTACGTGCTGCGGGAGCAGGCCAAGCGACGCCCGAGCAAGAAGGAGCTGCGGCCGCTGGTGGAGGATGCGCTGTCACGTGCGGGCCTGCTCGAGCAGGTCGGGGAGAACCTCGACCATCCCGCGCTGCGCCTGTCCGGTGGTCAGCAGCAGCGACTCTGCATCGCCCGGGCACTGGCGGCCAACCCCGAGGTGCTGCTGCTCGATGAGCCCTGCTCAGCTCTGGACCCGGTGTCGACCAAGGTGATCGAGGATCTGATCGTCAAGCTGCGCGAGGAGGTGGCGATCGTGATCGTCACCCACAACATGGCTCAGGCCCACCGCATCGCCGATTGGGTCGCCTTCATGTATCTGGGTGAGCTGGTCGAGTACGCGACCGCTGACAAGTTGTTCTCGAACCCGAACGAGACGCGAACTCGGGACTACGTCGCCGGTGCCTTCGGTTAAGCAGCCCCATCTGGGGGTCGCCCTCGCGGCCGGGCTGGCGGTGATGCTGTGTGGTTGTACGACCACGCAGACGACCGCCGCGCGTCTGCAACTGAACGACTCCCGGCTGCGCGCTGAGGCCCAGTCCGTGCGGGTCGGCGCCCAGGAGACCTCCTCCACGGTGACCGTCGCCGCCAAGACGTTCCTCAACCGAGGGACCACAGTGGACGTCGCCGTCACCCTCGAGAACCACGGCGACGCGGCAGTCAGCGACCTGCCGATCTCAGTCGGCTACCAACGTGGTTCACGCACCGTCTATCTCAACGGAGCACAGGGGCTCGCCTACTTCGAAGATCACATCCCGTCGATCCCGGCCCACGGCTCCCTCACCTGGGTCTACACGGGGGCGGGGAAGCTGGCGCGACGCGCGCGGACGTTCGTCCGGGTCGGCGCGACGCCCAGCGTGGCAGTGGGTCGCGTGACGCCACCGGTCATCACCGTCACGGCGGCGGACTCCGCGGCCGGTGGTGCAGCGACGCCGAAGCTCGCGGTCCGCCTGACCAACCGGTCGTCGATCACCCAATACCAGGTCCCGGTCTACGCCGTGGTCACTCGGCGGGGCCGCATCGTGGCGGCCAGTGCGGGGTCGATCGCCGACCTCTCCGCCGGTGGCAGAGCCGTGATTCACATTGCCCTCGGCGCGGCCGGGGCGACAGGCACGACAGGCGTGCGGGTCGAGGCGCCTGCGACGATCTTCAAGTAGGAGCGGACATGTCGGACATCGGAGCACAAACCCCGGAGAACGGCGGCGAGTCCTTTGATCGCTGCGAGCAGTGCCATGCGCCGGTGGATCGAGATCAGCGCTACTGCGTCAACTGCGGGGCCCACCGCCGTGGCGTGCCTGACCCTGCCGCCAAGTACATGAGCCAGGTCACCGCGCGCTCCGCGGCGCGTAACGGAGCTGCGGTCGTGGCCGTCAACCGGTCCAGCCGCCGTGAGCTCGGCGGCCTCGGCCTCGTCGGCGCTCTGGCGCTCGCGCTCATCCCGGTGGCGGCCGCGGTGGGCATTGCCGTCGGGCGTTCCTCCAACAATCAGGATGGGAAGCTCATCCGGGCGTTGGCGAATCGGCCCGCCCAGACCACCACCACCCTGGCGGGCAGCCCGGGGACCGCGGCGGCCTCGGGCACTTCGACCGCGGCGGCGACCACCGACGGCACGAAGCGGAAAGCCGCCAAGTCCAAGACAGCCACGGCCAGGACATCGAAGCCGGCCACGGTCAGCGCTTCGACGTCCAATGGCAAGGTGACCAAGGTCACCGGCACCAAGGTCACCGCCTCCCAGCAGACCCAGGGCAGTTCCGAGGCCAAGAAGGTCCAGGGCGCGACGGGCAAGAACTACGTTCAGGCCGATAACAACCTGCCGTCCAGTGTGGTGGTCGGCCCGTGAGTCGCCTGGATCGTCTGCGGTCGACATCGGCGCCCGTGGCCCCGGAGCCCACGGGACCCGACCCCGAGCTACTGGCCCAGCGGGACCGCCTGGCTGAACGCTTCGCCCTGCTGCAGTCTGAGCTCGGGGGTCTGTTCTATGAGATGGCCATCCGCGACCACGTGCGCATGGAGGTGCTCGTCGAGCGGGCCGCGGCGCTGCAGCGCGTTGACAACGAGCTGGGCAATCTCGAGCATCTCATCGCCCAGGGCGGCGGCGCGCCAGCCGGCAACTGCCCGAACTGCGGCACCCCATACGCCCGTGGTGCCGCATTCTGCTCCCAGTGCGCCGCGCCGCTGAGCGTCTGAGGGCCGTCACCGTGGGGTCGTGGAGGGACATTCGCGTCAGCCGTATCGGCGCACTCGTCCTCGCCGCCGTCTCCCTGGCGGCGACGATCGTCATCCTGGCCGGGGGAGGGGACCGGACCGACGCCCAGCTGGCCGCGGAAACCGCGCTCAAGCACCCCCTCAGGGCCGTCGAGCAGGTGCAGACGACCGCGGCGGCCAGCCCGTCGGCCGCGTCCAGCGCTGCTTCGAACGCCGCCACCGGCGGCGGAACCGACATCAGTCCGCCGGTGTCGGATCCCGGGGGCGCCGGCGCCGGCTCTGACGCCAGCGCGAGTGCCGCCGCGAGCTCTGGGGCCAGCGCCGGCGCCGGCGGCGATAGCTCGGCGTCGAGCGGTCCGACCAGCTCGGGCACACCGACCACAAACGCAACCCAGACCACGACGCCGGCCGCGACCAACGCCGGACTGCCCAAGGTCGGCCACGTCTTCCTGCTCAGCCTCAGCACCACCAGCTACCGGGCGTCGTTCTCCGCCGCCTCCGCGGCCCCCTACCTGCGCAGCCTGGCTGCGCGGGGAACCGTTCTGTCGGGGTACCACGCGCTGGGCCGCAACGGTCTCGCTGATCTCCTCGCGCTGGTCTCAGGCCAGCCACCCAACCGCGCCACGACCGGTGGATGTGCCAAGTACGTCGCCTTCCCCCAGACCGCCACGTTGAGCGCTGCGGGAGTGGCCAAGGGCAGCGGTTGTGTCTATCCCGACGCCGCCCTCACCGTGGCGGACCAGGTGAACGCCGCAGGGAAGACCTGGGGTGCCTACGTGGCGGACATGGGCGTGTCCAACTGCCCGGTGCCGACCACCGGCGAGGCGCTCGACACGCCACTCGCCGGCACCCAGGAGGGCTATGACGTCGCGCACAATCCGTTCGCCTTCTTCGGCTCGCTGCTCGATGAGGGCGCCTGCTCCCAGTACGACCAGGACCTGACCAACCTCCCCAAGGCGCTGGCCAAGCCGTCCACCACGCCGAACCTCACCTATGTCGCGGGCGATGCCTGTGTCGACGCCAACCCCAGGCTTGCGCCGGCGACCACGGGCACGACCCCGACCGAGACGTTGACGGGGACCGCCAGCTCGACGGTGGCAGGCGCCGCGACGGGGACGGGCACCACGACCGCCGGGGCATCCGCGACGGTCGTCGCGCCG
>CAZZVR010000266.1:0-4683 GCA_964657595.1 Burkholderia sp. PAMC 26561 | reverse complement strand
CCGACCCGCGGGTCGAAGCACTACGCGGTTCAGGGAGGCAAGGACGGCATTCTGCGCTTGATCAACCTCGACGCGCTGAACGGCAGCACCTCCGGGGCGGGCCCCCGCACCGGCGGTGAGCTCCAGGACATCAACGCGCCCGGCCCCACCGACGTGTTCAGCCAACCCGCGGTGTGGAAGTCGCTCGTGTTCGTCGCCGACGGGGACGGCACCGCGGCCTACACCTACGGAGCGGACAACCGCCTGCACCTGACCTGGCAGAACAGCCATGCCGGCACGAGCCCGGTCATCGCCGGCGGTCTGCTCTACGTCTATGACGAGACGAGCGGCTCACTCGACGTCTATGACCCGAGCACCGGACACCTCGACGCCTCGCTCGCCGCGGCGCCGGGACACTGGAACTCGCCGACCGTCGTCAACGGCCGCATCTACCTGCCCGTCGGTGACGACAACCAGCACGCCAGCACCGGCACTCTGGACATCTGGCAGCTGCCCCGGCACTGAGCTCGGCACGGGCGCGGTCAGGGCGCTCAGCGCGCCCTGGTGATGCGGTCAGCTCTCGGCAGCGGCGATCTCGCGCCGCGCCTGACGCCGGGACCGGCCCGAGCCGCCCCGGCGGCCCTTGAGGTCGTCGACGTGCTTCTCCACCTCGACATTCCAGCCCTGGGAGAAGCCCTGCATGGCGAAGATGATCAACAGCAGCTGCACGGGGGCGATGAGCAGGGTCAGGACCCCGAGGACGTCCGGACTGAGTCCGGAGCCGCCGAACAGCGAGCGGGTGGGGGAGTAGTCGACGTGGTTGCGCTCGAACCAGCTGGTGCCGGAGCCGCCCAGACCGGCGATGAGCGCGATGATGAGCAGCAGGATCGCGAAGGCGGCCGCGATCGGCAGCAGCCCCCGGGCCCAGCGCCACGCCACCAGCACCGCGATCACCAGGTAGACGAAGCACCAGGCGAAGTCAAGCCACGACAGGCCCTGGAGCTTGCTCCAGCCGCCGATGGTCACCGCCAGGATGAGCGCGATGGAGATCAGCAGGATGATGACGACGATCAGCTTGGTCGCCTTGGAGACGACCTTCTCCCGGTTGGGATAGGTCACCACGTACCCGGGGGGGAGCGTACGTTCAGCGGGCGGCATTGGCGCAGAACTTACAATCGACTCGACCCTGGTGCGTCAGTACGTGTGCTGGCCGCCCAGATCAGGTCAATCAGCCCGTGCGGGCGTGGCGGAATTGGTAGACGCGCCGGCTTTAGGTGCCGGTGGGCTTCCCGTGGGGGTTCGAGTCCCTCCGCCCGTATCTCCCTCGGCCTGGGCGACGGCTTCGGTCGCCGCCCAGCTACCGAGGAGGGCGAGCGCCTCGGCGCTGCGGGACCCGGGCTCGGCGGTGTAGGCGTACAGGCAGACCCCGCCCTGGTCGGCCTCGAACTGCAGGCGTTCGAACTCGAGCGTCAGTTCGCCGACGACGGGGTGGCACAGCTGCTTGGTGCCGCTGCAGTGGAAGCGGACGTTGTGCTTGGCCCAGTGGGCGGCGAACACGTCGCTCTGGATGCAGAGCTCGCCGACCAGGTCGGTGAGCACGCGGTCGTGGGGGTTGGCACCCGCCTCAGCGCGCATCATCGCCACGATGTCCTCGGCGGCCTGTTCCCAGTTGGCATAGAAGTCGCGGGCCCGCGGGTCGAGGAACGCGAACCGCGCGGTGTTGGGCCGCTGGCCGGCGGAGAGCAGCTGGTCGAAGATGGGCGTGTAGAGCGCCCGGCCGAGCGGGTTGGCGGCCAGCACGTCGAAGCGGCGGTCCCGCACGAAGGCCGGCGCGCCGACCATCGCGTCGAGGATGCGCTGCACGTTGGGACGGACCTGGTGGGTGGTGGCCTGGCGGCGGGTGCGTGACCGCGGGCGCGTGGCGCGCGCCAGGTCGTTGAGGTGGGCCCGCTCGGCCTCGTCGAGTGCCAGAGCGCGCGAGACGGACTCCAGCACGCCCTCAGACACCCCGCTCATGTTGCCGCGCTCCAAGCGGGTGTAGTAATCGACGCTCACCCCGGCCAGCAGGGCGACCTCCTCGCGGCGCAGACCGGGCACCCGGCGCACGTCGCCGTACATCGGCAGCCCGGCCTCGGCCGGCTTCAGGCGTGCCCGGCGAGAGGTGAGGAACTGCTGGATCTCGCTGCGTGCGTCCATCACACACAGCTTAAGCCGCAGGTCGCATGCTTGGGAGGCACTGTCAGTACCTGGAACGACAGGGAACCCCTGGGCGGTCTCGGGCCTGCTTCAGTTGATCACGCAAGGATTGCCGGGTGGCATGAATTGCGCAGGGGCACTGGCAACGACGCGGAGTACACGCCCGCACCGGAGGTAGAACATGCGCAGGATCTTCAGTCTCGAACCGCTGGCCTTTCGGGGACCGCTGGCCGGCAGCTACTGGTCTGCCGCCGCGCTGGTGCTGGCGGCCCTGACCCCCTTCCTGGTGCTGTCGGCGGCGATCGGTCCGCTCGGCGCGCAGATCTCCCATGGGGTGCACATCGGTGCCGCCGGCAGCGAGATGAGCGCCGGCATGGCGGACGCGGCGTACTGCTTCGGCACGATCCTCGCGGTCCAGCTCGCCTCCCTGCTGCCCGGGCGGCGGATGCTGTTCCTGTACGCGGGGATCTTCACCGCGGCCTCGGTGCTCATCGCCCTGGCCCACTCGCCCGGGGTGTTCTTCGCGGGGCGGATCCTCCAGGGCATCTCGACCAGCCTGATGCTGATCACCGCCGCACCGGCCCTGGTGCTCGGCTTCCCGCTGGCTCGCATGCGTTCGACGGCGGTGGTGATGAACATGGGCATCTTCGGTGCCGTCGCCGTGGGCCCGGTGATCGGCAGCGCCTTCCTCAGCCTGGGCGACTGGCGTCTGCTGTTCTGGATCGCCGCAGCCGTGGGCGCGCTGGCGATGACCATGATCGTCCTCACCTTCAGCGACCAGGCGCCGATGGACCGCAACCTCGAGTTCGACTTCGAGTCCCTCGGTCTCGCCTCCGTCGGATGTGTCGCCGCGTTCTTCGGTGCCTCCAGCCTGGTGAATCACCCGTTCGTGTCGGCGATCGTGCTGATCCCGATCGGGCTCGGCGTCCTGTGCATCGTCGGCCTGATCATCCACCAGGTGTTCGTCAAGGACCCGTTGATGCCGATCCGCCAGCTCGGGCACACGGTCCCGATCGCCGCGATCGTCCTGGCCATGGTGGCCGGAGCCGGATCGGTGGCCATGGTCGGCCTGCTGTCGATCACCGTCGAGGCCCACCACGTCTCCGCGGCGGTGTTCTGGCCCGAGTTCGGCGGCGCCGTGGTGACCGCCGCGCTGTTCGGCCGGCTGTTCTTCACGCGCTGGATCCCCGTCCTCGCCTACGGCGGCCTGATCATCCTGGCCGCGACGGCGGTGCTGCTCACCGGCACCACGGGTGGCAACACCACGCTGATCGTGATCGGCACCGCGGGCATCGGACTCGGCGTCGGCGCCTCGGTGGCGCCCGGCCTGTTCGTGGCCGGCTTCACCATGCCGGCCCAGCAGCTGCAGCGGATCTTCGCGCTGGTGGAGATGCTGCGCGGCATCGGCGCCTTCCTCACCGCTCCGATCCTCATCCACGTCGCCGACACCGTCGGGCGCACCCAGGCTCGCGGCATCCAGACCGCCACCTGGATCACCATGGCCCTGCTGGGCGTGGGCGCCCTGGCCGTCCTGTTCATCATCGTCTCCGGCGGCTTCCGCCTGATGACCCCCCGGCTCGAGGCGTGGCAGGCCGGTGGCCCGGCGGCGATCAACTCCCCGCCGCTGCTTGACCGTCTGCGGTCACGGCACTCGGTGGAGGCACAGCTCGAGCGCGAAGACGCGGACCGGGTCAAGGTCTGAGCCGGGAGCCCAGCGGCCGTCGGCTTGCCTGCGGGCAGGTCGACGGCCTCAGCGCTTGGGGCCGACGTGGACGTCAAGCCGCGCGACGGACTCGCGCTTGGCCACCGACACGTGGTACCGGGTCCACTGACGCCACTCGATGCCGAGGAGATCGCAGGCGTCGGTGAAGATCCGGCGGATGTCGTCGGAGCGGTTGGAGAATTGGTAGCGCGGATACTCGTAATCGCGGCCGTTGGCGTGGACCTTGTTGACGCCGCGCCAGCCGTCGCTGTGGATCGGACCCCTCAGCAATGCCCCCGGGGCCTGGCCGACAAGCTCCTGCTGCCACCCGGTCAACGCGATCGGCCGGGTGTGCTTTCGGCCCGGGCCCGTGCTGGGGAAACAGGCAAGGCCATCTGACCCAGGAGGAGCAGACGTTGACGCATTGGTTGTCGGCGTCGTGGTGCGGTCGCACGATTGGCTCACGTCCGGTCAGCGCGTGCATGCTCGCCGAGCATTCACGAATAATCTCGCGATATGCGGAGTCCAAGCTCACCCGGAGAGTCCATCCCCGTCCCCACTGTGAGAGGTGCCCGTCGCCGAGGTAGAGGCCGAGAAGGTAGACGTAGATGTGAGGGTTCAACTCGTCCCAGGCATCGGGACTGCCGTCACAGGACTGGCTTCTGCCGCAGGTCGGACATTGCGACGATCCCCGAGACCGCGGGATGCCGCGGTTGCGCCATGTACGGATCGTCTCGACCGGAGCTCCGGTCCGCAGGCTGACCTGGCGATCCGAGAGACCGTGGTCTTTCAGTTCGAGGACTTCG
>CAZZVR010000265.1:0-4732 GCA_964657595.1 Burkholderia sp. PAMC 26561 | reverse complement strand
CGAGAGGACGGCTGAGAATGGCGAAGCCTATCGAGCTGAGAGAGCTGCCTGAGGCTGAGCTGCGCGAGCACATCATCAACGCGCGGCGAGAGCTGTTCGGGCTCCGCTTCCAGCACGCCACCGGCGAGCTGGAGAACACCGCCGGATTGAAGGCGGCCAAGAAGGAGATCGCCCGGGCCCTGACCGTGGCGAGTGAACGTGGAATTGAGATTGCGAATGGCTGACGAGACGACGGACAAGACAACTGAAGAGACCGAGATCCCGGCCGTCGAGCCCGAGCTGCCCACGGTCGAGACGACTGAGGTCGCCGCGGTCGAGGCCGCTGACGACGCCGCGGCCGACGCGGAGGTCAGCGCTGACGTCGAGGCCGACGCCGACGCGCCGGCCGCTGAGGCGCCCGCTGAAGCTGAGGCGCCCGCCGCCAAGGCGCCGGCTGAGCGTCCCATCGCTCCGATCACCGCGATGACCACTCCGACCGAGCGTCGCGAGGCCCGCCAGGCGGCGCGCCTCACCGAGTCCGGTTCCCGCCCGACGCGCACCCCCGAGGCGCGCCAGGCCGAGCGGGATGCGACGCGTCTGGCCAAGGCCGCGGCCCGCCGGGCCCGGCGACTCCAGGAGCGTCAGGCCTACCAGACCTCCGAGCACGAGCGGACCCTGACCCCGCCGCGTGAGCACGTGGTCGGTCTCAAGAAGACCCGCCAGGGCATCGTCACCTCCGACAAGGCGGCCAAGACGATCACCGTGCGCATCGACGTGGCCCGGCCCCACCGCAAGTACAAGAAGATCGTCCGCACCTCGATGACCCTGCACGCCCATGACGAGCGCAACGACGCTCACATCGGCGACACCGTCGTCGTGCAGGAAGCCCGTCCGCTGTCCGCGACCAAGCGCTGGCGCCTGGTCGAGGTGCTCGAGCGGGCCAAGTAGGCCGAGGAGAGCTGACACATGGTTCAGAACGAAACTCGACTCAAGGTGGCCGACAACACCGGTGCGCGTGAGATCCTCGTGATCCGCGTCATGGGTGGGCACAAGCGCCGCTACGCCTTCGTCGGCGACACCATCAAGGCGACGGTCAAGTCGGCCAGCCCCCAGGGCACGGTCAAGAAGGGCGACGTGGTCACCGCCGTGGTCGTGCGGACGAAGAAGTCCTTCGGCCGCGAGGACGGCACCTACATCGCCTTTGATGAGAACGCCGCGGTGATCATCGACGCCCAGAACAACCCGCGCGGCACCCGCATCTTCGGACCGGTCGCCCGCGAGCTGCGCGAGCGCAACTTCATGAAGATCGTCTCGCTCGCCCCGGAGGTGCTCTAGCCATGGCCGCACGCATCAAGACCGGTGACGAGGTCATCGTCATCTCCGGCAAGGACAAGGGCAAGAAGGGCAACGTCCTGCGCGTCGACCCGGCCAAGTCCAAGGTCTACATCGAGGGCCTCAACATGGTCAAGCGCCACCAGCGTCCTCAGCAGACCATGCAGGGGATGACCGGCGGCGGCGTGATCGAGAAGGAGGGTCCCATCCACGTCTCCAACGTGGCCCTGCTGGACCCCGAGGACGGCAAGCCGACCCGCGTCGGGTCAGAGCTTGTCGACGGCAAGCGCGTGCGCATCGCACGCCGCAGCGGAGCAAGGATCGACTGATGGCTGAAGCACGTCTGAAGACCAAGTACAACGCGGAGATCGCGCCCTCGCTCATCGAGCGCTTCGGCTACAGCTCGCCGATGCAGGCGCCGCGGATCACCAAGGTGACCGTCAACATGGGCTGCGGTGACGCCAAGCAGGACTCCAAGGTCCTGGAGGCAGCGTCGGAGCAGCTCGGGGCCATCACCGGCCAGAAGCCGAACGTCCGCCGTGCCCGCAAGTCCATCGCGCAGTTCAAGCTGCGCGAGGGCATGCCCGTGGGCCTGTCGGTCACCCTGCGCGGTGACCGAGGCTATGAGTTCCTCGACCGCCTGTTCTCCGTGGCCATGCCGCGGATCCGCGACTTCCGCGGCGTGAACCCGCGCTCCTTCGACGGACGCGGCAACTTCAACCTCGGCATCCGCGAGCAGACCATCTTCCCGGAGATCAACTACGACGAGATCGACGCGACCCGCGGCCTCGACGTGGCGATCACCACCACGGCCAAGACCGACGCTGAGGCGTTCGCCCTGCTCGAGGCGATCGGGATGCCGTTCTCCAAGGACAACCGGCCGAAGTGGGCCCAGGATCTCCCCGGCATGGCTGATCCGGAACAGAACTAGGAACTGACACACCATGGCTAAGACGTCACAGAGGGTCCGCCAGGCGCGGCCCGCCAAATTCAAGACCCGGGAATACACGCGCTGTCGCCGTTGTGGCCGCAGCCGTGCCGTGTATCGCAAGTTCGGCCTGTGCCGGATCTGCCTGCGTGAGCTCGCGCACAACGGCTACATCCCGGGTATGACCAAGAGCAGCTGGTAGGAAAGGCAGGGATATCGATATGTCTATGACTGATCCCGTCGCGGACTTCCTCACCCGCATCCGCAACGGAGCCAACGCACAGAAGCTCGACGTGCTCATCCCGTCGTCCAAGCTCAAGCGTGAGCTGGCGCGGATCCTCAAGGAGCAGGGCTACATCGAGTCCTTCTCGGTGATCGCTCCCAGCGAGGGCCATCCGGGTGAGCAGATCAACGTGCGACTGAAGTACACCAACGAGCGTCAGCCGGTCATCTCGGGCATCCAGCGCGTCTCGCGCCCCGGTATGCGCCAGTACGTCGGCCATGACGCCATCCCCAAGATCCAGGGCGGCATGGGCACCGCGATCATCTCGACCTCCATCGGCGTGATGACCGGCCATGAGGCCCGCGCCGCCGGCGTCGGCGGCGAAGTCGTCGCGAAGGTCTGGTAATCGCATGTCACGTATCGGCAGACAACCCATTCCCGTACCCGCCGGGGTCAACATCCTCATCGAGCCCGAGCTCGTGACGGTCAACGGCCCCAAGGGCGAGCTGCGTGAGCGCAAGAAGCGCGACATCACCATCACCCAGGAGGGCGATCAGCTGATCGTCACCCGTCCGACGGACCGTGGCGAGCATCGCGCTCTGCACGGGCTGACCCGCACGCTGGTGGCCAACATGGTCACCGGGGTCACCGCCGGTTTCGAGAAGCGCCTGGAGATCCAGGGCGTCGGCTACCGCGCCACGCTCAAGGGCCAGGACCTCGAGCTGCTGCTCGGCTACAGCCACCCGATCAACATCCCCGCACCTGACGGGATCGAGTTCGAGGTGCCCCAGCCGACGCGCATCATTGTCAAGGGCGCCTCCAAGCAGCAGGTTGGAGAGACCGCCGCCACCATCCGCAAGCAGCGCAAGCCGGAGCCCTACAAGGGCAAGGGCATCCGCTACGAGGGTGAGTTCGTGGCCCGAAAGGTGGGTAAGCGCGCATGAGCGTCAAGACCAGTCAGGCAGCCCGGCTCAAGCGCCGGCGTCGCGTCCGCGCGAAGGTCTCCGGCACCGCCGAGCGTCCGCGCATCTCCGTGTTCCGCTCCAACAAGGGCATCTCCGTCCAGCTCATCGACGACATCGGCGGCACCACGCTGGCGGCCGTCAACTGGACCGAGGAGGCCTTCAAGGGCGTCTCGGGCATCGAGCAGGCCACCAAGGTCGGCGCCGAGCTGGCGTCCCGCGCCAAGGCGGCCGGCATCACCTCCGCGGTGTTTGACCGTGGCGGCTATCAGTACCACGGGCGCGTGGCCGCGCTCGCCGACGGTGCCCGTGAGGGCGGGCTGTCCTTCTAAGGGCCTCGAGTCGGTCCCGCCCACCACGCTACTCTCAGACAGGTTTCTCATGGCAACACGTGAACGCACAGTTTCCCCAGCGGGATATGACCTCCAAGAGCGGGTCGTCGAGATCAATCGCGTAGCGAAGGTCGTCAAAGGCGGCCGTCGCTTCTCCTTCACCGCCCTCGTGGTGGTCGGAGATGAGCGCGAGGTCGTCGGCGTCGGCTACGGCAAGGCCAACGAAGTTCCCGTCGCGATCCAGAAGGGCGTGGAGCACGCGAAGAAGAACCTCTACCGGGTTCCCAAGCACGGCTCCACCATCACCCACTCGACCACCGGCATCTTCGGCGCCGGCCGAGTCTTCCTGAAGCCGGCGGCCCCCGGTACCGGCGTCATCGCCGGTGGCGGCGTCCGCGCCGTCCTCGAGCTGGCCGGTATCTCAGACATCCTTTCCAAGAGCTTGGGCTCCCAGAACCCGATCAACCTCGTCAAGGCGACGATGGCGGGCCTGGAGTCCCTGCGCACCCCGGATGAGGTCGCCGAACTGCGCGGCCTGTCCGTCAATGCGGTGCTGGGCCTGAACACCCGCGAGCACGCGGGGGAGAGCCTGGCGGCTGACGATTCGGCCGCCGAGGAGAACCCTGCAGAGCCTTCCGCGGATGCTCCGGTCGATGAAACCGTTGAGGCCGTCCAAGCATGAGCCCCACCAAAGCTCCCACTGCTTCGGCGGCCCTCAAGGTCACCCAGCTGAAATCCAAGAACGGATCTGATCAGAGCCAGCTCGACACGCTGCGCTCCCTCGGCCTGCGCCGCATCGGCCAGACCGTCGAGGTGTCAGACAACGCCGCGATCCGCGGCATGCTGCACAAGGTCCGTCATCTCGTGGAGGTCACCGCATGAGTGCGGACAACGAATCGGCCGTGATCGCAGCCGAGGACGTCGGCCTGCACAACCTCAAGCCCGCCCCGGGCAGCCAGAAGCCGCGCAAGCGCGT
>CAZZVR010000264.1:0-4733 GCA_964657595.1 Burkholderia sp. PAMC 26561 | reverse complement strand
GGACAATCCACCACACGCGTTGACAACGCAACGCCCGACTAAGTTCTCACTGAGAAGCAGGGCGAGGCAGTTCAGATTACGTTGGCCGGCGTTGCCTACGCACGAACCCGAGGATGCTGACGAGCTCTCCTCACGTGAGCTGTTCGCCGGCGTCAGACCTCTGGTGGTTCGGGTCCCAGCAGTTCTGTGACCGGGTCGTGAATTGGCTCGAGTCGGAGATCCTCGGGAGAGCCGTTACGCGTGGAGATGACGATCGAGACGTCACCATGCTCCAGGGCCGTGGCCCAGCCGCCGTCGGGCCGCTTGAGCGTTGTCGCGCTGGCTGGCCGCCCGTCGATGATGAGCGTGTGCTCTGAGGTCTGAGCGTTTAGCGCCATCGCTCGGTGTTCTCGACTGCGGGCTCTCAGCCAGAGCGTTCTCGCAGCGTTCGAGACCTCAGGCCACGATTCGCCCTTGGCGAGGTTCCAATTCTCAATTGCGTTCCGTGCGCGCTCCAGCACGCCGTCGCGGTAGCGGTCGTGACTGGTGTTGATGATCAGCTCGGGAAAGGAGCCGTCGATCCGGTCGATGTCCGGGTCCTCGAAATACTGGATCGTGACCGCGCTGAGAATGTGGTCACTCCAGCTCTGGCCGCCGAGTCGCCCGGTGCGGCCGCTGATCCCGTAGATCGGAAATGAGGCGGTCCGCAACAAGGGCTCGGCCTGGACCCATTGACGGCGGGCATGCTGAGCACGAACGAGCGCCATGCGCTCGGCTTTTGCGCTCTCGTCCTCATCATCAGCTTCGGTTGACGTCATTGAGAAGAACGAGCCTTCGGGTTCTTCATGACCGCACACGCGACAGGACACCACGGGATTTGGAACGTTCGTCCCGTCCACTTTGCTGCCTCGACCGCCGCGCCAGTCCTCAAAGGGCGTGTACTCATCCCAATCGACGGATCCGCATGCTGGGCACGGTTCCTGACTATCGGTCACGCGTTCGCTCGGGTAGTCACCGGCCCAGGGCCGTCGCACAGGCTTGCCGTCGTGATCGCGACAACACACGGGTGGCTCGAGTCGCCAGTCCGATGCATCAAGCACAGCCGCATAGGCGCCACCGTTCACGACAGCGACCACACGCGTCCCGCGGTCATCGACGACCTCCGCGCTCACGGCTCCGGGCGGCAGCAGCCCCCCGACCAATCGGCGCTCGTCACCTAGATCGATCCGACCAGGCTCGTACCGGTCCTGATAGGCAATGGGTTGACCGTCACCGCGGGTGACATCTGAGGTCAGGCAGTAATCAAAGCGAGGGTCACCGGACCGGATCAGTCCCTCACCACCGGCAAGCGCGATCACGATCTCAGTCACGGGACAGATAGTCCCAGAGCTGCCAGCCGGGCGTCACCGTGGCCTCCCAACCTTCCGACGCGCTCGCGGCAGGAACCCTTACCCGCCCGTCGCTGCACACCCCTGTTTCTGACTCGTAGGATCTTCGAATGGCTCCGAAGCGAATCATCATTGACTGGGATTGGGGTGCGACCGGAATCTGGACTGGTACTGATCCCAGCGAGGCATGGACACCGCCTCCCGGCGGAGAATGGCGCGCAAGGCTGGCGACAAGCGTCCAAGACCGACATCGTGCCTGGCGAGGGCTGTTGACCGATGAACTGATCGACGCGCTGCAAACATGGAATGACCACGGCGACGAGTTCATGGGCCGCCGCGCTCACCTTCACAGCGACGATGAACGAGCTGGCTACTGGGCAGACGGCCAGCAACTGGCCCAGCAAGTCCAAGAGCAACTCGGCCCGACATACGAAGTCTCCTGCCGAATGCCAACGACCTTCGGCCTGAGATAGCGCTGTTGTTCAGCCACCCGCAACGGTGAAGCGCGAGCGATAACCCGACGACAAGTGATCAGCGAGCCTCGCCGTAAGCATGGCCGACTGAAGCACGCGGATCTGTTCATCTGCCTACGCAGCAGGAAGCTGCCCAGGCCGTGCGAGGCTAGCGCCCTGGCGCTCCGGCGAAAGCCTCTGACGGGGAGTCGATGAGGAGAGCCGCTTCACTGCGCGCAGCAGCAGCGAGCTCAGCCAGACCGCTGACGAAGAGATCCCCTGGATCGGCGTTCACGCGCTCCATCACCGGCACGTTCAGATCGCCTCTCACAACTCCGGCTCGGTACAGCTGGGCGATGCAGTGGTGCCGTCGGCTTCCCCGCGCGCGGATCACAAAGCTTGGGATCTCGCTGCGCTCGATGAGGTTCTCGCGCGCGCCCCACACGGTCCTCGCTACAAGCCAACGGCAGAAGGCACAGACTGTACGCACAACGTGCTGGGCCCCGAAATGTCCCCTAATGTCCTCTCCGGAATGTCCTGAAATGTCCCTGCGAAAGCGGGCCGGCGAAATAGATGACCGGTCCGCTCTCGGGCGCGAGCAGCGCGGCAACTGCGGAACGCGCGCGAGTCGCGTCATCGAGCGAAGCGAGATCCCAAGCTTTGTGATCCGCGCGCGAAAGCGCCGTCGGCACCCGGGGAGCTCATCCTTCTCCAAAGCCGAAGAACGGTGACCTGAACGTGAGTCGGTGATCCCCGGAGCACCTCAATGCGGTGTCTGGGCGAGGAGGCACCAACGAGTGCGACGAACGGCGCGTGATACTCCGCAGGAGCCACCTAGAAATGCGATTCGAGGGGACGCTTACGGACGGTTCGAGGGGGACGTTATGGGACGCTTCGAACGTTGAGCACCTTGTGCGTATAGTCTGGCACTCTCTGTGACTGGGAGCGCACAGAAGGCGACGGGAGTCTACGCGGCAGAGCTCGAGAGCCTGACGGGGTGTGCGCGAGCTTCCTCGTAGAGGGGCTCAGGGGCCATGTCCTGGCCGGTGGGCCAGACGACGGTTCCGAATAGATCGTCAACCTGGACGGCTCCGAACACGGCAGGGTCGTTGAACGGCTCGAAGACTCCGGTCCACTGCTCATTCTCAAAGGCCACATCGCCGACGACGCCGTCGGCAAAAGTCAGGCGCAGCTTGTAGTCGCCGATTACTTGGACGGCGGTCACGCGGGGCAGTGGGGGCACGTCGCTCACCTCACAGAGGTTAGGGAAGCGGATCGATGGGTTCCAGCGGCTGTCCGGCCTCGACCCGTCGCCAGTTCGCCACGAGCTCGGACTGATGCTCCGCCGCCCAACGTCTGACGAGCGCCAGGTCCCTTCGGGTGAGGTCGCCGGCGATCACACGGCCGTCGAAGCCAATCGAGGCGACCTTCCCTGCATGGGCGGCGTGAAAGTGCGGGGTCTGGTGCCCGCCCTCGCGCCGGAACATCGCGATCGCGATTCCGTAGAACGCACACAGTCGCGGCATCTCAGGAGACCTAAACGCCAGCCCCGGGGTTCGGAGCGTCACCTTGTGTCCCCAAACGTCCCCGAGCGTCCCTTGAAACGTCCCCTTGTGTCCCCGAAATGTCCCTGGCACTCGAAAGCGCAAAGGCCTCGGCCACCAGTCGAGCATCTTCGGGGTGGGGCGCGTAGTGGAGGTACTTCATCGTGGTCTGGATGTCGGCCTTGGCCCATCCACTCCTGGACGCGACGGATGTCGGCCTTGGCGATCATCCGCGTGCCAAAGGTGTGGCGCAAATCGTGAAAGCGCAGGTCGCGCAGGCTCGCCCGCCGGAGCGCCGCCTTGTACCGCGGGCGCAGGGCGGCGTCGGACATGTATGACCCGACGGGACTGGCAAAAACCAGGTCGTCGTCGCCCGTCCAATCGTCGCGGTCACCCAGCCGGGCGAGCGCGGCCGCAACATCGGCGGCCATCGGCACGGACCGTACCTTGCCGGACTTCGGCGTCGTCAGCGCACCGCCGGCCCAGTTCTGGCGCACGCGAATCGTCGAGCCGGCGAAGTCCACGTCACGCCAGCGGAGGGCGAGCAGTTCTCCTATACGCAGGCCGGTGAAGGCAGCGGTCAGATAGATCGCCGAATCGGTCTCGTTTGCCGCGGCCCGCACCAGCGCCCACACCTCCTCCGGTGAGAACACCTGGATGTCACCGCTCGAGCGGATTGGGTGCTTCTCGATCAGCGCCACCGGGTTAGCCGAAAGCTTGTAGACGCTGCGGGCGCGGCGGAAGATGCCGTGCAGCTGGATGATCAGCTTGTTCTTCATCCGGTTCGACAGCTCCGAGGAGAGCCCGCGGCGCCACGCCTCGACGTCGTCCTCGGTGATGGACTCCAGAGGTCGGTCACCGAAGACCGGCAGCAGGTGGACCTTCAAGCAAGACCGGTAGTCCCGGAGCGTGGACGGCTTGCGCTCGCGGTCCTGCTCGATAAAGCGCAGCCACTCGGCCGCCGCGTCGGCAAAGGTGGCGCCGCTGCGCACCATTCCCGGCAGGGTCCCGCGACGGGCCTCGGCGAGGGTGTCGGCCAACCACATCTCGGCCTGGCGCTTGGTGAAGTAGCCGGTGGCAGGACGGCCGCGGTCGGTCCAGGCCGGCCCGAGCTTCTTCTGAACCTGGCGGCCATCGGGCAGGCGGTACTTGGCGTACCAGACCGGCCCTCCCCGGCGATCGACCCGGAAGACATGCCCCGTCGGGGGCTGAAAACTGCCCGCCATCCAGCAGATCCCACATCGATCTCGGGACATATTCGGGACACATTGCCAATGGACACTGCGCCCCGAGGACACTGAAAACCCTCGTTTACAGGTCTTTCGTAGTGCCGCCGATCGGGCTCGAACCGATGCGCTTCGGATTAAAAG
>CAZZVR010000263.1:0-4742 GCA_964657595.1 Burkholderia sp. PAMC 26561 | reverse complement strand
TCTCGATCTCCACCAGCTCGCCACCTTCGCGCACCGTGTCGCCCGCGCGTTTGACCCACGCGACGATCGTGCCCTCCTCCATCGAATCCGACAGACGGGGCATGACCACGTCAGGCACCGGCGCTCACCCCCAGTCGAGCCCTGACGCTGGCCGCGATCGACTCCGGGCCGGGCAGGAACGGATCCTCGAGGGTCGGGCTGTAGGGGACCGGCAGCTCGGCCGTGGTCAGCGTCCACACGTCGTCGATGTCGTGGAGTCCCTCCTCGCGGAGGCCGGTGGCCCACCCACCCAGCCGCGGCCCCTCCTCGACGGCGAGCAGGCGGTTGGTGCGAGCCAGTGACGCGGTCACGGTCTCGGTGTCGAGCGGTCGCAGCGAACGCAGGTCGATCACCTCGGCGTCAATGCCCTCGCGTCCGAGCAGGTCAGCGGCACTGAGTGCGTCGGTCACCCCCCGCGAGGAGGCGACGATCGTCACCTCGGTGCCCGGCCGGACGATGACGGCCCGCCCGAGCTCCGGCAACCCCGCCTCGTCGGTGGCCGGCGTCTTGACCGAATACAGCCGCTTGTGCTCCAGGAAGATGACCGGGTTGTCGTCCCGGATCGCCGCCTTGAGCAGGCCCTTGGCGCTCACCGGGTCGGCCGGAGCGACGATCTTCAGCCCGGGGACGTTGTGAAACCAGGTGCCGGGCGACTGCGAGTGGATCGCTCCGAAGCGACCGCCCGCACCGACCGCGGTCCGTACGACGAGCGGGACGCTCGCCTGCTGGTTTGAGAGGTACCAGTACTTGGCCGCCTGGTTGACGAGACTGTCCATCGCCAGCGCCATGAAATCGCCGAACATGATCTCGTAGACCGGACGCAGCCCCGACACGGCACTGCCGAACGCCGCTCCCGAGAGCGCCAGCTCGGAGATCGGGGTGTCGAACACCCGCGCCTCGCCGAACTCCTCATACAGCCCGGGCGTGGCCTTGAACACGCCGCCGGGGATGGCCACGTCCTCGCCGAAGAAGATGACCCGTTCGTCGCGGCGCATCTCCTCGGCGATCGCGTCACGGATCGCGGTGCGGAACTCGAGCTCGCTCACGGCGCGTACTCCGTCGCGGCATCACTCGCCGGATCTGGGAAGGGACTGGCGCGTGCGAACGCGACCCCCTCCTCGACGGCCGCGCGCGCCGCCGCCTCGAGGTCGTCGACGGCGGCTTCGGACAGCCCGCCCTCCAGCAGCCGAGCGCGTGATCTCAACAGCGGGTCGCGCCGCTTCCAGCTCTCGATCTCCTCAGGGGTGCGATAGGCACCGGGATCGGACTTGGAATGGCCGTAATGGCGATAGGTCAGGCACTCGAGGAACTGGGGCTCGTGATCGTGGCGAGCCGCCGATACCGCGGACATCGCGGTGTTGGCGACCGTCTCGACGTCGTTGCCGTCGAGACGCGCCGTGGCAATGCCGTAGGCGGCCACCCGCGCCGAGATGTCTTGGCCGGCAGTGACGTTCGCCCACGGAGTGAACTCGCCGTAGAGGTTGTTCTCGCACACGAACACCAGCGGCAGCCGGTGCACCTTGGCGAAGTTCAGGCACTCATGGAGATATCCATGGTTGGTCGCCCCCTCGCCGAAGAACGCGAAGGCCACCCCGCCCGAGCCCTTGATCGCCAGCGCCGCGCCCACGGCCGCTGCCGCACTGCCTCCGATGATCCCGAAGCAGCCCACGAGCCCGTGCGCGAGGTCGACGACGTTCATCGAGCCCGCGCGGCCGCCGCAGACGCCTTCCGCGCGACCGAGCATCTCGGCCGCCAACGGGCCCAGGCCAGTGCCGGCGGCGAGCGCGTGGCCGTGGCCACGGTAGGTGCCGGCGATGAGATCTCCGGGGAGCCGGGCCTGACAGATCCCCACCGGCACCGCCTCCTGACCGGCGGACAGATGAGTCGTCCCGTGGACCTCGCCGCGCTGAAACAGCCGATGCAGCGACTCCTCGAACAGCCGGATCTCCCACATCCTCTGATACGCGACCGGCAGCCACTCGGCCGTGGGTGCGAGGGACGTAGGCGCGGTTGCGATCTCGGCCATCCTCAGAACTCCCGGAGGTTCTCGCGCAGTGTGTCGTGGACGTACTCGGTCCGCACCGCTCCTCGGCCCTGCAGAGCGGGCACCAGACCGTCGGTGATCTCCGCGACCACGCGGCGGCTGAGCTGCTCGTTCTTGATCAGGAAGCCGTCACCGCCGACCTCCTGCATCGCCTCCTGCATCAGTCCGGCGACGTGATCGGGCGTGCCCACCAGCGGGAGCTCCCAGGCGGCGCTGCCGCGGGCGACCGCAGCTTCCCGCAAGGTCTTGCCGGCGTTGCGCTCGACGAAGCTGACCAGCGTCTGCTGGGTCCCGTTGGTGCGCAGCGGCTCCGGATCCAGCGGCTCGTCGAGCGGCAACGGCGAGAAGTCGATGCTGATCATCTTGCCGATGTAGGCCAGCGTCAGCTCGACGTTCTCGCGGGCCCAGGCCAGGTTCTGTCGATACTTCTCCTCGGCCTCGCGCTCGGAGTCGCCGACGATCGGCTGGACGAGGTACAGCACCTTGATCTCGTCGGGGTCACGACCCAGTCCGGCGGCGACGTCGCGCACCGACTCCCGGAAGCGCTTCATCTCCTCCAGGCTCGTCGCCTGGCCGATGATCGTGTCGGCGTACTGCGCGGCGTAGGCCTGCCCGCGCGGCGAGGAGCCCGCCTGGGCGATCACCGGTCGTCCCTGCGGCGAGGGCCCGCTGTTCAACGGACCGCGGGTCGAGTACCACTGACCGTGGAAGTCGGCGTGGCGGACCTTGGTGGGGTCGATGAAGGTCCCGGTGGCGGTGTCGGCGATCACCGCGTCGGGCTCCCAGCTGTCGAACAGGGCCGCGACGGCCTCGGTGTACTCGCTGGCCATCTCGTAACGGTGGTCGTGATCGGCCAGGCCGTCCTGGCCGAAGTTCCGCGAGGCCTGATCGGAGGAGCCGGTCACCATGTTCCAGCCGGCCCGACCGCCGGAGAGCAGATCGAGCGTCCCGATCTGGCGAGCCACCGCGTAGGGGTGGTGGGCGAACGTCGACACCGTGGGCACGATGCCGATGTGCGAGGTGTGCTCGGCCAGCAGCGGGGCGATCAACATCGGATCCAGTCGCGGCACCGACAACGCTCCGCGCAGGTAGATGTCCATGTCGCTGCCGTAGGCGTCCGGAACGTAGACGTTGTCCTCGAGCAGGACATAGTCAAAACAGGCCCGTTCGATCGCCTTGGCCACGTCGATGTAGATGTCGGCGCTCGCCCAGTCACGGCCGATCGACCCCGACCACGGCTTGTTCCAACCCTGCACCGTCGAGTTGTGCAGGAACCAGCCGAGATGAAACCGCTGCTGAGTCATGGTCGATCGTCCTCATATCGGGGTCGGGGTCGGGGTCGATACGCGCTCATCGAGGGGCCGTCCCGGGCTCGGGGATGAAGCGCACCCGCCGGGGGTGCGGTGCCGTGGCCGCCAGCGCCTCGGCCAACTCGCCGTCGTCGCGCAGGCGCCGCTTGGGCAACTCCCGGCGCCACAGGTCGACCTCCAGCTCGTCGCCGGCGAACGGGAAATGGTCGAGCGCGAGCACGCCGGGCGCGACCGCGCGCACCCTCAGCGTCGACATCGTGCCGTCGGCGCCGACGATCCGCTGGATCGTCTGGGACTCCCCGTCGCCGCGCATGCAGAGGTGCAGCGAGAGCCGGTCGACAACCTGCAGGAGGTCGTAGTCGTGCTGGACCTCGGCAGGGTCGGCGCCGCTGGCGTGGATCCGGGCGGCTCGCTGGGGTGCGTAGTGCGCGAGGAAGCGCGCCGCGTCGTCACGGTGGGCGGCTGGGACCGGGTGCATCGTCCACCCCAGGTCCTCGCCGTAGAGCCCGCAGGCGTGCATGCTCGTCAGCAGCCCGGCGTAGGGGTCGACGTCGTCGAGGGTCGCGATGACGCCGCGGTAGAAGTCCATCTGATATCCGGCCTCCACCTTGAGGAAGCTCATCGGGACCCCGTCCTCGTCGACGCGTGCCATGCGCTCCCAGGCCAGCCACCCGTCGTCGTGGTGCGCACAGGCGCGGATCACCGATTCCCGACGCCGGGGGGCCGCGAAGCCGTCGCTCCCGCCCCACGCCCCGGCCAGCTCGCCGGCCAGCGCAGCGTGGTCGGGTTGCATGACCACCTGCCAGGCGCTCCCGTCGTCGCGCACGATCATCCGCCGAAGCTGATGTTGACGTTCTTGTGCTGGGTGTAGGAGCGAATCTCCTCAAGGTCGGCCTCGCGGCCCAGCCCGCTGTTCTTGACTCCCCCGAACAGGGCTCCGGGGAAATGCGTGGCGGTGTCGTTGATCCAGACGTAGCCCGCCTGCACGTCACGCGCGAAGGCGTGCGCGGTGCGCAGCGACTGGGTGAAGGCGCCGGCGGTGAGTCCGAGCGCGACGCCGTTGGCGATCCGGATCGCATCGTCGTAGTCGCGGTAGGTGATCACCGACAGAATCGGGCCGAACACCTCGGTCTGCGCCAACCGGGAGGTCGGGTCGACCCGGTCGACGAGCGCCGGGGCGATGAACAGGCCGTCGGCCAGCGCGCCGTCGGTCACAGGGGTTCCCCCGGTCCGCAGCACGCCGCCGTCCTCCACGCCGATGCGCACGTACTCCAGCACCTTCTCGTACTGCTGGCGGTTGACGATCGCGCCGGTGCGAGCTTTCGGATCGTCGGGGAGGCCGGGGGTCA
>CAZZVR010000262.1:0-4816 GCA_964657595.1 Burkholderia sp. PAMC 26561 | reverse complement strand
CTGGTAGGGCTCGCGGGAGCCGAGGGTCAGCGCGAGCTGGGGGTCGGCGGTGCCGAGCATCACCCCGGCCAACCGTCCCTCGTACACCGCCTCCAGGCAGGAGCGGGGCGCGAACGCGTCGCCGAGCAGGCGCACCTCGAGTGAGCCGCCGGTGTCGGCGAGGTCAGCGAGGTCAGAGAGGTCGCCGAGCAGCCCGTCCCGGGCGGACGGTGCCTGCACGTGGATGAGCGTGTCGACGCCCGCCACCGTCTCCTCGGTGCCGGTGAGGACGTCGGCGAGCACCAGACCGGCGGCGTCGGCGCGGAGGGGACGGCGCAGCACGCTCACGTGCATCCCGGCCGCGGCCACGCGGGGACCGATCCCCAGCCGTGAGTACATGGTCACGCGCCCCGCCCAGGAGGCCAGGGGTGAGATGAGCCGGACGCGATGCCCCGCGTCGAGGAGGTGCTCGGCGAGGGAGATGCCCTCCCAGCCGCCGAGCTCGTCGAAGATCGCCACCGACTCACCGAGGGTGGCCGGATGGGCCAGGGCCTCCAGCGCATGGACGCTGTGCACCCCGGGGATGGTCATGGCCTGGCGGGGGTCTGCGCCCGTGGCGATCAGCACGGCGTCAAAGCCGGCAGCGCTGATCGTCGCCGCGGTGGCCTCGCGGTCGAGCTCCACGCTGACCTCCAGCTCGGCCAGGTCGGCGCGCAGCTCGTCGATCATCAACCCGAAGCGCTGGCGCAGGCCACCGGCCACCACCGTCGCGATCGTGCCACCCAGGCGCGCGTCCCGTTCCCACACACTCACCGTGTGGCCGCGCCGGGCCGCGGTCACCGCCGCCTCCAGACCGGCCGGTCCACCGCCGACCACGAGCACCTGGCGCGGCTCGGCCGGGGTCTGCCAGGCGGCCAGCCAGTCCGCCTCGCGGCCGACCTCGGGATTGACCGTGCAGGTGATCGGGGTGATCGTCTCGAGGTTGGCGTTGCACCCCTGGTTGCAGGCCACACACGACCGGGCACGGCGGCCGACACTGGCGTCGCCGATGTGCGCCAGGGCGGGCTCGGCGATGTGGGCGCGGGCGAAGCCGACCAGGTCGGCGTCGCCGTCGACGACCAGCTGGGCGGCGGTGCCGAGGTCGTCGAGCCGGCAGACCGCCAGCACCGGAAGGGGGGAGAAACGCGCGCGGAACTGGGCCGGGAGGTGCCGGAACGGCGCGCTCGGATAGGACATGTCCGCCATCTGGGTCGCCAGCGACGGCGCCGCCACGTAGGCGGAATGGGAGACGTGGAGGAAGTCGACGGGGAACTCATCCACCAGTCGGGCGACGATCTCCTCGACCTCTCCCGGGCCGAGGCCGGCGGGAAGGAACTCATCGGCGCTGATGCGCAGCCCCAGCGCCAGGGCCCCGTCAAACGCGTCGACCACCTGGCTCAGCACCTCGCGGGTCAGGCGCAGGCGCCCCGCGAAGGACCCGCCGTAGGCGTCACCGCGGGTGTTGGTGGCCGGGGAGAGGAACTGCTGGAGCAGGTGGCCATGACCGAGGTGGACCTCAGCGCCGTCGAAGCCGGCCGCGCGAACGCGTCGCGCGGCCGCGCCGAAGCACGCGATCACCGTCGCCAGGTCAAAGCGATTCATCACGTGGGGCACCGGCGCCCCCGTCGACCACGGCTCGGGGCCGGCGCCCCACGCGCCCTGGCGTTCATCCCCGGAGTGGCGACCGGTGTGCAGCAGTTGGGCGAACAGCCGCGTGCCGTGGGCGTGCACGGTCTCGGCCAGTGCCGTGAGACCCGGCAGGGCGGCGTCGTCGTAGGCCTGGAGGCCGAGCCGGCGCAGGCTCGTGGGATGGACGCGGATGCCCTCGGTGATGATCAGCCCGGCCCCGCCGGCGGCCCGCGCCCCGTGGTAGGCGAGGTGCCGACCGGTGATCAGGTTCTCCTCCGCCCTCCCGAAGTTCGTCGTGTGCGGGGCGACGTAGATGCGGTTGGGAACCTGGACCGGGCCGATCTGGACCGGCTCGTAGAGCCGTTCGATCACCAGCGCGTAATGATCGATTTGGGGTCGGTGTAGAACTGCACCGCTTCCGCACCCTGGGAGTGGACGGTGCCGAAGAACGACCGGCGCCGGCCCCCGAAGCCGAAGTGGGCACTCGGCGCGGCGACCCCGACGTTGACGCCGACATTGCCGACGTCCGCCCTCAGGGCGAAGCTGCGGGCGGTCGCTCCGTCGCGGGTGAAGATCGACGCCGCGTTGCCGAACGGCGAGCCGTTGACCGCCGCCAGCGCCGCATCCAGATCCGGGACCTGTCCGATCGACAGCACCGGTCCGAACGTCTCGCCGGTGGTGAGCGGGCCGCCGAGGTCGACCCGGTCGATGACGCTCGGGCCGACGAAGAAGCCCTCGGCGGGCCGCTCGGTCCGGCGGCCGTCGAGCAGCACCGAGGCGCCCGCGAGGTACGCGGCGTCCAGGGCCGCGGAGACGGCGTCCACGGCGGCGGCGCTGATCAGGGGCGGCACGTCGGTAGCGGCATCAAAGCCGCTACCGAGCACGAGCTCCCGGGCTCCCTCGACCAGGCGCTCGGCCAGGTCGGGGTGGGCGTCACCGACCCGGACCAGGATCGAGCCCGACAGACAGCGCTGGCCGCCCATGGCGAACGCCGAGGCAAGCGTCTGGGCGATCACCGTGTCGAGGTCGGCGTCGGGCGCGACCACGAGCATGTTCCGGGCCCCACCGGCGGCGTGCGCGCGTTTGCCCGCCTGGGTGGCGCGGCCGTAGACGGCACGGGCGGCGGCGGTGGAGCCGACGATCGACACGGCGGCGACGCCCGGGTGATCACATAGCGCCTCGGCGGCCTCGCGACCGCCCTGGATGACGTTGAAGACGCCGGGCGCACAGCCGGCCTCGGTCATCAGTTCGGCGATGAGCGTCGCGGCGGCCGGGGCCTGTTCGGAGGGTTTGAGCACCACCGTGTTGCCGCACGCCAGCGCCCAGGACCAGTAGATGAGGCCGGTCATGATCGGGAAGTTGAACGGGGCGATCACCGCACAGACGCCGAGCGGCTCGCGGATCACGCTGGTGTCCAACCCGGGTGCGACATCGGTCGAGCCGTAGCCGTGCCACAGCGCCGGCACGGTGGCGGCGGCCTCGAGGTGGTCGACCGCCCGGGCCAGCTCAGCCCGCGCGTCGACCAGGCTCTTGCCGTTGTCGAGGGTGATCACGGGAGCGAGGTCATCCGCACGCTCGCCGATGAGTCGGCTGAGCGCGCTGAGCAGTCCGGCGCGCTTGAGCACCGGGGTCGCCGCCCACGCCGGGGCGGCGCTGGCGGCTGCCGCGACGGCTCGATCGACATCGTCACGGGTGGCGAGCGCGAGCTCGGACACCTGGGTCGCCGTGGCGGGATCGAGGACGGGAATGACCGGACCGCCGGCCACGGTGCGTTCGCCGTCGACGAAGGAGGAGGCGGACAGCCGGGTGATCTTCATGCCGGCCTCCTGGCCGGCTTGACCGCGATCGCGTCGATCTCGACCCGGCACTCGCTGCCGATCCCGACGTACACCGTCGCCCGGGTCGGGTAATCGCCGGGCTCCCAGTAGGTCCGGTACACCGAGTTCATCTCCTGGTAGTGGGCGCGCTCGGTGAGGTAGACGGTCGTCTTGACCACGTCGGCCAGTCCACAGCCGGCGTCGGCCAGCACGGCCGCGAGGGAGTCGAGCACGATCCGGGTCTCATCGGCGATCGTCTCGGCCGCGGCCATCCGCGTCTCGGTCGCCAGGTCGAAGGCCATCCCGTTGGCGAACACCATCGTCTCGGTCTCGACCCCCTGGGACAGCGGGTAGGACGCGTCGTACTGGGCCGCGTCGGCGACTCGGATGACCCGGCGCATCAGTCCCCCGTGAGCGCCGGGACGCCCTCCACCGGCATCGCAGGACGGATCGGCTCAGACGCCGGCTCGGGGAAGCGCGGCATCACCTCGTCGATGAACAGCCGCAGCGAGCGCATCACCTGGTCCTGGGTCAGACCGGGGATCCAGTTCCAGGCGACGATCCGCTCGACGCCGTACTCGTCGCGGATGTGGGCCAGCTGCTCGGCGACGCTGTCGGGGGTTCCGATGAACAGGTGCTCGCGGTCGAACAGGAAGTCCCACCACGGGCCGGTCTGGTCCTCGGTGCTGAGTGCCTCACCGGGGTTGGCGAACAGGTCCCGTGGGCGTACGCCGCCCACGTAGTTGTAGAGCTGCTCGATCAGCTGCTCGGTGTCGGCCTTGGCCTGCTCCATCGTCTCGGCGACGTAGATCATCCGCATGACCGCGACGCCCTCGCCTATGAGCACGGTGCGGCCCTGGCTCTCCTCGAGCGCGTCCCGGTAGGTGCTCATGGCTTCACGGAGGCCCTCGCGTGAACGCAGCCAGGTGATGACGTTGAAGCTCTCGGCAGCGGAGACGGCAAACCCGGGGGTCTTGTCCAGCAGATTCCACAGCGGCGGGTAGGGCTTCTGCAGCGGCTTGGGGATGATGGACATCGCGATGTACTCGCCGTCCTCGGCGCGCCACAGCGGGTTGCGCGGGTACCAGGTCGCGCCGTCGGGAATGCCGGGGGCGGGGAAGCGGTAGAACTCGCCGTCGTGGGTGAAGGCCTCCATCGTCCAGGCCTTCTTGAGGATCTCCATCTGCTCGAGGAACAGCCGCCAGTTGCGCTGTTCGTCGACCCCGCGGTCCCCGTCGGGGTTGAAGTTGGAGGCCTCGCGGCGCTGGATGCCGCGGGCGACTCCGATGTCCAGGCGTCCGTTGGAGAGCTGGTCCAGCAGCGCGAGATCCTCCGCCAGGCGCAGCGGATGC
>CAZZVR010000261.1:0-4897 GCA_964657595.1 Burkholderia sp. PAMC 26561 | reverse complement strand
TTGGCCCAGATGAACACGCCGTACCAGTAGTCGGAGCCGGGGATGCTCTGGGCGTTCTTCAGGCCGGCGAAGTACTCGACGTCGTCGGAGAACGGATTGAGCTGGCGGCTCTCCTCGATCTGGTAGGTGATGCCACCGACGTCGAAGTACGGCTCGACACCGGCGGCGAGCTGATTCTGGCTGACCCCGGAGAGAACCTTGCGCGCGGTGAGCGAACAACCGCTGAGTGATAGGGCGACAGCCACGATGGCCACGAGGGCGACGAGGCGAAAAGTTCGGTTCCGGCGGGGCACTGTCACAGCGGCCGCAAGTCTAGTCGTCGGCGCGGGCACTTTGCGGTCAGGCCACGCCGAGCCCGGAACCATCGCGCTTATCGGCCCTTTAGCGGAGGCTCAGCGGGCCGGGCGGCGATCGATCACGCGAATGCTGTGTCCGAACTCGGGCCCGTGCACGGTGTGGCTGTCGGCGGGTGAGCGGCGCTCACGCGGGCGACACAGCTCACAGCGGATCTCACCCGAGCCGTACTCGTACACCCGCTCGCCGAGCAGCAGGGTGCGGGCGCAGTGGCCGCAGCGCTCGACGCGATCGGCCAGCCCGGCGAGGCTGCGTCGCAGCAGCGCGACCTCCAGCGCTCCCATGTCGTCGTGGTCGCCATGGTCGGGGGATCCGGGGGCCCGGCGGCGGCTGGGTGAGTCCGCTGCCGTCAGCACACCGAAGGAGTCGATAGCCATAGTCCGGAAATTCGGCTCGCACGGGCCGTTTCCTGCCCCCGCGCGCGGTTGTGAACGGAGCCTAAGTTCGGGAAAGAATCGGGTTTGGTCCCTGCGGCTGGGGGTACACTGCACAGAGCGTGCTGACCTGTGGCGCGCGACCCCCTGATCGCCCTAAGGAGAGTCGTGCAATGAGAGCTTGGATGTCAGGCGACGTGGCCGGAACCGGAACCTTCCGCTGCACCGAATGTGACCACGAATTATCGCTCGAGGCCGTTGACGGCCTCCCCGTATGCCCCAACTGCGGTGGGCACGAGTTCGTGCGAGCGTCGCTCTTCACCACCGCCCAGACCCCCATGGTCGACCTTGGCGACGGCCGCGTCGTACTCGACGACAACGCGTGGCTCCACGAGCTGCGTGACGGCATCGAGATCCCCGGCCAGTATCTCGGCTACCGCTCCGGTGACGGTCAGGTCGTGACCTTCCCGCTGCGCCGCGAGTGGACGCGCGTCGGTCGGTCGCTGGCTGCAGATATCCGCTTCGATGACCCCACCGTGTCGCGTCGCCACGCGCTCATCGTGCGCCAGCCCGACGGCTTGCGGGTCCTCGACGACCGGTCTCTCAACGGCGTGTTCGTGAACGGCGAGCGGGTGGAGTGGAGCACCCTGGCTGACAACGACGAGATCGTCATCGGACGCCATCACCTGCACTTCATGGACATTCCCGCCGTCTCGGGCATGCGCTTCAACACGCCTGCGGCCGACAACGCCTGAACCCTCTCCTGCGGGCCGCTGGCGCGGCCCGTAGCATGGCCACCGCAATGGCCACCATCGCTGTCCTGTCCCAGAAGGGAGGCACCGGCAAGACCACGACGGTGCGCACCCTCACCGACATCTTCCGCCGGGTCGGCCTGAGCACGCTGGCGGTGGACCTCGACCCCCAGGGCAATCTCTCGGACTATCTCGACGTCGACCCGGAGGCCGAGCCGACCATCGGGGACGTGCTGGCCGACCGCGCCACGCTGAGCGCGGCGATCCACGGTGACGTGGTCCCGGCCAACCTCAACCTGGCCGAGGCCGAGCTGATGCTCGGCGGCAAGATCGGCCGCGAGCTGACGCTCAAGCGGGCCCTGCGCGCGGTCAAGGACGACTACGACCTGATCCTCATCGACTGCCCGCCCGCGCTCGGCCTGCTCACCGTGAACGCGCTGGTGGCCTCGGATTGGGCGCTGCTGTCGGCCGAGGCCCAGTACTTCGCCATCCAGGGCGTCGAGCAGGCCCTCAGCGTGATCGAGCTGGCCCGTGAGTCGCTCAACCCCGATCTCCAGTGGCTCGGGGTGATCCTCAACATCGCCGACATGCGCACCCGTCACTCGCGTGAGGCCTTCGAGTCGCTGCGCAACCACTTCGGTGAGAAGCTGCTCGACACGACGGTGCGCGCCTCGATCGCCTACGCCGAGTCGGCCGAGCGTGCCGTGTCGATCATCGACTACCGGCCCGACCTGGGGGCCGACTACCTCAACATCGCGGACGAGCTGCTGCGTCGCCTGGGCCAGCGCGACGCCCGCATCGCCCTCAGCCGACTCGCCGCTGAACTCGCCGAGACGTAGCTCGCCGGGTCACGGCTCACCGGGGTCACAGCTCGGTGACGTAGGCGCCCTGGGGCTCGAACGGTGCGCGCAGCACGGTCGCCCAGCCGTCCACCTCGCGCCGGAGGGCCTCGAACACCATCCCCGTGGTCTCGACCTGGGTCCACACCAGCACGGTCGGACCGGCGCCGGAGACCGTGGCGCCCAACGCCCCGAGATCGCGGGCGTGCGCCATCAACTCGGCCGAGCGCGGGAACAGGTGCGCCCGCGCGGGCTGGTGCAGCCGGTCGCCCAGACCGGCGGCGATCAGTTCGAAGTCGCCCTGCGCCAGCCCGAGGGTGAGCCGGGCCACCGCCCCCACGTTGAACACCGCGTCGGCCCGCCGGACCTCGGGGCCCAGCGCCGCCCGGGCCTCGGCGGTGCGCACCGACGCGGCGGGCACCACCAGCAGCGCCTCGAGGCCCAGCGGCGCGTCGAAGCGGTCCACCCGGCCCTGGCCGGCGATCACGAAGCCCCCCTCCAGCGCCGCGGCGGCGTTGTCGGGATGGCCCTCGATCGCGGTGGCCAGCCCCAGCAGGTCGGCGTCGAGCTCGAACATGTGGTCAGCCGCCATCAGGCCCGCCACCACCGCGGCGGCCGAGGAGCCCAGCCCGCCCGACAGCGGGATCCGCGAGCGCACGGTGAACTCGAAGTCATCGGCGGGATGCAGCGCCTCGAAGGCCCGCACGGTGAGGTTGTGGCGGTCACGTCGCACCTGGAGATCGGTGTGAACGCCGAAGCGCCCGGTCTCGGCCACCTCGACCTCGAGGTGCAGGGCCAGCGCCGCGGCCATCACGTCAAAGCCGGGTCCGAGGTTGGCCGAGGAGGCCGGCACCCGGATCAGCCGGCGGCGCGCCAGGGTCACAGCACCGCGCGTTCGATCGCGCCGATCTCCGCCTCACAGGCCACCACGCCGCCGACCTGGCTCATCGCGGTGTCGGGATCCTTGAGGCCGTTGCCGGTGAGCACGCAGACGATCCGTTCCGCACCCCCGGCGCCGTGGGTCATCAGACCGGCCACCGAGGCGGCCGAGGCGGGCTCGCAGAACACGCCCTCCTGCGTGGCGAGGAAGCGGTAGGCGCTGAGGATCTGGGCGTCGCTGACGGCGTTGACCGCCCCCCCGGAGGAAGTCATCGCGTCCATCGCCTGCTCCCAGCGGGCCGGGTTGCCGATGCGGATCGCCGAGGCGACGGTCTCGGGGTGCTGGACGGGATGTCCCTGCACCAGCGGCGCGGCTCCGGCGGCCTGGAAACCGAACATGCGGGGGGCGAGACCCACCTCGCGAAAGCCCTTCCAGTAGGCGGTGATGTTGCCCGCGTTGCCAACCGGGATGCACAGGGCGTCGAGGCTGACGAGGTCGTCGGCGATCTCGAAGGCGGCCGTCTTCTGCCCCTCGATGCGGAAGTCGTTGACCGAGTTGACGAGCGAGATCGGGTGCTCGGAGGCGATCTCGCGCACCAGCTTCAACGCCTCGTCGAAGTTGCCATTGAGGGAGATGACCCGAGCCCCGTACATCAGCGCCTGGGCGAGCTTGCCCACCGCGATCTTGCCCTCGGGCACGATGACCACACCGCGGATGCCGGCGCGGGCCGCGTAGGCGGCCAGGGACGCCGCCGTGTTGCCGGTGGAGGCGCAGATGACCGCCTCGGCGCCCTCGCGCACGGCGGCCGACACCGCACAGGTCATTCCGCGGTCCTTGAACGAGCCGGTCGGGTTCAGTCCCTCGAGCTTGAGGTGGACCTCGGCGCCGACCACCTCCGACAGCCGCGGCGCGAACAGCAGCGGCGTCGATCCCTCCTCGAGGGAGACGACGGGGTCCTCGACGCTGAACGGCAGCCGGTCACGGAAACGCTCGATCAGGCCGGTCACGGGCGGAACTCCTCATCGAGCACCCGGATCACCCGCGGTGGCTGGCGAATCGAGTTCAGCGCGGAGATCTCCGCCACCGCGGCGGCGAACTGGGATTCGAGCACCTGGTGGGTGACCATGGCCAGCGCCGCGTCGGTGCCCAGGCCACGCTGGAGCACCGAGCGGACCGACACCCCGTGCTCGGACAGCAGGCGGGCGACGTCGGCCAGCACCCCGGGCTCATCCGCCACCGCCAGGTTGACGTAGAAGGCCGACTCGACGTCGTCGACGAGCGCCAGCTCCCGAGTCGCGTTGGGCGCCGAGGCGGGCGGGATCATCGCCGAGACGACGTCACCGAGCACCGCCGAGGCGGTCTGGGGCCCGCCCGCGCCCGGTCCCGACAGGGTGATCTCGGTGATCTCCTCCCCCTCCAGGGTGACCGCGTTGAAGGACCCGCCGATGGCGGCCAGGGGATGGCCGGGGTGCAGGAACAGTGGGTGCACCCGCACCGAGATGCCCGCCTCCACCCGCTCGGCGGTGCCGATCAGCTTGAGGCCGAGGTCGAATTCCCGCGCGTAGGCGAGATCGTCGGCGGTGATGTGCTCGATGCCCTCGTAGCGGACCTGATCGAGGTGGACGGGTACATCGAAGGCGAGCCGGGCGAGGATCGCCATCTTGGCCGCGGCGTCCTTGCCGTTGACGTCCTCGGACG
>CAZZVR010000260.1:3451-4918 GCA_964657595.1 Burkholderia sp. PAMC 26561 | reverse complement strand
GGTTCGAGCCCCACCGGCGGCATCGGAAACCGCGTCAGGCCGAAGCCTGGCTGCACGACGTGCTTGACCAGGCGCACCGCGGCTCCCGAGTCGCCGATGCGGTCGTCGAGTCGTCGATTGATGATCACCACGAGGCGATAGCGCGCCGCACGCTGGCTACCGGGCCGGGTGGACATCTGTCGCGCGAGATGGAGCCTGTGGCGGACATCTGGGGATGGTCAGGTGCGGGCACGGTTATTTAGAGTCCGCGGCTGTGGAACGTACTCGGCCCGCGATCGGCCTTCACTACACCTTCCAGGCTCCCGAGGGGGATTCCCAGCGCGTGATCGAACGGGGCTTGGAGCAGATCGCTCGGGCCGAGACGTACGGCTTGTCGTCGGTCGTGTTCGGCGAGCAGCACTTCCGTGACGACGGTTGGCCCGGTCGGCCGTTGATGCTGGCGGCGGCGGCGGCGACGGTCACGAAACGGATGCGGGTCGGTTCCGACATCGTGGTGCTGCCCCTCCATCATCCCGTCGCGGTCGCGGAGGAGACGGCTCTGCTCGACGTCCTGTCGGGCGGTCGCGCAATCCTCGGCGTCGGGCTCGGCTCGGCTGAGAACGAGTTCGATGGCCTCGGGGTTCCGTGGGACGAGCGCGTGGCGATCTACGACCGGTCGATCCATGCGGTCAAAGCGATGCTGGCGGGTGAGACCGTCGATGTCGACAACCCGCCGCATGCGGGTCGGGGCGCTCGCATACGGCCACTGCCTGTCAACCCGTCGGGAGTGCCGCTCTGGATCGGCGCGCTGTACGACCGCGGGGTTCGGCGCGCAGCGGTGGCCGCGGACGCGTGGGTCATGCCTCCCGTGGCGCGACTAACCGCCCTGCGGGCAAAGAAGCGGCTGTTTGACGAGACGCGGGCCGAGGCGGGGATTGAGCCTGCGCTCGAGCAGCCGTTACGGCGGGATGCGTTCGTGGCCGAGACCGACGACGAGGCCTGGCAGCGGTTCGCGCCGGCGATCCGGTACCTCTTCGGAACGGTGTGGCGCACCTTCGATCCGACGTATCCAGACCACGACTCCGTGAACGCACTGCGGCGATGGGGGGAGGACTTGCTCCTCGTGGGCTCTCCGGCGTCGGTGGCCGCTCGATGCGAGGCGATCGCGAGCGATCTCGGGGTGACGGAGTTCCTGCTCCGGTTTGACGTTCCCGGGGTCTCCGAGGGAGCGATCGCCGAGAGTCTGCTCGGCCTCGCCGATGTCGTGGAGCGTTTGAAATCAACTGCGGACACTCCGTCGGCGTCGTCGGCGGTACCGCTGGAGGTGAGCAACTGATGCTGACGCGAGCGAAGCGGCTCGACCGCGAGAAGTTGGAGCGGGCGATCGACGACGGATGGACGCTTCCCGTCGAGTGGTACTCCGATCCGGTCGTGCACGACCTCGATCTTCAGGAGGTGTTCCGCAGGACGTGGCAGTACGCGGGGCGG
>CAZZVR010000260.1:0-3441 GCA_964657595.1 Burkholderia sp. PAMC 26561 | reverse complement strand
GCGGGAGGTCGACCTCCCGGACATCGGGTCGCGCGTGACCCGCTCGATCGGTGATATCCCGACGGTCGTCGTCCGGGGGAAGGATCAGCAGCTACGGGCGTTCGTGAACGTCTGTCGTCACCGCTTCAACCGGGTCGCCCAGGGCGACGGCAAGGCGAAGGTGCTGCAGTGCCAATACCACGGTTGGACCTACGGTCTGGACGGTCGCCTGCAGGGGGCTGCGCGCCACGCCAAGGAGGATGGCTTTGACCGTTCATGCCTGAGCCTCGTCCCGCTCAGGCTCGAGCTGATGAACGGTCTGATCTTCATCAACGCGGATGCCGACGCTGCGCCGCTGTCTGACTCGATGGCGGGTCTGCCGGCGTTGCTGACGGAGCGCCAGATGGACTTCGGCGGCCTGGAGTTCCGCGAGAGGCTGACGCATGAAGTCGGTTGCAACTGGAAGGTGTACATGGAGGGGGCCAGCGAGTGTTACCACTGCCCAACCGTCCATGGCGACTTCGCCAAGGTGGTGGACATCGACCCGGACCACTATCGGGAGTACCAGCAAGCCCGTGTCTGGGCGATGACGGCCGGCCTGAAGGGCGAAGCCCCCGCGGTGACGCATCCCAACCGCTATCAGTTCTACTCAATCTGGCCGAACACGGTCATCGCCCCCGAGTTCATGCCGAAGGAGGGGACGCCGCGCATGGGGCGCATCTTCACCTTCCAGCCGCTGGCGGCCGACAGGTGCCTGATCGAATCCGACCTCTTCTGCGCCCCGGACGTCTCCGACGGAGAGCTCGAGGAATACAAGGAGTTCTGGTATCGGGTGATGCACGAGGACTTCGAGATCTCCGCCAACACCTACGCGGGGATCCGCTGCGGGCGCGTTCCCCAAGGCCGACTCATGCTCGAGAGCGAGGGGTTGATCCGGACGTGGTATCAGCGCTACTTCGAGTGCATCGAGGGGCGACTCGACGAGCTCACCTAGGGATCAAGGGCGTCCCTTAGCCGGCCGCTCTCGATCTCGAAAATCGGAGGACGAGACGTCCGATCCAGCGAGCCCAAGGCGCGGCCCGGCCATCTTCACCCGGGCGCGGCCCGAGCCCACGCCGTGTCCGTCGTCAGCGGGACTCCAGACGTGGCGACGCACTCGACATTTGGTCAGATCTGCCCGTGGAAGACGCGATAAGTGTCGATAACAATGCCCACCGCGGGCGGGTTTCATATCCGAGATGAGAGACAGGTACAGCCGCCCTGAGGTGGCAGGCCTCGCGCCTGATGAGAAGGGGCTCGCCGGCAAAGTGGCCCTGGTCACGGGAGCGGCCGGGAACCTCGGCCGCGTCATCTGTAGCGTCCTCGCTGAGGAGGGTGCGTCGATCGTTGCGGTCGACATCTCGGTCGGTGATCAGGGTCTCGACTTCGATGCCAGCACGGCGGACGGCAACCGGGACATGGTCCGTGCTGCCGTTGAACGGCATGGCCGGCTCGACATCCTCGTCCTCAACGCGGCGCGACAACACGTCGCGCCGTTGGCGGACTGCTCTGACGAGGGCTGGGACTCCGTCCTCGACGTCGGTCTGCGTGGGCCGTTTCTCGCGATGCGGTCGGCGTGGCCGCACCTGGTGGAACGGCAGGGCTCGCGCATCATCGCGATCGCCTCGACCTCGAGCTTCGTCGCGGCGCCTGAGATGGGGCCATATGTCGCGGCCAAGCACGGTCTCCTCGGGCTCGTGCGGACGGCGGCGCTCGAGGGCGCAGCCCGCGGGCTGACCGTCAACGCAGTAGCGCCCGGATGGATGGAGAGCCCGATCAGTGGTGCGGGTCGTGTCGATGACGCACTTGCCTATGAGCTCATGCTCGACGACAGCCCCGCCCGGCGATATGTCTCATATCGAGAGGTTGCCGACGCGGTGCTGTTCCTCGCCGGCGGTGCATCGTCCGGGATCAGCGGCGCATGCATTCCTGTCGACCTCGGCGCGCTCGTCAAGTGACGACCGGGGCCCCGAGGCGGTCCGTTGCAGTGAAGTGCCCAAAACCCTATGCCCGGAGAAGAAACATGAGTCGTTCAGCGTCAAGTCGCGGGCCATTTCGGCGGCAGCGCAAATCATTGGATGCGTTGTGCGCGGCGCTCATCGCGGGTCTCGTGCTCGCCGGGTGCGGCTCCTCGGGCTCTTCGTCCTCCTCGACGGCGGTCCGTACGACGGCGGCCCATGCGGCGGCGTCGGATGGCAGCTCGGCCGTGACCGTGGCGGGTGTCTCGATCACGAAGGTCTCGTCGCTTGCGAGCTCGGTGCCGGCGGCCACCCGCAGCCAGGGCCTGAACACGATCTTCTACAACTACTATCCGCCGGACGAGTTCGTCAAGAGCGGCCAGCTCGAGGGCTCCCAGGTCGACCTCGCGCGGGCCGTGGCCGCAGTGTTGGGACTACCGTTCAAGATGACGGCCTCGGCGGCGTTCGACACCTTCATCCCGAGCCTCGAGAGTGGGAGGTACAACGCGAGCTTCGTGTCGCTGCAGGTCACACCAGCGCGGACGAAGGTGGTCGACATCGTCTCGACGGAATCGACGGGAACGGGCTTCGCCTCGAAGGCCGGTGGCGGCACGCCGACGCTGTCGACCTCGCTGGACCTGTGCGGACACAGATTCGCGGGGATCGTCGCGTCAGCGTACGTCGCTTCGGTCCAGGCCGTCGGCGCGAAGTGCAAGTCCGCCGGCAAGCCGACGCTGACCGTCGCGACGTATCCAACGGACGCGGCGGCGGAGTTGGCGGTGGAGAGCGGGCGCCAGCAGTACTACGTGAGCGGCGCGAACGAGATCGCGTGGCGGTTCTCGCACGCCGGAGGCATGCTGACCGCGCAGCCGCTGGATTTCTCGCCCGTCGCGACGGGTGCGGCGGTCAGCAAGGCGAGCGGCCTGGCCCGCCCGATCTCAGCCGCGATCAACCACCTCATCAAGACGGGGGCCTATAAGGCCATCATGGCCAAGTGGCACGAGGGCAACTTCGCGGTCGCCAAGAGCGGATTGTTCGGCAGTTGACGGTGTCGAGCGGTGGGTGAGGAACGATGACCCCGAAGTCATCCCAACGCGCGACGCGCGGTGCCCGTCCGACCTGGACGGGCACCGGCCGCTTGCTCGCGCGCATCGTGATCGTCGTGATCCTGGCGGTGATCGTCCGCCAGTTCGTGACATCGCCGGCGGTCAAGTGGAGCGTGGTGGGGCATTACCTCACCGCTTCGAGCATCCTCAAGGGCGTCGGCACGACGCTGTACCTGACGGTCATCGCGATGGCTTGCGGGATCATCCTGGGGACCGTCCTGGAGTTGATGAGGCAGTCTCACAGCTCGATGCTGAGGGTGACGGCGAGCTTCTACATCTGGTTGTTCCGTGGAACGCCGTTGTTGGTGCAGATCTTGTTCTGGTACAACCTCGCGCTCTTCATCCCCCGTCTGACGCTC
>CAZZVR010000259.1:0-4965 GCA_964657595.1 Burkholderia sp. PAMC 26561 | reverse complement strand
ACGAGGACCTGGCCCTCGTCGTTGACGTCGATCTGGGACTCGAACTCCTCCTGCAGGGCGCGGATGGTCTCGCCACCCTTGCCGATGAGCAGGCCGATCTTCTCCGGATCGATCTTGATCGAGGAGATGCCGGGGGCGTAGCGCGACAGCTCGCCACGGGGCGTGTCGATCGTCTCGTGCATCTTGGACAGGATGAACGTACGGGCCGCCTTGGCCTGAGCCAGGGCGTCACGCATGATCTCGAAGCTGACGCCCGTGATCTTGATGTCCATCTGCAGGGCGGTGATGCCGTCCTCGGTCCCGGCGACCTTGAAGTCCATGTCGCCGAGGTGATCCTCGACGCCGGCGATGTCGGTGAGGACGATGTAGTCGTCGCCCTCCTTGATCAGGCCCATGGCGATGCCGGCGACCGGCTTCTTCAGCGGGACACCCGCGTCCATGAGCGACAGCGAGGAGCCACACACCGAGGCCATCGACGAGGACCCGTTGGACTCGAGGATCTCCGACACGACGCGAATCGTGTAGGGGAAGTCCTCCTGGCTCGGGATCATCGGAACCAGAGCGCGCTCGGCGAGCGCACCGTGGCCGATGTCACGGCGCTTGGGCCCACCCAGACGGCCGGCCTCCCCGACGCTGAAGGGCGGGAAGTTGTAGTGGTGGAAGTACCGCTTGGTCGTCTCGAGACCGAGGGTGTCCAGGCGCATCTCCTCACGCGTGGTGCCGAGTGCCACGCTCGAGAGCGCCTGGGTCTGACCCCGGGTGAACAACGCTGAGCCGTGGGTGCGCGGGGTGACCGACACCTCGATGTCGATCGGACGGATCTCGTCCGAGCTGCGCCCGTCGGGCCGGATCTTCTGGACCGCGATGCGCTCGCGGATCAGGGTCTTCTCGAGCTTGTCGGCCGCACGCTGTGCGTTGGCCTTGGCCTCGGCGTAGCCCTCGGCGTCGGCGTCGGGCGTGTACTGCTCGACGATCGCGGCCTTGACGCCCTCGGTCTGGTTCTGGCGGTCGAGCTTGTCCTCGACGGCGGCCGCGGCGGCGAGCGCGTCACCGTGGGAGCCCTTGACCTGGGCGTAGAGGTCGGGGTGCACCTCAGGTGCGGTGAACTCGATGGTCGGCTTGCCGGCCTTCTCCTTCAGCTCCTGCTGAACCGCGACGAGCTGCTTGATCGCGTCATGGGCGATGTCGAGGGCGTCGAGGATCTCGGCCTCGGGGATCTCGTTGGCCCCGGCCTCGACCATGGTGATGCCCTCGGCGGTGCCGGCGACGATCAGGTCCAGGTCGGTGTTGTCGAGCAGGTCCTGCTCGTCGGGGTTGACCACGAAGTTGCCGTCGATCTTGCCGATGCGCACGGCACCCACGGCGTGTGCCACGGGGGCGCCGGACAGCTGCAGAGCGGCGGAGGCGCCGTTGATGGCGAGGATGTCATAGGGGTTGACGTGGTCGATCGACAGCGGCATGGCGACCAGCTGGGTCTCAAAGCGCCAGCCCTTGGGGAACAGGGGGCGGATCGGGCGGTCGATCATGCGGGCGGTCAGCGTGCCCTTCTCACCGGCGCGACCCTCGCGCTTGAAGAAGCTGCCGGGGATCTTGCCCGCGGCGTACATGCGCTCCTCGACATCAACGGTGAGGGGGAGGAAGTCTGCGTCGCGCAGATTGCCGATCACGGCGGTGCAGAGCACCATGGTGTCGCCGGCACGAACCACGACGGCACCGGTGGCCTGCTTGGCCAGCTTGCCAGTCTCGAACGAGATCTCCTTACCGGAGATCTCAGCCGTTACACGGGTAACGGACTCGGGCATATTCAATTTCCCTTCTGCTTCTACTCCGCCCGTTCAGTCGGCGGAGCGCATCTCTGATTTTCATCGTTTCCGAACGCGGGAAATGCTAGCGGCTCACGACCCCTGGGCCGTCCGGTCCCCAGGCGGGTCGGATGTGGCGCTGTGAGTGACCGTCGAATGTGGAATAGCGCACAGAAGCGGACTCGTAAGTCTCAGTTGAGTAATCTATGCGGACTCGTACGTCTCACTTGACCCTGTCGTCGCATCTTCCGGAGGTTCCATCAGTGTCCGCTGTGTCTGACACCCTTTCCCGCCACAAGGGACTGATCCTCGTGATCGCCTGCATGGCGCAGTTCATGGTCGTGCTGGACAACACGATCGTCAACGTCGCGCTGCCGTCGATCCAGCGCGGTCTGAACTTCTCCAGCACCAACCTGCAGTGGATCGTCAACGGTTACACGCTGACCTTCGGCGGGTTCCTCATGCTCGGCGGCCGCATGGCCGACCTGCTCGGCCGTCGGCGGCTGTTCGTCGCCGGCGTGGCGTTGTTCAGCGTGGCCAGCCTGCTCAACGGCATCGCCCAGGACCCGACCTGGCTGATCTTCGGCCGTGGCCTGCAGGGCATCGGCGGCGCCATGGTCTCCCCCGCCGCGCTGTCGATCATCATGACCACCTTCCAGGACAACAAGGAGCGGACCCAGGCACTCGGCATCTGGTCCGCCATCGCTGCCGGTGGGGCCGCCTTCGGCCTGCTGCTCGGCGGCGTGCTCACCGACCTGGTCTCCTGGCGCTGGTGCTTCTTCGTCAACGTGCCGGTGGGCGCACTGACCATCGCCATGGCGTATCAGTACATCCCCGAGTCCACGGCTGAGCTCGGCCACCGCCGGTTTGACGCGGCTGGCGCTGCGACCATCACCGGCGGGCTGCTGGTCGTCGTGTTCGCGATCGTCAAGTCGACCCTGTGGGGCTGGGGCTCGCCCAAGACCCTCATCGTGCTCGCGGCCGGGTTCCTGCTGCTCGGCGCCTTCTACGTGATCGAAACCCGCAGCGCGGCACCGCTGGTCAAGCTGTCGATCTTCCGGATCCGTTCGATCGCCACCGCCAACGTGGTGATGCTGTTGGTCGCCTCGGCGCTGTTCGGGATGTTCTACTTCGCGTCGCTCTACGTCCAGGACGTGATGCATTACAGCCCGCTGCGGGCCGGCTTCGCCTTCCTCCCGGTGTCGCTCGGGATCATCCTCGGCGCCGGCATCTCCCAGGGCGTGATCGCCAAGGCCGGCGTGCGCAACATCTCGGTGGTCGGGCTCGCGCTGGCCTGCGCGGGGCTGCTCTACCTGACCCGCCTGCCGGTGTCCCACGCGCACTACGCGGCGGACCTGCTCGTCGGCCTGCTGCCGATGTCGATCGGGATGGGCCTGGTGTTCGTGCCGCTGACGCTGCTCGGCACCTCGGGCGTATCCAATGACGACGCCGGTCTGGCCTCGGGACTGTTCAACAGCGCCCAGCAGGTCGGTGGTTCACTCGGCCTGGCGGTTCTGGCCACCCTCTCGGCCTCCCACACCAGCTCGCTGCTGCGCAGCGGGACGGCTCAGGTGGCGGCGACCGTCTCCGGCTACCACATCGCCTTCCTCGTGGCAGCGATCCTCGTCGGCGCTGGCGCGGCGATCCTGGTGCTGTTCCTCCGCAAGCAGCACATCCAGGAACTCGAACTCGATCCCGCCAAGGTGCTCGTCGCGGCGTAGACGGGGTGACCGGAGCTGGTGGTTCTCTCATCCGACCACCGGTCTGAGTCCTAGGATCATTGTCATGGCCGTCACCGAGTCACCGAACCTCTCCCCGGGCCCCCACCCGGGGGCCGAGCGTCCCCAGCGGGCCGATGCGGCCCGCAACCGCGAGCGTCTGCTCCAGTCCGCCTCGGAGCTGTTCCGGGAGCGGGGTCTCGAGGTCGCGGTGTCGGAGATCGCCGAGCACGCCGGGGTCGGTCGCGCCACGCTGTTTCGCAACTTCCCCACCAAGAACGACCTGGTCATCGCCGTGGTCATCGAACGCATCGATGAGGCGTCGGCGACCGGTCGGGCGATGTTGGCCAGCGGCGAGCCCCGCGGCAAGCTGCTGGAGAGCCTGATGACGCCGCTGGCCGAAGGTCAGCAGTTGGACCGGGCGCTGTTCGAGGGCGTCGCCACGGAGGAGTTCCTCTCCCACAAGGGGATCAGGGCCTCCCACCGGGAGATGATCGAGGTGCTCGACGGCCTCATCGCGGCCGACCACGCCGCCGGCACCGTCCGCGGTGACATCGGCGCCTTCGACGTCCTCATGCTCATCAAGGGCGCCTGCAAGGTCGCCGTGGACCTGAGCGGCGAGGAGGGCCAACGCGCCCTGGCGCGTCAACTGACCCTGATCCGCTCAGCCATCAGCACGGGCGCCGGTGAGGCCTGCCCGTTCGCCGACCTGCCGCTCACGCTCGATGAGTTCGAGCTTGCCCACCAGTGTGCCGCGGCGGTGCAGCGGAAACCCACGGCTCAACCGGGCGTCTAACGCAGAACGCGCACCCGCGGTGGGTGCGCGTGATATGCCCAGAAGGAACGCGGGACGTTAGCGGCGCAGGCCGAGCTCGCGGATCAGCGAGCGGTAGCGCTCCAGATCGGCGCGCTGGAGGTAGTCGAGCAGGCGACGGCGCTGTCCGACGAGCATCAGCAGACCACGGCGGGAGTGATGGTCCTTCTTGTGCGTCCGCAGGTGGTCGGTGAGCTGGTTGATCCGCTCGGTGAGCAGCGCGACCTGAACCTCGGTCTTGCCGGTGTCGTTGGGAGAGTCACCGAACTTGGCGATCAGCTCGGCTTTGTTGTCGAGAGTCAGAGTCATGTGCGGGGCCAAGCCTAGCAGGGTCCCGACGACGCTCCGGGCGCGCGGCGGACGCCGCGTCAGGCCAGCCGGCGGCGGGTTTGCGCCACGTCGGCGTTCATCTGCTCGATCAACGGCTCGATGCCGTCGAAACGCAGCTCGCCGCGTAGCCGGGCGATGAACTCGACGGTCAGCGTCTGGCCGTAGAGGTCTCCGCTGAAGTCCAGCAGGTAGGCCTCGACCATCGGGATCAGGTTCTCGCCGAAGGTCGGCCGCACGCCGACGCTGGTGGCCGCCAGGTAGTCGCGGAGCTGCGGTGGGGAGTCTTCGGAGCCCGGTTCGG
>CAZZVR010000258.1:0-5010 GCA_964657595.1 Burkholderia sp. PAMC 26561 | reverse complement strand
AGGTCCGCAAGGACACCGAGCGCGACCACTTCCTCACCGCCGAGGAAGCCCGGGATTACGGGATCATCGACCGCGTGATCACCCAGCACTGAGGCCTCCGGCCCCCTCGACCTGAGCGATATGGCACGACCCACCGACTCCAACGAGCAGCTCCTCTGCTCCTTCTGTGGCAAGTCCCAGCGTCAGGTCAAGAAGCTGATCGCCGGTCCGGGCGTCTACATCTGTGACGAGTGCATCGATCTCTGCAACGAGATCATCGACGAGGAGCTCACCACCCCGCCGAACTTCGATCTCGCCCACCTGCCCAAGCCGCGTGAGATCTACGAGGTCCTGAACGACTACGTGGTCGGCCAGGAGCAGGCCAAGCGCACGTTGTCGGTGGCGGTCTACAACCACTACAAGCGCGTGCAGATGATGCAGTCCGAAGACGCCGACATCGAGCTGCAGAAGTCCAACATCCTCCTGCTCGGTCCCACCGGCTGCGGGAAGACGCTGCTGGCCCAGACGCTGGCCAAGATCCTCAATGTGCCCTTCGCCATCGCGGACGCCACGGCGCTGACCGAGGCCGGGTATGTCGGTGAGGACGTCGAGAACATCCTGCTCAAGCTCATCCAGGCCGCTGACTACGACGTCAAGAAGGCCGAGACCGGGATCATCTACATCGACGAGGTCGACAAGATCGCCCGCAAGGCCGACAACCCCTCGATCACCCGCGACGTATCGGGCGAGGGCGTCCAGCAGGCGCTGCTGAAGATCCTCGAGGGGACCACCGCCTCGGTCCCGCCCCAGGGGGGACGCAAGCATCCCCACCAGGAGTTCCTGGCCATCGACACGACGAACATCCTGTTCATCTGCGGCGGCGCCTTCGCCAACCTCGACAAGGTGATCGAGCGTCGCGTCGGCCATCAGGGCGTCGGGTTCGGTGCCTCGATCCAGACCAAGGAGCAGCGCGACCTGGGTCAGACCTTCGAGGACTGCCTGCCCGAGGATCTCGTCCAGTACGGCCTCATCCCCGAGTTCATCGGGCGTCTGCCCGTCATGTCGGCGATCCACCAGCTGTCGCGTGAGGAGCTGATGAAGATCCTCACCGAGCCGCGCAACGCGCTGATCAAGCAGTTCCAGCGCTTCTTCGAGTTCGACGGGATCGAGCTCATCTTCGCCGACGACGCGCTGCTCTCGGTCGCCAACAAGGCGCTGGAGCGCGAGACCGGCGCCCGCGGCCTGCGGTCGATCATCGAGGAGGTGCTGCTCGAGGTGCAGTTCGAGCTGCCCAGCCGCCGCGACGTGACCAAATGCGTGGTCACCAAAGAGACGATCACCCACGGCGTGCCGCCCACCCTGGTCACCGTGGCGATCCCGGACGAGGAGCAGGAAGCCGCCTAGGGTTTCCTTTCGGAGCCGGTCTGTGGGACCAGCTCCGAACCCGGGCGCACCCAGGTGCCCCCCTACACTGGCGCTCTCGCGATGACTGACGCCGCCCCGCCGACCTCCGACCTTGCCGTGAAGACGCGCTATGAGCCCTCTGAGGTCGAGCCGCGGATCGAGGCGCAGTGGCTGGAGTCCGGACTGTGGCATCCCGAGCCGGAGGACAGCGCGGCCGAGAACTATTCCATCGCGATCCCGCCTCCGAACGTCACCGGCGTGCTGCACATGGGCCACGCACTCAACCTGTCGATTCAGGACACCCTGGCCCGGGCGGCGCGCCTGCGCGGGCAGCGCGTGAAGTGGATCCACGGCTCCGACCACGCCGGCATCGCCACCCAGACCCTGGTCGAGCGCGAGCTGGTGGCCCAGGGCACCAGCCGTGAGTCGGTGGGCCGGGATCAGTTCGTCGCCCGGGTGTGGGCCTGGCGCGAGCGCTACGGCTCCCAGATCGTCGAGCAGCAGAAGCGCCTGGGCGCCTCGGCCGACTTCTCCGACGAGCGCTTCACCATGGACGCGGATTACGCCGCCGCGGTGGCGCTGGTGTTCACGACCCTCTACGACAAGGGTCTGATCTACCGCGACAACTACATGGTCAACTGGGACCCGGGGTCGCTGTCGGCCATCTCCGACCTCGAGGTGGAGGAGCGCGAGGTCGACGACAAGCTCTACTACCTCAACTACCCGCTGGAATCCGGCGACGGCTTCGTGCAGGTGGCCACCGTGCGGCCCGAGACGATGTTCGCCGACGTCGCGGTGGCGGTGAACCCCGATGACGAGCGCTACCAGAACCTCGTCGGCCAGCATGTGACCCTGCCGATCGTCGGGACGCGGCTGGAGATCATCGCCGACGCCTACGTCAAGCCGGAGTTCGGCACCGGCGCGCTGAAGATCACCCCGGGTCACGACGTCAACGACTTCGAGATCGGCCAGCGCCACGGGCTGGCGGCGCCGTCGGCGATCGGCGAGGACGGCCGCATGTCGGGCGTGGCGCCCCAGCGCTACCTGGGGCTCACGGTGCGCGAGGCCCAGCTGAAGGTGGTGCAGGAGCTGCGCGAGTCGGGGGTGCTGGCGCGGGAGGAGGACTACCGCCACACCGTGCCCCACAGCCAGCGTTCCGGCGCCCGGGTCGAGCCGCTCATCTCGCTGCAGTGGTTCATGGCGATGGACAAGCTGGCGGCGCCGGCGATCGCGGCGGTGCGCGACGGCCGCGTGCGGTTCCATCCCGAGAATCAGACCAACGTCTACCTCAACTGGATGGAGAACATCCGGCCGTGGTGCATCTCGCGCCAGCTGTGGTGGGGCCATCAGATCCCCGTCTGGTACGCCGACGACGGCGAGGTCTACTGCGGCGTGGAGCCGCCGGTGGGCAGGGGCTGGGAACGTGACCCCGACGTCCTCGACACCTGGTTCTCCTCCGGACTGTGGCCCTTTGTGACGCTTGGCTGGCCGGACACAACCCCTGCCCTGAAGGCGTTCTATCCCACCGACGCCCTGGTCACCAGCCGCGACATCATCTTCCTCTGGGTGGCCCGGATGATCATGCTGGGCATCGAGTTCGCGGGCGACATCCCCTTCGACGACGTCTACATCCACTCGATCATCCAGGCCCCCGACGGGCGGCGGATGTCCAAGTCCCTGGGTACCGGCATCGATCCTCTGGCCCTGATCGACGGCGGTGAGCGTCCACCGGTCTACGCCCAGGGCGGTGACTTCCCCGCCTACGGCGCCGATGCGCTGCGCTGGGGTCTGCTGGCCATGTCCTCGGCCCAGGACGTGCGCTTCAACGAGGAGAAGATCGCTCAGGGGCGCCAGCTGACCAACAAGCTGTGGAACGCCGCCCGGCTCATCCTGCTCCGAGTGGGAGCGGACGCGCGGGCTGGGTTGGCGGCTGACTCCGAGCTGGCCATCGAGGACCGCTGGCTGCTGTCGCGACTGACCCGGGCGCAGACCTCGGTCGCCGAGCGGATCGCCGCGTTCGACTTCGCCAAGGCGGCCCAGGAGCTCTATGACTTCGTCTACGCCGAGCTGTGTGACTGGTACCTCGAGCTGATCAAGCCGCGCCTGGACGATCCGGTTCTCGCCGGAACCGCCCTGCACGTGCTGACCGAGACGTTGACTCTGGCCCATCCGGTCATCCCGTTCGTGACGGAGGAGATCTGGGCCCACCTGCCGGGCGGCGACAGTCTCCTGGCCGGCCGGGTGCAAGTGGGAGCCGCCGGTGAGGTGGATGACGCGGCGGAGCGGGCGCTGGGGGACCTGATCGCCGCGGTGACCGCGGTGCGCGCGTGGCGTGACTCGGCCGGGGTCAAGCCCTCGGCGGTGCTGGACGCCCGGCTGGAGGCGACGGGGTATGACGCAACCGCGGAGAACCTGGCCCGTCTGCCCAAGCTGGCGTGGACCGACGCGGCCGGCGAGCCCGCCGCGGTGATCCCGATCCCCGGCGGTCAGGTGGCGATCCTGGCCAGCGATCAGGTTGACCTGGGCGCCGCGGACGCCAAGCGCGACGCCGAGCGCACGCGGTTGGAGTCCGAGATCGCCCGGGCGGAGACCAAGCTCGCCAACCCGGGTTTCGTGGCCAAGGCCAAGCCGGAGGTGGTCGCGGCCGAGCGCGCGAAGCTCGAGCGCTTGCAGGCGGATCTGAGTGCCCTCGATCACGCCTGAGCAGGCCGAGGACCGGCTCCTGGCCCTGGAGCTGTTCGGGATGCGGTTCGGGCTGGACCGGATGCGCCGGCTGATGACCGCGCTCGGCCACCCGGAGCGGACCTTCGCCTCCGTCCACGTGGTGGGGACCAACGGCAAGTCCTCCACCACGCGGATGATCGCGGCGATCCTGGCGCGTCACGGCCGGCGCAGCGGGACCTATCTGTCCCCCCACCTGGTGTCCTTCAGCGAGCGGATCCGGGTCGACGATGCCGACATCACCCCGGAGCAGTTCGCGGGCGCGATCGAGCGCGCCCTGCGCGCGGCCGAGAAGGTCAACCGGGGCCGCGGCGAGGATGACCAGGTCACCCAGTTCGAGCTGCTCACCGCCGCCGCCTACAGCGAGCTGGCACGACAGGGCGTCGAGGCGGCGGTCATCGAGGCGGGACTCGGCGGACGCTACGACGCCACCAACGTGATCCCGTCGAAGGTCACCGTGCTGACCGGGGTGGGACTCGAGCACACCCGCTGGCTCGGCCCGACGATCGCGGCGATCGCCCGCGAGAAGCTCGACGTCCTTCAGCCCGGGACGACGCTGGTGCTCGGGCCGGGCATGCATCCCGATGCCGTGGCGGTGGCCGAGGCGGTCGCCGCCGAGCGCGGCGCCACGATCGTGGTGAGTGACGGGGATCCGGGCATCGACGTCGGCGCCCTCGGCCTGTTCCAGCGGCGCAACTTCAGCGTCGCCCGAGCCGCCGCCGAGGCGTTCCTCGCCGCGGAGGGCGCCGGTCCGCTGTCCGATGCCGCCGTCGCGGCGGCCGCGCACGACACGCTGGTGCCGGGCCGTCTCCAGGTGGTGGGGGAGGCCCCCTTCACCGTGCTCGACGGCGCCCACAACCCTGACGGCATCGCCGCCCTGGCGGAGTCCCTGCCCGGGCTCCAGGC
>CAZZVR010000257.1:0-5013 GCA_964657595.1 Burkholderia sp. PAMC 26561 | reverse complement strand
TCGCAGGACTCGCCCGCGGCCTGATCGACGCCGGCCTCTGCCTCACCGGTTTCACGGTGCTTGGCGCTTACCTCGGCCTACGAGCCACCACTTCGTCTCACGGCGATCACCCTGGCAAGGCTGTCCGTCTCTGATGCCGGTCGACGCTCCGCCGCTCAAGCGGGCAGCAGATCAGCTACCAGCGGTGACCCGGTCACCCCCAATGCGGAGACCAGACGAAGTCCGTCCGGACGGTTCCTAAGGCCGAGGCAGCTGCCCACACCGCCAGAGATCCAGTGTGCACTCTTCAGCGCCTGCCTATGTAGAGCGGCATCTCGCGGGTCGGCTTGGCCCGCCCCGGTTTCGGCGATTGATGGGCGTGTGGGTCACGTCTGGACCTCCGCGAGCGCCGGGCGAGGCCTGATTGACTGAAGGGGTGACCTTTGACTTTGAGGCCGCGTACGACGAGCTTAATGCTGACCAGTCGGACTACCGGTTCTATACCAATCTCGCACTCGGCCTCGACGTTCACCGCGCGGTGGATCTTGGCTGTGGAACGGGCACGCTAGCTCTGATGATGGCGGCCCAGGGCATCACGGTGACAGGGATTGACCCAGACCCAAACATGCTCAGGGTGGCTCGGACAAAGCCCCAACTCGGCAACGTCACTTGGCTCGAGGGCGACAGCAGTTGCGTTGAGCCGCGATCGGCCGATCTCGCAGTTATGACGGGCCATGTCGCTCAAATATTCGTCGAAGATGACAGTTGGCACCAGGTACTCACCCATCTTCGAGAAGCCCTTCAGAAACGCGGAACATTGGCTTTTGAGACCCGCAACCCTCTAGCCCGGGGCTGGAAGGCATGGAATCGCGACGCGACCCTCAGGACGGTGATGACAGATGACGGCGACGTTGAGTTCTGGCATGAGGTTGCAGCCATTGACCTGCCGTGCGTGACCTATGAGACCTGGACGCGCAACCTTGTCACCGGGGATGAGACCTGCAGTCGCGAGACACTTGCCTTCCGCTCCGCAGACAACCTGGTGGACTCAATAGAGCGAGCCGGATTCCACGTCGCAGACATGTTCGGGGATTGGGCTCGCTCACCGTTCAGCGCGGAGGCAAAGGAGATCATCGTCACGGCAACGTGCTGATCACCCCCAACCGGGGTCAGAAGTCTGAGACTTCCTCCCGGGCACCGCCTCGTCGTCACTGCTCGCACGGGCGCCCAAGGCCCAGTGTTATCTCGCGCTGGCTCGGGTCTCAGGCCAGTTGCACCAACCCCTTTGCCTACGTGGGTCTCGCGAATGCGTATGCAGCCCACGAGCGCTTTACGGGCCCTGCAACCGGCGATGACCAGACCGGGACGGCTCCGGCTTTGTCTCGCGGTCTGTTTGGTGTGACGACTGGATTCTGAGCCGCACCGAGTACGCGCGAGTGGGTCGTATCGCTTCGCCGGCGGCGCTTGGGTCGGCGAACACGTCTTGCGGAGAGGAGTTTGGCTTGTGGCGAGCGATCCAGCGCGGGAGCGCAGCGGTCTCAACGCGCGACGGGTCACGGCCGCTCCCAGCCCCAGGCGTTCTTCGTTGAAGGCTGTTCCCGACGCCTCGGGATCCTTCGACGGCGAGGCCTGCGACATTCGGCCGGCGCGCCCTGGGGTAGCTTTTGGGTATGGATGATCTTGACCGCCATATCGTGGCCATGGTTGGCGCTCACCGGTTCGTGACGGCTGAGCAGCTGGGGCGCCACTTGGGGCTTGAGAGCGATCATCTGAACGGCGTAGTGGCCCGGCTGTGTGCCGGCGGGTTTCTACGGCGCGAGCGTTCTGGGTTGGCGGGGGATGAGCTGTTACGGGTCACGCAGGCTGGCTTGGCGGGGGCAGGCAGTCAGCTGACCGCGCCGCGGTTCGGGCTCGGTGACGTACGTCGTAATTTGGCTGCGGTCTGGTTGTGGATCGCCGCGTGGGATGGCGCCTTTGGCGACGTGGCACGCGTGTTGTCGTCTCGTGAGACGGCGGGACTTGACCGGGCTGCGGCAAGGAGCGCCGGAGCCCCGTCCGGGTTTTTGTTGCAAATGGCCGGCAGCGAGGTGTACCCGGACCTAGCGTTGGTCTCTAGTGCTCAGTATCGGATCGTGGTGTATCTGTCGCTCTGGCCGCACCGCACACCGGATCTGGCGTCTCTGCTCGACGGGTATGAGCGACAAGATGAGCTGGTGGACGCGGTGATCCTTCTCATCGACACGGCCCAGGGGCGCCAGGACGCAGCCGACATTGTGAAGCGGTCGTCGCTCGCGGACCGGATTTACATACGCGGCGCTCGAACGGGTGCTGTCGGGTTACCGGCCGGTTCCTGACTAGGGGACGGTCTGGCTGTCTTGCCAGAGCAGGTCGTATTGGTCGGCGAAGGCTTGAAAGAGTCCGTGGTCGGAGTGGCGTTTGAGGCGCATCAGCGGCGCCTGCTCGGTGGGAGTGGCATAGAGCGGGAGGCCGACGAGCATCTCGTCGTCAAAGCGCATGATCGGGGTGGGCCGTGCGGTGATGAAGGTGCGTGCCTGGACGCCGGCGGCGATGAGTGGCGGGAGGAGGGTGAGGGTGTGGTTGGCGTCTTGGGCGCTGGGCGGGATGTCGATGAGCCGGAGGTCTTGTCCGAGTTCTGCGTCATTCAGGGTGAGGTAGGCGGACTCGGGGGCTGAGAGCAGCAACCGGATTTGGCAGCCCGCGGCGGCGCGTTCGCGGAGGAGGTCTTGGGTGCCGGTCTGGCCGAGGATGTCGGTGAGGGTGAGATCAAGGATGTCGACGGTCTGGGTGGTCCGGGCGAGGAGAGCTCGCCAGTCGGGCGCGGCGTGGTCGTTGACATGGGTGTAGGCAGCGAGGATTTCGGCTTGTTCGTCGCGGCCGTCGACGCGGAGTTCTTCCTCGGGCCACAGCTCCGGTTCGCTGGTTCCGAGCGCTTGGGCGACGCGGAGGCGGTAGGTCTTCCTGGGGGTCCGGCCGCTGATCCAGCGCCGGACGGTTTTGCTGTCCACCTCGACTTTGAGGGCGAGCTGGTCGACTGACAAGCCAGCCTGGTCGATTGCCGCGCGGAGTCTCTCGTTGCTCATCAGGTCTCAGAAAAGGGTGGGTTTGCGGCCGAATTCTAAAGAGCGTCCCCGAAGCGTCCCCTCCGGTGGTAGAAGCGTCCCGCACCTGAGCGGAACGTGCTCCACATGAGCACACACACCGAAGTACCAATGAGTGAAGGACCGGCCCGGCGCCTGTTGGAGGCCGAAGAAGTCGGGCGCATCCTCGGAGTTCCGACCCCGTACGTGTATGCGCTGGCGCGGCGTGGAGCGATCCCGGTCGTCCGGGTCGGTGAGCGTTATGTCCGTTTTCGTGCGGACGCGATTGCCGCCTGGGTGGAGCAGCAGGAGTGCCCGGCCCGGAGGGTCAACTGATGCCCGCCCGGGAGCGGGTCAAGGGCTGGGGGCCTCAGGAATCCCCCAGCCGCAGACGGTCGCGTGCGTACTGGGTCGCCGGCCTCGGTGTCCTCGCGTTGGCGTTGTGGAAGCTGACGGTCATCGTCGCCCTGGTCGCGATGCTGGTCGTGGCGGCTCGGCGGGTTCACGCCCGATACCGGCCAGCGAGCCCGGTGGGCGGCTGGTCATCAGTCGACCCCAGGGAGCTCATTCGCGCGCGGGTGGCGCAGACGGGTGGTGGGGTCTACCTCGGTGAGGATCGTCGCGGGGTGTGGCGCTGTGCCCGCCCCGAACGCGCGGTGCTGCTACTGGGACCGCCGCGGTCGGGCAAGACCAGCGCGGTGATCATGCCGGCGCTGCTCGCGCATGACGGGCCGGCGGTGTCGGCGTCCACCAAGCCGGACGTGCTGGCGGTGACCGGCCGGTCACGCCAGACGCTGGGGCAGGTCTGGTCCTTTGACCCCACCGGCGTCGGGCAGGGAGAGGTCGGGAGCCAGCTGCGCTGGTCCCCGGTCCAGGGGGCGAGGTCGTGGGATGGGGCGTTGTTGATGGCCCGCTCCATGGTCCTCGGCGCGACCGTCGGGGCGGGGACGACGGACTCGACGCACTGGGCCAAACGCGCCCAAGCCCTCCTCGCCGCCCTGTTGCACGCGGCCTCAGTGGAGCGGTTGGGGGTGGAGGCGGTGCAGCTCTGGGTCCTGACTCACGACCTCGACGGCGCCGGTGAGCTGCTTGAGCGGGCGGGTGCTGAGCGGGCGGCCGGGTTGCTGGTCGGGTTGGCGAACACGGAGGCGCGGGAGCGTTCGTCGATCTTCTCCGCCGCCGCTGACGCCCTGGACGCCTACAGCTCCACCGCCGCGATCGAGGCTTCAAGGAACCCGAACTTCGACGCCGACCGGTTCGTTCGGTCCCAGGACACGATCTACATTCACGCACCGGCAGAGCAGCAACAGCTCATCGCCCCACTGGTCTGCGGCCTGCTGGCCGACATCCGTTCAGCGACCTACCGCGCCCACGCTCGAGGCGAGTTGGGTGGCCGGGTGCTGTTCGCATTGGATGAGGTAGCGAACATCGCCCCACTGCCAGAGCTCCCGGCGATCGCGTCTGAAGGCGGCGGCCAAGGTCTCGTGCTCTTGGCCGCACTCCAAGACCTCAGTCAGGCTCGGGCGCGCTGGGGTGGCGCGGCGGACGGGTTCCTCACCCTGTTTGGTTCCAAGCTGATCCTGCCGGGGATTGCCGATTCCAAGACGCTGGAGGCGGTGTCGCTGGCCTTGGGTGACTATGACCGCGAGGTCGAGTCACGAACCGGTAAGAGCGCGTTCGACCGGAGCGGGTCACGGACGGTCTCGATCCAGCGACAGCGCGTCATTTCACCGGGTGAGGTCGCGAACGTTCCGGGCGGGCGGGCTCTGCATCTCGACGGGGTCCGTTGGGAGCTGGTGCGTCTCACACCGGCCTACGCGCAGGAGCCATGGCGGTCACTGATCGGCGGTGATGGACGATGAGCGCTTCAGCTACCAGCACCTCGCTCAAGGCAGATGGTCCCGGATGCGTTCTGGCTGTCCGCGCGGGGGACGCT
>CAZZVR010000256.1:0-5033 GCA_964657595.1 Burkholderia sp. PAMC 26561 | reverse complement strand
CCGGCCGTCATAACCCGCCGGGGTCACCGCGGTGTCGTGGTACTGCGCGAGCGCGGCGAGCCAGTCCTCGACCTCAACCGTGTAGTGGCGACCGCCCAGCAGCTGCGACGGGATCCCGGCCAGGGTCAGCGTCCCCACCAGCGCGCGCGAAAACGGCCACAGACCGGCGTAGGCGGTCGGCGACGTGGCCGGGAACATCTCGTAATACAGGCCGGTCTTCTCGCTGTAGAAGGAGTCCTGCAGCGCGCCGTAGGCGGCCTGGGCACGCCCGGCCCAGAGCCGCTGGCGCCGCGTGGGCGGGGGTGGCGTCGGGCTCGTGGCACGCGCGACACCGTCGCCCCAGCCGAACCCGGGTACGCCACCGGCCATGGGAAGGCCGACACCGGCCGTCAACAGGCCGTTGCGTAACAGCCGGCGGCGGGTCAGCCCGGCACCGGAATGGGCAGCTGTGCTGCTGGGGGAACGCATACCGCCATTCTGGCCGGTTCATGCCCGGCCCCCGCCCGACGCGCCACGTCGCCAAGTTGAGGGTGCATGGATGAGGTGGCGATTGACCGCGTCCGCGGGTCAGCCGAGTCGGGCGCATCTGGATCATGCGGCGGAGGCCCTGTTCCCGTCTCCCAGCAGCCTCAGCTTCAGACCGGTCATCCGACCGTGGAGCTCGAGCGCCTGCCCCTCGGACATCCGCGCTCCCCTGACCTCATCGAGACGAATCGTCGGCACCTATGAGCGGATCGCGTCGGGAGCGACGAGCTGATGCTCTGTCCCCACGGGGCGGCCGTCACTGACAAGGTCGATCAGGACCTGGGCCGAGCCCATGGACACGCCGGGGCCGGAGGACGGGCCCTCACGCCCGGATGGCGCCCTTGGGGGTGGACCAGTGCATCACCTCGACGACGAGCCGGCCGGCGCGTACTGCCGGGTCTGACGTCGCCAGCCGGCGGGCCTCCTCGAGGGAGCCGACGCGGTAGAGGCAGAGACCACGCCAAGCTTCATCGGGCTGGTCGGAGAGTGGGCCAGCGACGAGAAGGTGCCCGGCGGACCTCATGGCCTCAAGATGACCGAGGTGTTGGTGTTGCAGGCGCTGAGTGCTCGCCTCATCCAGTGCGGGGGGCGACTGGCTGCGCCGCAGGAGGACGAGCTCGTAGACATCGAATTCGGACGGCGGCTCGGCGGCCGGAGGATCAGGGGCCACGCCGAGAGTGTGAGGGTTCGGCGCGACAACGTCGAGGCAACTTCGGCGTGCACCGAACTTCTGCCGTGCCGCCGATCGGGTGTGACCGATGCGTTCCGGCAGAGTTGCCGCGCGGGGTCAGGTTGGGATCGAGTGTCGGAGCGCCTCGACCCAGAGCTGAGGCGCGTCGAGATGTACGTCATGGCCGGCGCCCGGGATCGTGACTGCGACCGCATCAGGCCGTTCACTGACCAGCTTGTCGCCATGGCCGGCGGGGAAGATGCCACGCTCGCCGAGGACCACCAGCGTGGGGGCCCGGATGCTCCGCCATTGAGGCCAGTAGGACTGAGAGGCAAGTCCACCCATCGTGCGTGCCAGCGTGGTGACGTCCCACCTGGGCCACAGTCCATCGCGCCGCCGTTCAAGCCCCCGGGTCCAGGCCACCGGGTCGAAACCCTTGCTCAGAAAGAACTCGGTGGCGGCCTCAGCGTCGGCGAAGGGCACTGGCCACGCTGACAGCGTCCGCGTGAAATGTTCGACGATCTCGGCTTCAGGGACCGGTGGGTCAGGCCCGTCCGGCGAACCCTCGATCACCACCAATCCCAGCGTGAGGTCGGGGTGCGCGGCGGCCGTGAGCATCGCGGTGCTGGCGCCCATCGACTGACCCGCCAGAATCACCGGACCCAGGTCGATGACGCGGATCGCGGCGGCGCAGTCCGCAACGAATGCCGAGCGCGAGACGTCGTCCGGATATCGCTCGCTGTTGCCGTGACCGCGCTGATCAAGCGCGAACACCCGGTAGCTGTCGACCAGGAACCGGGCGCTCTGCTCCCACTCCCCGCCGTAGCCCGCCAGACCGTGAAGGAGGAGGAGGGGCGCGCCGTCCCCGCCGAAATCGCTCAGCGCAAGCGTCACTCCGTCCCGCTGAAACTGCCTCTGGTCCACTTTCACACCTCGCGGAGATCCTACGGTCTCGCTTGCGTGCCCAGCGCACTCAAACCGGCGCCGAGCCAGCTCAGGTCTCAGCGCACGAGCCGATAGCGCTCATAGATGACGCGTGCACCGAACGTCCTGGTCTCGAGCAGCTGCAGCGAGACCTCCTCGGCAACCGGCGGCAGGAAGCGCCGTCCAGCGCCGACGACAATCGGATGGCGGAACATGCGCAGCTCGTCGATCAGGCCAAGGTCGAGCGCCGTACCCGCCAGGTTCGCGCCACCAATCTCGACGTCCTGGTCGGTGCTTGCCAGGAGAGCCGCGACCTCCTCGGCGACCGTTGCCGTTGCGAGGCGGGCATTGCCCTGAACGCTTTTGCGTGTGCGGCTGAACACGACCTTCGGCAGTGCGGACCAGACATCAGCGAACGCGGCGTGCAGCTCAGTGTCGCGTAGCGACACATCCGTCTCCCAAGGCAGCATCGTCTCGTAGAGCCTGCGGCCACACATACAGCAACCCAGCTCGCGCACCCTCGCGAGGTGAAAGCCGAACAGCTCATCATCGGGAGCCGTCCATCCGAACTCACCCCGGCGGTCGGCGATGAAGCCGTCAACCGACACGCTCATGGAGTAGATCAGCACGGCTGCGGGGGAGCCTGCCGAGAACGACGGACCGGCATCGTGTTTAAGTTCACCATCGGCGCTGGGACCCGACCCTTCGTCTCGCTGCAGACCGCTCGTCAAACTACAGGTCCGAGAAACCCGGAAAGGACGTACGTTCAGATGCCAGAAGAGCCTGAGGTCACCCGTGAGGGCCTGTTCGAGAAGCTCGTCGGTAAGACGAAAGAGGTCGCCGGTGAGCTGGTCGGCAACGAGGACCTCGCTGAAGCGGGCCGGGACGAGCAGGCGCACGCAGATGCGGATCCGGCGGCTCGAGAGGATGCTGAATCTGACCAGCCTTGATGGGACTGACACGCTCGGCTCTCCCGGCTCTTGGCACAGAACCCCAAGCCGGCCACCGAGCGGTGCCGTGACCGGCCAGGGCCGAGCTGACGGCGTGCACGTTCGAGCCAGCGGCGTCGTGGTTGGCGCGGGGCGGCTCTGAGCGAAATTGCAGCGATTCAGTGATAGAACCGCGCGGATGAGGAAACCGCTGAGAATGACTTCTGGATGGAGGCTGACGGCTGGGATGATCGCTGTCGCGGCAGGCGTCGCCGTCCCGGCTTCAGCCGATGCGGCCGTCATGACGGCCAGCCCCTTGGCCGCGTGCTACGCCGCGCCGCACGGAACGGTCCCGCCGATCTCCGTGCCGTTGAGCGGGGGTGGAGCCAGTGATGGGTATGTGCTGTCGGCCACCTACCCGAACACGCCGGCGGGCCACGGTGACGCCGGCAGTACCGATGGCAACTTCGACGCCAGCGGCAACGCGACGGCGGTGCTGTCAGATATCTCCCCCTATAACGACGATCGCCTCTACCCGACCCCCGGCAGTCCGGTCGCGCTCGACGTCGAGGACTACACGCAGGACCAGGGCACCGTCACCACGTCAATTGGAAGCATCCTCGTTTCCGAGGAGGGCGTGGACATCGCCCTGTCGCCTCTGAATCCGAGCAAGCCCCGGTTCGTGACTGCGGCCGACCTGGCCTGGGCCGGGAAGCCGGTTTACGGTTTCGTCACCAACCGTGCTGGAACCAAGCTGCTCCGCCGCTTCGCGATCGGGCGAGGTAACACCTGCGGGTACGTCAAGCGCAAGGTGCTCGCCACACCGCCCCATGCGCGCGTGGGACGCTACGTGCTGTGGGTCGGCGTCGGCAGGCGCCTGCAGAAATCGTCTGATCTCAAGGAGACGTTCGCCATCACCGACTGATTCCGTCCCAGCCCCGCGGGACCTTCGGACCCAGCGCGGCTCTTCGCAGCCTCCCAGGGGGCCCGGACGGACCGACCTGGGTCATCCGTAGGCGCGCCGGTCGAGCGAGACCGGGGCCATCAAGACCGGTCGATCACGATCTGCGGAGGTGCAGCCGTCGGAGAACGTGCGAAGCTGGGGCGATGAACGGTTCAACGATCAACGTGATAACCCCGGACGGGGTCGCCGACTGCTACCTCAGCACGCCGGCTGACGAGGGGACCCATCCCGGCGTCCTGTTCATGATCGACGCGATCGGATTACGCCCACGCATCGAGGAAATGGCCGATCGGATCGCCGAGCAGGGCTATGTCGTACTCGCCCCGAACGCGTTCTATCGGGCGGGACGCGCTCCGCTGTGGGAGACACCAGACCTCCAGGATCCCGAGTCGCGCGCCACGTTCATGCAGTCGATCGGTCCGCTGATGGGCGCACTGACCCCCGAGGCGGTGACCGCCGACAGCGGTGCGTACCTCGACAGGCTCGCCGAACTCAGCGATGGTCCGGTCGGCGTGACGGGCTACTGCTTCGGCGGACGGCTCGGATGGACCGTCGCCGCGGCCTACCCGGATCGAGTCGCTGCCCTGGGCGGCTTTCACACCGGTGGCATGGTCACCGAAGGTGCTGACAGCCCCCACCGGCTCGCACCCCAGGTCAGGGCGCAGGTCTACTGGGGCCACGCCGATCAGGACCCGAGCATGACCCCGGCGAACATCGCCACGCTCGATCAGGCGATGGACGACGCCGGAGTGCGCCACAGGACCGAGCTCTACGCGGGAGCCCAACACGGCTACACGATGGCCGACATGGGCGCGTACAACGAAGGGGCCGCCGAACGACACTTCACCGCACTCTTCGAGCTTCTGCAGCACACAATCCAGCGATAACGCTCACGCGGGACGCGCCGAGCCTCGGACGATCGTCCGGACGTTCGAGACCTCAGGCGGGCCGCCGTGCACGCCTGTCCGTTATGGCGCACCCAGGCTTTCGAGCTACGAGGGCCTCAGGTACCGAACTCAGG
>CAZZVR010000255.1:0-5080 GCA_964657595.1 Burkholderia sp. PAMC 26561 | reverse complement strand
CGGGCGACCTCCTCGGGGGTCTGGAACAGCGCGCCCATGTCCACGTCGAAGCCGAGGTCGGCGAACGCGGTCCCGATCACCTTCTGACCGCGGTCATGCCCGTCCTGGCCCATCTTGGCCACGAGGATGCGCGGGCGGCGTCCCTCGAGCGCCTCGAAGCGCTCGACCAGCTCCTGGGTCTTGGTGAACTGCACGTCGTCATCACCCACCTCTCGCTTGTAGACGCCGGTGATCGAGCGGATCTCCGCGGCGTGACGGCCATACACCGTCTCCAGGGCGTCGGAGATCTCCCCCACCGTGGCGTGGGCGCGCGCCGCGTCGACGGCCAGCTCGAGCAGGTTGGCCCGCCCGTCGTCGGCACCGGCGGCGTTGGTCAACCGCTCCAGGGCACCGCGCACCGCGTCCGCGTCGCGTTCGGCGCGCAGCCGTTCCAGCTTGGCGATCTGCCCCGCCCGCACGGTCTTGTTGTCGATCTTCAGCACGTTGGGCAGCTGGTCCTGATCGGGGCGGAAGCGGTTGACGCCCACGACGGTCTGGCGCCCGGAGTCGATCCGCGCCTGGGTCTTGGCGGCCGACTCCTCGATGCGCAGCTTGGGGATCCCCGCCTCGATCGCCTGGGTCATGCCCCCCAGACCCTCGATCTCGTGGATGTGGGCGAGTGCCTTGCGGGCCAGGTCGTTGGTCAGGCGCTCGACGTAGTAGGAGCCGGCCCACGGGTCGATCACCCGCGCTGTGCCGGACTCCTGCTGGAGGAACAGCTGGGTGTTGCGGGCGATGCGCGCCGAGAAGTCGGTGGGCAGACCGAGCGCCTCGTCCAGCGCGTTGGTGTGCAGCGACTGGGTGTGGCCCTGGGTGGCGGCCATCGCCTCCACGCAGGTGCGCACGACGTTGTTGTAGACGTCCTGAGCGGTGAGGGACCAGCCGCTGGTCTGGCAGTGGGTGCGCAGCGACAGCGAGCGATCATCGGAGGGGTCGAACTGGCGCATCAGCTTGGCCCACAGCAGCCGGGCGGCACGCAGCTTGGCCACCTCCATGAAGAAGTTCATGCCGATGGCCCAGAAGAAGCTGAGCCGCGGCGCGAAGCGGTCGATGTCGAGCCCCGCGGCCACCCCCGCCCGGGCGTACTCGACCCCGTCGGCCAGCGTGTAGCCGAGCTCGAGATCGGCGCTCGCCCCGGCTTCCTGCATGTGATATCCGGAGATCGAGATCGAGTTGAAGCGCGGCATCTCCTGGGAGGTGTAGGCGAAGATGTCGGAGATGATCCGCATGCTCGGCTTGGGCGGATAGATGTAGGTGTTGCGGACCATGAACTCTTTGAGGATGTCGTTCTGGATGGTCCCCGCCAGCGCCTTGTGCTCGACGCCCTGCTCCTCCCCGGCGACGATGTAGAGCGCGAGCACCGGCAGCACCGCTCCGTTCATCGTCATCGACACGCTCATCTGCTCGAGCGGGATCCCGTCGAACAGTTGGCGCATGTCGAGGATCGAGTCGATCGCCACACCGGCCATCCCCACGTCCCCGGCCACCCGCGGGTTGTCGGAGTCATAGCCACGGTGGGTGGCCAGGTCAAAGGCGATCGACAGGCCCTTCTGACCGGCGGCCAGGTTGCGGCGATAGAAGGCGTTGGACTCACTCGCGGTGGAGAAGCCGGCGTACTGGCGGATCGTCCACGGCTTCTGCACGTACATCGTCGGATAGGGCCCGCGCAGGTAGGGGGCGATGCCCGGCATGCCGTCGAGGAAGTCGAGCCCGTCACGGTCGGCGGCGACGTACACCGGCGCGATGTCGATCCCCTCCGGGGTCTCCCAGCCCTCCTCCGGACGGGTGTCGGGCTTGACCGCGGGGTCGGTCGCCACGCCGTCGAGTGCGATGTCGCTGAAGTCCGGAATCGTCATGCCCTGGCCTCCTCGCAGCGGTCGAGCAGCGCCGAGAGCACCGCGACCATGTTCACGCCGTCCTTGACCCGCTCGGCGCCGTCGATGTCGCCGCCGACCGCGTAGAGGATCTGCACGCCGGCGTCGTCGAGCGCCTGGACGGTGGGGGCTGGGTCAGAGTCCCGGCCGATGCAGACCGCCGCGGCGACGATGCCGTGCTCGGCGACGAGTGCCGCGATGTCGGGGTCGACCCCGGAGGCGATGGTCTCCACGCCACCGGCCTCGAAGAAGCCCTTGGCCCACTGGGCGACGTTGACGTGGGCGGCCAGCGGGCCCGTGCAGGCGAGCAGGATCCGCGCGTCACCCAGGGCGGCCGCCCGGGCGCGCAGGGCCTCGAACTGCGCGGCGTCCCGGACCAGGGGCGGTCCTCCCGCACCTGTCTGGGGGACCGGTGCTGTCGCCGGGCGGTCCAGGCCGTCCTCCCCCAGCAACGGGAACTGGTTCACCCCGGTGAGGGAGCGCCGGCGCCGGGCGATCTCACCCTGGCGGGTCGCGGTGAGCTGCGCGAGCCGGTCCGCCAGCGCGCCGGACGCCAGCGCCGCGTCAATTCCCCCTTCGGCCTCCAGCGCCTGGAACTGCGTCCAGGCCGCCCGGGCGACCTGATCGGTGAGCGACTCCACGTACCAGGAGCCTCCGGCCGGGTCGGCGACGCGGTGCAGCGAAGACTCCTCCGACAGCAGCAGCTGGGTGTTGCGGGCGATGCGGCGGCCGAGCGGGCCCGGCGTGGTGATGCCGGTGCCGTGGGGCTCGTCGAACGGCAGCACGGTGATCCCGTCAGCCCCACCGACCGCGGCGGCGAAGGCGGCGGTGGTGGCGCGCAGCAGGTTCACCCATGGGTCGAGGGAGGAGACCATGCGCCGCGAGGTGGCGCCATACAGTGCCGAGCGGCGCTGGGCCGCGGGCACCCCGCAGTGCGCGAGCACCGTTGCCCACAGCCGCCGCAGCGCCCGCAGCCGGGCGATCTCCAGGAACACATCGGGCCCGACGGCCAGGGTGAACTCGAGCGCGGCAGCCACCTCGGCGGGGTCGATGCCGGCCGCCTCACCCGCGCGCAGGTAGCTGACCCCTGTGGACAGGGCGAGTGCGAGCTCGAGCACGCCCCCGGCTCCCGCCTCAGCATGACCGGTGGTGTCGATGCGCAGGACACGCAGCTGGGGGAACTCGTGGCGGACGGCGCTGACGTGCGCGATGCCCGCGGCGTCGAGGCCGAGACTGCCCCGCAGCTCCCCGGGACGATGCCCACGCCGGCGGTAGAGCTCGAGCAGCAGCTGCGCGCCGGCGGGGTCGCCCTCCAGGGCGACGGGCGCCAGGTCGAGGAGAACACCGTCGAGCACCGCATCGAGCTGCTCAACGTCGGCGACGGGAATGCCGGTCTGGCCGACGGGGTCGATGGCCAGCAGGATCTCGGTGGCGCCACCCTCGAGCTCCTCGAGGATCTGGGCGTTGGCGCCGGAGCGGTCAGTCGCCGCGTTGCGCTGGCGGATCGCCCACGGCGTGCCCTCCCGGATACCGCGGACGAACGGGCTGTGGCCGGGCAGACCACCCGGGTCCGGGGCGAGCGCATCCGCCGCGGTGTAGAGCCACTTGACCTCGAGGTCCTCCTCGAGCCGGCTGCTCAGCGCGCGGTCGGGGTCGGTCTCCTTGGCCCGGACCAGCGCCTCCCAGTCGGCGTAGGCCGCGGCGGGGAAATCGCCCCCCAACGGCTCCTGCTCGGCCGCCGCGTCCTGCACCGGAGGCGGCGCGCCGTTGACTGAGGACCCTTCCATCCGAGGGGATGTTTCCAGATCGTTTACCACGGCGCGAGCGCGAGCCGCATGAGGACACCGTGAATCAGATGATGCGGGTGATCACCAGGGTGCCGATGACCAGCAGCACACCTGCGGTGATCAGGTTGCCCCAGCGATCCATCCAGTTGCCCTCGAGCTTGTAGCCGGTGAGGAAGGCCGCCACGGTGAGGCCGACGATCGTCCCGATGGTGGCAAGGGCGAAGACGATCAGCGCACCGATGGCGGCGGCGGTGCCGACCGCCGCCGCGGCCAGGAAGACCGGGAGGATCGTCAGATCCGGTGAGGCCGCCGCACCGAGTGGCACCAGGACCGTGAAGAGCCCTCGGCGGCTGCCGGCGTCCACCGCAGCGGCGACGCCGTGCTCGTGGTGGTCGTGGTCGTGGTCGTCATAGTCGTGGTCGTCGTGTCCGTGCCCGTGGGTGTGGCCTCCGGGACCGTGATGGTGACCGCGCCCGGCCAGCTCGAACCCGGCGAACAACACGCCGGTGAGCAGGAGGATGACCCCGACGATGGTGTCCTGGGCGGACTCGATGGAGGATTTGAACTGCAGGCCGATCCCCACGATCACCGCTCCCAGCAACAGCGAGAAGACGACGTGGGCGACGCCGGCCAGCGACGCCAGGCGCGCCACGCGACCGGCCGAGTAGCGGTTGACCCGTCCGACCACGGCGATCGGCATCCAGTGGTCGGGCATGACGGCATGGCCGACGCCGACCCCGGCCGCGGCGACGATGAGCGCGGGTGCGGTGCCGCTCACGCCGGCACCAGACGGAGATGCTCGACGTGGGAGACCGCCTCGCTCAGCAGTGCCCGCACGTGGTCGTCGTGCAGCTCATAGACCACGCGACGCCCCGCCCGGACGCCGACGACGATCCCGAGGTAGCGCAGCACCCGCAGCTGCTGGGAGACCGCCGGCTGACTCATCCCCACCGCCTCCGCCAGATCGCTGACCGCGCAGGGACCGGCACCGAGCCGGCTGAGGATCAGGACCCGACTGGGGGCCGCCAGCGCCTGCATGGTCTGGGCGACCGACTGCGCGGTGGCGTCGTCGACGTGCGCGAGCTCGACGGAGTGGCCGTGACTCATACACAGATTGTCGCATAAGCATCTGTGCATATTGCAGGCTAGTGGTGCTTGCGCACCGCCCACTGCACGGTCTCGGGAGCCACTGCCCAGGCCTCACCGCCGGCGGACGCCCCGGCGCGGGCGACGCCGAGGCGGACCAGCTCTCCACCCCGCGCACTCCACGCCGCCGTCAACAGCGCCGCTCCGGCGGTCGTCGCCGCACGGGCGACCAGGCGCCCTCCGGCGGCCAGACGCTCCCACGCCACGTCGAGGAGCTCCTCAGACAGTCCGCCG
>CAZZVR010000254.1:1197-5126 GCA_964657595.1 Burkholderia sp. PAMC 26561 | reverse complement strand
TCCATCCACGTCTTGATGTCCTTGGTGACCACCGAGGGGTCCCAGATCACCAGGTTGTAGCCGTAGTCCTTGGGCACCGAGTACCGGTTGCCGGGGTCAAAGGACTTGTTCAGCAGCTTCGAGTTGATGTTGGAGAACGGAACCCGGGAGTGATCGATCTCGGCCAGCAGACCCTTCTGAGCCATGACGGAGATCCAGCCGCTGGTGGGGATCGCCAGGTCGAAACCGGAGTTGCCGTTCTCGGCGGCCAGCTTCGCGTACATCGCGTCATCGGACTCATAGGTCGTCTGATTGATGGTGGTCCCCGTCAGCTGCTTGTACTTGGTCAGGTTGGTCTGGGAGAAGTAGCTCGGCCAGGTGTAGATGTTCAGCTCACCGCCCTTGACCAGCGCGGAGGGCTTGTAGGCGGCGTCAGTCGAGCCAGCACTGGACGCGGCCTGGGTTGAACTCGACGAGCTGGACCCACAGGCGGCCAGGAACGCCGCGGTTCCCGCCGCGCCCATGCCCGCCATGAACGTGCGGCGGGACATGTACTCTCCCGCCATCACCCGCCCCACGGCGTCCCTCCCCCCCGACATTTCCTTGAAATCAGTCATAGATCCTCCTCTGGTGTTCCAGTAGCGCAATCAACATGTCCGTGCGCGCGGTTACGGCCGCGCTGATCCGTGCTCAGGCTCGGCCGACGGCATCCGTCAGCGACACCCCTCCTCCGCTCCGGCGCCCGAAGAACCGGAAGACGAGACCGACCAGCGCGAAGCCGATCAGCGTGACCGCGAGCATCAGCGTCGCGATCGCGTAGATGGACGGTGCGACCTCGTTGCGGGCCGCTGATCCGTAGATGTAGACCGGCAGCGTGGAGACGGTTGGTGTCGCCAGCAGCTCCGAGATGATGAGATCGTCGAAGGAGAAGGTGAAGCACATGATCAACCCGGCGATCAGCGCCGGCAGCAGCTGGGGCAGGACGATGTCGCGCAGGCGCACCCAGGACCGGGCGCCGAGGTCCGCGGCCGCGTCCTCGAGGTTGGCGTCCAGCGCGACCACCCGGGAGCGGACGATGAGGGCGACGACCGCGATCGGAAACGGCGAGTGACCGGCGATCAGGGTCAGGTAGCCGAGGGTGAAGTGCGCGCGCGTGTAGAAGATCAGCAGCGACACCCCGAGCACGATCTCCGGCACGACGAGCAGGAAGTACATGAGCGCCTCGAGGCACCGGCGTACCGGGCGCCAGGGATGGCGGACGACCGCGATGCCGGCCCCCGTGCCCAGGATGACCGAGACGAACGCCGTGGGCAGAGCGACCTTGAGGCTGACCCACAGCCCGCCTCGCAGCGAGGCGGTGTCCCAGGCCGTCGAGAACCACTTGGTGGTGAAGCCCGTGAAGGTCGCGGTCTGCTTGCCGAGCTCGCCCTGGTTGAAGGCGAACACCACGACCGTGACGATCGGCGCGAGCAGGAACACGAGCATCAGCCCGGCCCAGACGTAGAGCCCGAGGTTGATCACGTCGAGCTTGCGCAGCAGCCGCCGCGGGCTGATGCCCCGACCGCGGACGCGCGGGGCCTGAGTCAGGGTGCTCATACGGTGCCGATCCCCTCGAAACCGCGGGTCGTCCGGGCGAACACGAGGAGCACCAGACCGATGACCGCCATCACCAGCACCGCCATCGCCGAGCCAAGCGGATAGTCAGCGGCCGCCAGGTACTGGCTGGAGATCAGCCCGCCCATCAGGACGCCCTTGGCGCCCCCGAGCAGCGCCGGAATGATGAACTCACCGGTCATCGGGACGAAGGTGAGCAGCACCGCCGTGGCGACGCCGGGCCGGGCGATCGGCAGCGTCACGTTCAGGAAGGTGCGGATGCGGCCCGCCCCGAGGTCCTTGCTGGCCTCGATCATCTCGTCGGGAATGCGGTCGAAGGCGATGAACAGCGGCACCACCATGAGCGGCAGGTAGCCGTAGACGAGGCCGATCCCGACCGCCTTGTTGGTGTCGAGCCAGTTGAGCTGGCCGCTGTGCAGGTGGAGGAAGTTGAGCAGCGCCTGGATCGCACCCCCCGGGGCCATGAGCGTCTGCCAGGACAGGGTGCGCAGCAGGAAGCTCGTCCAGTAGGGAATGAGCACGAGGACCATGAGGGGGACCTTGAAGCGGCCCGCCTTGCGGCCCAGGACGTAGGCGAGCGGAAGCCCGACGATCAGCGCCTCCAGGGTGCCGGTGGCGGCGAAGACCAGCGTGTGCAGGAAGATGTGGAGGTAGAACCCCGACAGCGCCTGGCTGAAGTTGGTCAGCGTGAAGCCGAGTTGGACGCCACCGAAGGTGGACGTCGCCACCGAGTAGATGACCGTGAAGATCAGCGGAGCGATGAAGAAGATCGCCAACCAGGCGACCGGCAGCAGCGGCACGATCCATTCGACCAGCCCGGCCAGCCGGGAGACGAGGACCGAGTCGTCTGACCGCCGCGAGCGCACCGGCGGGGTGGCGGCGATGCTGCTCACGCTGCGGCTTCCAGGGCTGAGGTGTCACGCGTGAGGGGACTGACCCCGGCCACCGCGCCGGCATCCGGGTCAGCGCCCGCCGCGGCGGTGCCGGGCTCGGCCTCAGCGGCGTAGACCCGAACCGCCTCCGTGGGGAAGTGCATGATCACCTCGGCCCCGGGCACGACATGGGCCGACATCCCCGAGCGCGGCCCGCGCGCGACCACCTCGAGGCCACCGGCGGTGCGGGCCACGACCTTGGCCTGGGGACCCATGTTGAGGATCTCCTCGACGGTGGCCCTCAACTGATTGGGATGGTCGACCGTCTCACCGGGGAGGGCGACGTGCATCGCCTCGGGCCGCACGATGGCGGTGACCCGGTCACCGGGCTTGAGGCCCGGGGCGAGATGCCCGGCCACGATCTGGGCGACGTCGGTCGCCACCGTGATCGGGCTGCCCGCGCTGGTCAGCTTGCCCTGCAGCTGGCTGGAGCTGCCCACGAAGTCGGCGACCCAGCGCGTCGCGGGCGCGTCGTAGACCGTTGCGGGGTCGCCGATCTGCTCGATCCGGCCGTGGCGCATGACCACGATCCGGTCTGACATCGACAGCGCCTCTTCCTGGTCGTGGGTGACGTAGACGAAGGTGATCCCGACCGTCATCTGGATCCGGCGCAGCTCGATCTGCATGTCCTCACGCAGCTTGCGATCCAGGGCACCGAGCGGTTCGTCCAGCAGCAGCACCGCAGGCTGGTTGATCAGCGCTCGGGCGAGCGCGACCCGCTGTTTCATGCCACCGGACAGCTGACCGGGCTTGCGCTGGCCGGCGTGGGCCAGCTGGACGAGTTCGAGCATCTCGCCGGCCCGCTGGCGGCGCTCGCGCTTGGCCACCCCCTGCATCTTGAGGCCGTAGGCGACGTTGTCCACGACGTTCATGTGCGGGAACAGCGCGTAGTTCTGGAACACGGTGTTGACGGCGCGGCGGTGGGGCGGCAGATGGCCGACGTCCTGGCCGGCGATCTCCACGCGGCCGGTGTCGGGCAGCTCAAAGCCGCCGATCATGCGCATCGTGGTCGTCTTGCCGCTGCCGCTGGGGCCGAGAATCGAGAGGAACTCGCCGGGGCTGACCGACAGGCTGACGTCGTCGAGTGCGAGGACGTCCCCATAGCGCTTGGTCAGATGGCTCAGGCAGACCGCTGGGGTGGTCGAGTCGCTGCCGGTGCCAGCTGCGTTGGACGTGGGCGCAGAAACGGGCTGGCTGACGGTGGTCGGTGTCATACCGACAGGTTGCTTGCCTCAGGCGGGTGCGGGAAGCGACCGACGGTCGGGGAGTTGGCCGTTCCCCCTGACCGACGGTCCACCCCATCCGCGGGCGTTGCCGTGAGACCGCAAAAACCCGGTCACGGCTGCGCCGGGGCGCAGGAACGGCATCAGGCCGGACAGCGAACGAGGGGTCGCCGCCTTGGCG
>CAZZVR010000254.1:0-1187 GCA_964657595.1 Burkholderia sp. PAMC 26561 | reverse complement strand
AGCTGCGCCCGCGGGGAGGTGCCGCAGGTCCTGGGAACGCCCGTAAACCCGCGGGCTCAGGCGGCGCGGTCGAGCACGCGGTGGAGGCGCAGAGCCGCCTCGATCTCGGCCCGGCGGGTCGACAGTGGCCGCCCGACGAGCTCCTCCGCGCGGCGCAGCCGATAGGTCACCGTGCGCTCCGCGATGCCCAGCGCATCCGCCGCGGCAGCGGCGGAACTGCCGTTGGCGAAGTAGGTCTGGACCGTCTGTCGAAGCGTCTCGGCACGCTCGCCGTCGTCAGCCAGGAGCCCCAGCTCAGCGCGGGCGAAGTCGCGCGCTGCATCCTGTCCGCCGAACGCCAGCGCCTCCAACGCGACCTCGTTGTAGACGCCCAGACGGGTGCCGCGCAGCGTCGCCAGACGGCAGGCCAACGCGGCTTGGCGGTGGGCGACGGCCATACCCGGCTGGCCCCGGGCCACCTCGCTCATCCCCGCGCTGCCGATCCCGACGATGGCCTCCAGTTCGCTGCGGGCTTCGACACCGGCGTCGCGGGCCGGAACCGCGAGCCATAACCAGATCTCGTGCCCCGGCGCCACGACACGGAGCGCCGGGCGGGCAAGTGCGCTGATCAGGCGCTCGGCCGCATCCGGCGGGGCGTCCCCATCGAACACGACCGCCAGATGGTGATCGTCCATCGGGTAGGGCAGCGCGACCTCCTCACCGCCGAGCATCTGGCTGACCTGCTGATAGAGGGACAGGTCGACCGCGCCGTTGCGCCGGCGACGCTCGTCCGCGAACTCCTGTTGGGCGATCCTCATCAGCGCGTCGATGTGATTGAACAGGCGCTCGGACATCAGTCGGACGGCCTCGATCGGTGTGTCGATCCGCTCGGCGTGCACGAGCATGTGCTCCTGGATGACGGCATGGCCGATCCGGTAGCTGTGCAGCAGCGCGGCGAGTGAGCCGCCCGCGGCGACCACACCGCGTGCCGCCCGCACCGCGGCATCGGGCGCGGCCGACGCGCCCTGGGGCGGCATGCGCATGGCCGACAGCGCGACGGCGACGCCCACTGCCGCGGCGGCGCGGAGCACGTCAGGATCGTCCTCCCCGAGAAAGCCGATCACCTCGCGGGCCTGGCGGTTCTCGATCTCGGCGACGACCGCGGGCGCCTCTGACTCGAAGGAGTTCACGAAGTCGCGAATTGCCTG
>CAZZVR010000253.1:0-5144 GCA_964657595.1 Burkholderia sp. PAMC 26561 | reverse complement strand
GCGGCGTTGATCGCGACCACGTCGGCGTCGATGTCGTGAATGTCGAGCAGTCGGTAGGGAGCGGCGGCGGAGTGGTCGACGATGACGAACCCGCCGACGTCGTGCACCAGCTTCGTCACCGGCCGCAAGTCGGTGACCGTGCCGAGAGTGCCCGACGCCGAGCTCACCGCGACCAATCGCGTCGCCTGCCCGATCAGCCCTTCCCATTGCCAGGACGGCAGGTCGCCGGTCTCGATGTCGACCTCGGCCCACTTCACCTTGGCGCCGAACCGGTTGGCGGCGCGCAGCCAGGGCGCGATGTTCGCTTCGTCGTCGAGCCGGGTGACGACCATCTCGTAGCCCAGACCGGCGCGCGTCGACGATGCATCGGCCAGCGAGGCCAGCAGCACCGCGCGGTCGGAGCCCAGCACCACGCCGCGCGGGTCGGCGTTCATTAGATCGGCCGCCGCCTGTCGCGCCGCCTCCAGCACGGCCGCGAACAACCGGGCATGCTCGGCGCGAAAGGCGAGCCGCTCGGCGTCCACCAGCGGATCCACCGGCTCGGCCAGCAGCGCCCACGCCAGCCGCGGGTTGGCCAGGGCGCGCCGGGCGAAGGTGGCGATGACCCGTTCGAGACGGACCAGCGAGCTGTCCGCATCCGCGGCGGCGGCCGCCTCCATGGCCGCCAGCTCACCCCCGCAGACCTCGCGGAACAGCTCGACGAACAACTCGGCCTTGGAAGGGAAATGGGAGTACAGAGTGCCGGCTCCCAGGCCGGCACGACGCGCGATGGCGGTGACCGACGCGGCGCCGTAGCCACCTGCCTCGGTCGTCTCGCGTGCCGCCGCCAGCAGCCGCGAGCGGGTGTGCGCGGCGGCGAGTGAGCGGTTCATGCCGCGCCCGTGACGCCCGCGCTCACGCCGCCAGAGCCCGGTCGATGATCGTCGTGGCGTCGACCCCGACGGGCAACGTGCCGTAGGCGCGTCCGCTGTCGGGCCCGAGCCGAGCCGCACAGAACGCGTCCGCGACCGCCGGCGGGGAGTGCCGCACCAGCAGGCTGGCGCCCAGGGCGAAACCGAGATCCTCGACAACGCGTCGGGCGGCGAACTGACCGTCGCGCAGTCGCTCGCGCTCCGCCGGGCCGGCGGACAGCAGCCCGGCGACCCGGGCCTCCACGGCGTCGAGGTGAGCGTCGAGGCGCCGGTCCGCACCGGCGGCGGTCCGGCACTCCTGCATGAACGCGGGCAGGCCGTCGGGCTCGGTGACCAGCGCCCGCAGCACGTCGAGCGCCGCCACGTTGCCGGAGCCCTCCCAGATCCCCGGCAGCGGCGCGTCGCGGTAGAGCAGGGGCAGACCCGAGTCCTCCACGAAGCCGTTGCCGCCGAGGCACTCGAGTGACTCACCCGCGTGCGCCACGGCGCGCTTGCAGACGTGGTACTTCATCACCGCGGTCGCGATACGGCGGAAGGCCGGTTCGTCGCGGTCATAGCTGGAGGCGACCCGCAGGGCGGCCGCGGTCGCGGCCTCGGACTCGATGGCGAGATCGGCCAGGACGTTCTGCATCGCCGGCTGGCGCACCAGCCGCGCGCCGAAGGCGGAGCGGTGGCGCGCGTGATGGATCGCCTCCACCACCCCACGGCGCATGCCGGCGGCCGACCCGAGCAGGCAGTCCAGACGCGTGTGGTTGACCATCCGGATGATCGCGTTGACCCCGCGCCCCTCCTCCCCCACGAGCCGTCCGCTGACGCCGCGGAACTCGACCTCGCTGGAGGGCAGCGAGCGCGATCCGAGCTTGTCCTTGAGTCGCTGGAACTCCATGCCCACCCCACGTTCGACGAGGAAGCACGACAGCCCACCCGGCGCCTGGGCGAGGACCAGGAACACGTCGCACGGCGGATAGGAGGTGAACCACTTGTGGCCGTGAAGCTCGTACTCACCGCCGCCGACCGGGTCGGCGCGCGTGATGTTCGCCCGGACGTCGGAGCCGCCCTGGCGCTCGGTCATCGCCATCCCGGCGAGGGCGCCGCGCTCGTAATCGGGCAGCGTCAGGCGGGGTTCCCACTCGGCGGCGAGCTCGGGGGCCGCCTCCCGCAGGGCGGGCACCACCGCGTGGGTCATCGACACCGGGCAGAGCACGCCGTAGTTGGCGTTCGCCCACTGCATCATCAGCGCCCCCCGCACCACGTGGGCGCCCGGTTGCGGATCGCGCCAGGGCAGGGCGTGCAACTGGTGCTCGATCGCGGTGGCCAGCAGCCAGTGCCAGGACGGATCGAGTTCGACGGTGTCGACCCGGTGCCCGAACCGGTCATAGGGCACCAGCACCGGCTCGTGGCGTTCGGCCCGGCGGCCGTGCTCACGCACCTCGGCCGAGCCGGCGAGCCGGCCGAGGGCGTGCAGTCGCTCAGCGCCCCAGGCGCCGTCCCCCCGGAGCACGGCCTCCTGCGCGGCGGCGTCGGCGCCGTAGTGGTCGAAGGGCTCGAGGGGAACGGACTGGTTGAGCACGTCGCGTTCCGGCGACGACGGATCGAAGGCGATGGCCACGGTGGTCTCCTCGGTCTCCGGCAGGGGTGAATTCGGATTCGGTGAATCCGTGTTCAGGAGGCTAGCGCGAGCGAGCTGCGGTGCGCCGGCGGCGCCGCGGGGTGATGAGGCGGCGCCGCGCCGTGGTTAGGCGGCGGCGTTGGCGGCCGGGGCGAACTGGAGCGTGATCTCGCCCTCGAGGCCCGGGTCGAGGATCAGCATCACCTGATCCCCCGCGTTGACGAGCGTCTCGCCCTTGGGCACGAAACCGGTGCCGCCGCGCAGGACCGAGATGATCAGGGAGCCGTCGGGCAGCTGGATGTCGGCGACTCGCCGACCGTCGGCCTCAGATCCCTCCCCCACCTCGAGCTCGATGATCTCGAGATGCTCCTCCTCCAGTGCGAGCAGCTGGATGAGCCCGTACTCGGGCACCTCGTGCTCGATCAGGCGCAGGATGAGGTCGGTGGCCGACACCGCCGGCTGAATTCCGAGGAGCTTGAAGTGCTGCAGGTTGCGCGGGTTGTTCACGCGGGCGACGATGCGCTGAACGCCGTACTTCTCCTTCGCCACCTGGCAGATGAGGATGTTGTCCTCGTCATCGCCGGTGACGGCGATGACCAGATCGGCGCGCTGGATGCCGGCGCGTTCGAGCACCCACAGCTCGGTGGCGTCGCCGTACTGGACGGCGTGCTCGAGCTCCTCCTCCACGGTCCGGTACTTGGCGTGGTCGGACTCGATCAGGGTGACCTCACGGTCGCGGGCGATCAGCTCGCGCGCGAGGTTCCAGCCGACCTTGCCGGCTCCGACGATGATCACGTACATGTCAGACCTCCGCGGGAGCCAGCGCCATCTCGGTCGCCTGGTCGATGGCGATCTGGGTGGGACAGATCGTGTGCAGGCCCTGCTCGGCGTACCAGGCGGCCCGGGCCGGGTCGGCCACCCGGACCACCACCCGCGGCACGGTGAAGCGCCGCTGGGCGATCTGGGCGATCACCAGGTTGGTGTTGTCCCCCCGCGTGGCGGCCAGGAACACATCGGCCTGCTCGATCCCGGCCTCGATGAGCCCGTCGATCTCCAGTGCGGCGCCGACGGTGAACCGTCCGCCGGCGTCCTCCCAGGTCGAGGTCTGGTCACGGTCGAGCCGTTCGTGGGAGAGCGGGTCGGCATCCAGCACCGACACCTCGTGTCCGGCCTCCAGAGCACGTTTGGCCACGGCGGAGCCGACACGACCGCAGCCCACGATCAGAATGAGCATGCGACGCCTACTGCCCCGGTATCCAGAGCTTGCCGCTCTGCTGGGCCGGTCCCGGTGCGCCCGGGATGACGGGACCGGCCGGAGGGGCCGCCGGGGTCGGGGTCGGCGCGGGCGGCGGCGTCGCGGCAGCCGGCGGCGCCTCGGCTCCATCGATGCCGCCGATCTGGACAAAGGCCATCTGGAGCTGGGACAGCGCCTCCTGGATCGGCTGGTTCTGCTCGGGCGCGATCTGCTCGATCAGCGGCATGTGAGCCCGAACCGCCTCGATCGCCACGATGACCTGGGCCGGGTCGCGCTCCTCCTCGGTCCCCGGCATCAAGCCGGTCCGCCGCATGCCCATGTTGATCATCGTGACGATGTTCTCGAGCAGGATCTGCTCGACCCGGATCTTCTTGATCTCCGCCTCATAGGCGGCGCGGAGCTCGTCCTCGGTCGGCTGGTGTGCTTCGTCGGTCATCTCGTCACCTCGTGGCTGGTTCCAGCCTGAGCATACGAGCGTCGCGTGGCGGCCACGACCTGGGCCCACACTTCCTCCAGGCTTGCCCCGTCCTGGAGCAGCGCGCGCTGGCGCTGGGCGCCGTTGAGTCCCGGCAGGCTGACGTCGAGCCCGAGTTCGGCGCGGGCCGGTGCGCTCCACTCCAGCAGTCGTTCGGCCGCCACCCGAGCCGGGTACTCCTCCCCGCGGCCCAGGTCGAGCAGATTGCCGTCGAGTCCGTAGCGGATCGCCCGCCACATGTTCTCCTCCAGCAGCCGGCCGGGCAGACGGCTCGGCCCGGTGTTGCCCTCATCGACATCACGGGTGGCCTGAGCCACGGCGGCCACGATCAGCCGGGCCAGCGCATCGGACTCCTCGGCGGTGGTCTGGGCGTCACAGATCCGCACCTCCACCGTCCCGAAGCTGAGGTGAGGGCGCACCGACCACCACACCTGGGTGTATTCGACGATCGAGTTGCTACGCACGAGGAAGTCGACGTAGTCGGAGTAGGTGCGCCAATCCCCGAAGGGATCGGGAATACCACAGCGCGGGAAGCTCTTGGTGAAGGTCTGGGAGCGCATGCTCGCCAGGCCGCTGTCGCGCCCGTCGAGGAACGGACTGTTGGCCGAGATCGCCAACAGCACCGGCAGCACCGGCCGCAGGCGGTCACACACCTGCACCGCCCGGTCGGCGCCGTGGATGCCGACGTGGACGTGCATCGAGAAGGTGTTGTTGCGCCAGGCGACCCACTTGAGTCCGTCCTCGACCCGGTGGTAGTGCTCGGTGTCGATGATCGGCTGGGCCCGATAGTCGGCCCACGGGTGGGTCCCGGTGGCGCCGAGCTCGTACCCGTGCGTGGCTGCGACGGCGAACAGCAGCCGGCGATGGAGCTGCTGGCGGCGGATGGCGTCCTCG
>CAZZVR010000252.1:0-5179 GCA_964657595.1 Burkholderia sp. PAMC 26561 | reverse complement strand
CGCCGAGCGGCTCGGCGTCCAGTTCGCCTGGGCCAAGCAGATGCACGGCAACCGGGTCCACCACGTCTCGGCACCGACCGATCCCCAGGCGCCGTGGATCGAGGCCGACGCGGTGGCGACCGCCACGCGCGGCGTCGCCGTGCTCGTGCTGGCGGCGGACTGCCTGCCCATCGTGATCAGCGACGGGCGCAGCGTCGTGGCCGTCCACGCGGGCTGGCACGGACTCGAGGACGGTGTCATCGAGCGGGCGGTCGAGGCGATCGCGCCCGCCGGTTACCTGAGCGCGGCGATCGGTCCCGGGGCCGGGCCCTGCTGTTACGAGGTCGGCGATGAGCTGCGCGCGAAGTTCGCCGCCTACGGCGCCGAACACGGCGCCAACCTCGACCTCAAGCAGATCGCGCGGACTCAGCTGCGACGGGCCGGCGTGCGCCAGGTCCACGACGTCGGCATCTGCACGATCTCCGCCGAGCCGGGGCTGCTGTTCAGCCACCGCCGCGACGGGGCGGGCACCGGACGCCAGGCGGGCATCGGATGGCTGACGGGCCACCGCGATGGTTGACCAGCTCAGCGCGCTCGACGCCGCGAACGTGGCGGCGAACCTCATCCGGGTCCGCGCGGACATCGTCGCGGCGGGCCGGGACCTCAAGGCCGTCGAGGTGCTCGCCGCCATCAAGTACCTGCCCGCGGAGCTGCTGCCCGCGCTGGCCGAGGGCGGGATCACCGTGGTGGGGGAGAACCGTGCCCAGGCGCTCGAGGCCAAGCAGGCGGCGGTGGGCGCGGGGCTGTTCGCCCACTGGGACTTCATCGGCCAGCTGCAGTCCCGCAAGGTCAAGGAGCTGCTCGGACGGGTGCGCTACATCCACTCGCTCGGGTCCGAGTCCGCCCTGACCCAGCTCGAGCGCCACGATCCCCAGGGCACGCAGGTGCTCGTCGAGGTCAACGTGGCGGGTGACCCGGACAAGAGCGGGATCGCGGCCTCCCAGCTCGGGGCCTTCATCGCGCGCTGCCCGGTGACGGTGGCCGGGCTGATGACCATGCCCCCGCACGCCGAGGATCCCGAACAGAGCCGGCGCCACTTCGCCGCCCTGGCCGAGCTCGCCGCCGAGCACCACCTGAGCCAACTGAGCATGGGGACCACTCAGGACTACCGGGTCGCCCTGGAGGAGGGGGCCACGATCATCCGGCTGGGGAACGGGCTGTTCACCGCGTCATAATGGCCTCGGGCAGGGAATCCCCTGCCGAAAGCGAAACCCGACGGCGATATGGCACTGCGCGACACATGGCACCGCACCCTCGTGTACTTCGGCTTGGCCGAGGACGAGGCGTATGAGGACGATTACGATTCCTACTCGGAGCCGGAGGTTCAGTTGCAGAACACCTACCGCGAGCGCGAGACCGTGCGCCGGCTCCCCCAGTCACGCCGCCGGCGCGACGACTACGACGACATCTTCGCCGAGGACGAGTCCTCCTACGGGGCCCGGCCGACCACGACGCTGCGTCCCGTGGCCGCGCCGCGTCGCGGCGGCAGCAGCTTCCACTTCGTCGCGCCGAAGAACTTCAACGACGTCCAGGACGTCGGGGACAAGTTCAAGGCGTCGACGCCGGTGATCCTCAACCTCCAGAACGCCGACCACGAACTGGCCAAGCGCATCATCGACTTCGTGTCGGGTCTGACCTACGCGCTGGAGGGTGGGATGCAGCGAATCGCCGACAAGGTCTTCCTGCTCACCCCCGAGGGCGTGCAGCTGTCGGCGGAGGAGCGGGCTGACCTCGCCTCCAACGACTTCTTCAACCAGAGCTGAATTCTTCGCGGGCGCAGCTAGCCTGCTGGATATGCAAGTAGGACTGATCGGCGCCGGCAACATGGCCCGCGCCCTCGCGCGCGGCTGGGGCCGGCCCGTCCTCGTCTCCGACAGCGGCTCGGGCAACGCCCAGAAGCTCGTGGACGAACTCGGCGGCGAGCGCCTGAGCAACCGTGAGGTCGCCCAGCGGGCCGACGTGGTCGTGCTCGCCCACAAGCCCTACCAGCTCGACCATGTGGCCGACGAGATCCGCGAGCACGCCAAGGTCGTGGTGTCGATCCTCGGGGGCATCAACACCGGCGCGGTGCAGAAGGCCTACCGGGAGTCCCAGGTGTTCGCGATCATGCCCAACACCCCGGTCGAGGTCCGCCGCGGCGCCATGGTCTACGCCCAGCGCCGACCCCACGCCAACTGGGTGTTCGACGAGGCCACCGAGGATCAGGTCCTCGGTGTGTTCCGCGAGCTCGGCGTGATCCAGACCGTGCCCGAGGATCTCTTCAACGCCGCCACCTCGCTCAGCGGGGTCGGCCCCGCCTACCAGGCGCTGCTCGCCGAGGCCCAGATCGATGCGGGCATCCGGCTGGGACTGAAGCCCTGGGACGCCGAGAACCTGGTCATCGAGACGATGGCCGGGACCGCCGAGCTGCTGCTGCGCCGCAATCGCGACACGCTCCAGGTCCGCCGCGAGGTCACCAGCCCGGGCGGCTCCACCGCACGGGGACTCGCCGCCCTCGAGGCCGCCGGGATTCGCGACGCCTTCCAGAAGGCCGCCGACGCGGTCACCCACCCACCCGCCGCTCCACCGAGGAGATAGCCGATGTTCGTCCTCGCCACCGTGAGTTCCTCGATCGGAAACTACCTGTCGGCCCTGGTGATCGTCTACGTGGTGATCCTCCTCGCCTACCTGCTGACCAACATGCTGTTCTCCTTCGGTGCGCGTCCCGGTTACGCCATGTGGTCCGAGGCGGTGCTCAACTTCATGCGCGACGTCTCCCAGCCCTACCTGCAGATCTTCCGGCGTTTCATCCCTCCGCTCGGGCCGATCGACCTCAGCCCGATGGTGGCCATCTTCGTGCTGCTGTTCCTGGACGACATCATCCGGCGGATCTTCTGATGGACGAGCTGACCGTTGCGCGCTCGGGCACGCGCAACGGTGCGGCGCTGCGAGCCGCGATGGTGATCGTCGTCGTCGTCGGCCTCGACCAGCTCACCAAGCACACGATCGGCACCGGCCTGGCGCCCGGCCAGACCCGGCACGTCATCGGATCGGTGCTGGAGTTCAGCTACGAGCGCAACACCGGTGTGGCCTTCAGCTTCCTCAAGAGCGGCGGGGCCACGGTGTACGTCGCCACCGGCGTCGCCCTGGCCTGCCTGATCACCTACCTGACCATCCGACCGTCCAAGCCGTGGCTGTGGCTGCCCACCGGGATGATGGTCGGCGGGGCGATCGGCAACCTGATCGACCGCATCTCCATGGGCAGCGTGATCGACTTCATCAAGCTCCCGCACTGGCCGGTGTTCAACGTCGCCGACATCGGGATCACCTTCGGCGTGATCATCCTCGTCATCCTGGTGGAGTTCGGTGCCCGCGCTGACGTTTGAGGTCCCCGCGGAGGCCGAGGGCGAGCGCCTTGACACCTTCCTGGCCGACCACGTCGGCTCGCGCAGCACCGCGGCCAAGCTGATCGCCGAGGGCAGCGTCAGCGTCGACGGCCGCCCCCGGCTCAAGCGCCACACCGTCAGCGCCGGCCAGACGGTCACCGTGTCGGATCCCCAACCCGCTGAGGCGGCGGTGCAGACCCCACCGGTCAGCACCGCCAGCTTCGACGTCAGCTACGAGGACGAGTACCTGCTGGTGATCGACAAGCCGGCCGGCCTGGTCGTGCACCCGGGCAAGGGCAACTGGGAGGGCACCCTGTCCCAGGCGCTCGACCTCGAGCTCGAGCGCGGCGGGATCGTCCACCGCCTCGACAAGGACACCTCGGGCCTGCTCGTGGTGGCCAAGACCGAGCGGGTCCAGCGCGAGCTGCAGGCTCTCATCAAGGCGCGCGAGGTGCACCGGGAGTACCTCACCCTGGTGGCCGGGCGTCCCGAGTCGCGCACCGGCACGATCGACGCGCCGATCGGCCGCGACCGCCACGCGCGGACGATCCATTCGCTGGACACCGACACCCCGCGGGCGGCGCGCACCCACTTCGAGATCGCCGAGGCGCTCCCCAGCACCAGCCTGCTCAGGGTCCGGCTCGAGACCGGGCGCACCCACCAGATCCGCGTGCACATGCAGGCCATCGGCCACCCGATGCTGGGCGACAGCACCTACGGGGGTCAGGCGCGCTTTGGGCTCGAGCGCCAGTTCCTCCATGCCGCCCGGCTCGCCTTCACCCACCCGGCGACCGGTGAGGCGATCGACCGGGTCAGTCCGCTGCCGGACGATCTCCAACACGCGCTGGAACTCGCGCGGGCGAGCTAAACTCATCGCCTCGCAGCACCCATCGCAGTACCAACCAATCAGCACCCGCCCGACATAGCTGGCCGCGGCCCTGCTCCCCGCTTTCACGGAGAGTCCGCACCACAACGGCGGGGAAGCTCAACAAGGGAGACTCATATGGCTCAAGTAGGAATCAAGGAGCTGCTGGAGGCCGGCGTTCACTTCGGTCACCAGACGCGCCGCTGGAACCCCAAGATGCGCCGCTTCATCTTCGGTGAGCGCGACGGCATCTACATCATCGATCTGGAGCAGACCGAGAAGCTGCTGCAGAACGCCCAGAACTTCGCCGAGGACATCGCCCGCCGGGGCGGCACCGTCATGTTCGTCGGCACCAAGAAGCAGGCCCGCGACGCGGTCAAGGACATCGCCGAGGCGGCCAACATGCCCTACGTCAACCATCGCTGGCTGGGTGGTCTGCTGACCAACTACCAGACCATCTCGGGCCGGATCAAGCGCCTGCATGACCTCGAGCGCTACGACACCGAGGGACAGCTGGCCCTGCTGCCGACCCGCGAGCGCATGGCCGCCCAGGCCGATCTGGCCAAGCTGCGCGCCAACCTCGGCGGCGTCAAGAACATGCAGCGTCCGCCCGACGCCATGTTCGTCGTCGACCTCAAGACCGAGGTGATCGCCGTCCAGGAGGCCAAGCGCCTGCGCATCCCGATCATCGGCCTGGTCGACACCAACTGCGACCCCGAGGGCATCGACTACGTCATCCCCGGCAACGACGACGCGATTCGCTCCTGCCTGGCCATCACCAAGGCGATCGGCGACGTGGTGGCCGGCGGCCACTCGGTCTTCCGGGCCGAGGAGGAGCGCGCCCGCCTCGAGCGCGAGCGCAAGGAGGCGGAGGAGCGCGCCCGCCGCGAGGCCGAGGACAAGGCGCGTC
>CAZZVR010000251.1:0-5207 GCA_964657595.1 Burkholderia sp. PAMC 26561 | reverse complement strand
CGCTCGACCGTCTCGGTGAAGCTCGCCATCCAGGGCGCGAAGGCCAGGGCCAGCGAGACCGCGATGCACGACAGCAGGATCACGAAGGTGTGGTAGGACGTCGTCGGGTGCGTCGCCTTGAAGGCGAAGATCACCGTGAAGACGATCGACAGCACCGCGCCGAGCACCATGAACGGCTTGCGGACCCGCAGCCAGTCCGAGATCACCCCGACGATGAGCAGTCCGCCGGCGTCGAAGGCCCAGAAGTAGTCCCCCAGCCCGTTGGCCCGCGACGCGCTGTAGCCGAACACCGTCTCGAAGAAGATCGGGAAGAACCCGACGGCGACGTAGTAGATGATCAGGAACACGCTGATCGCGAAGGCGGAGCCGAGGATGTCCAGGTGCATCATCTGACGCCACGGGTGCGCCAGGCTCGCCTCGATGTCGATCCCCGCGGCCCGGGCCTCGATCAGCTCACGGTCACGGCGCGAGACCATCAGCTGGTCCCGCAACCGCGGTGAGAGCTCACGTAGCCCCAGCAGGGCGATGACGAACACCACCAGCCCGATGACGCCGCTGATCTCGTACTGGTGCTGCCAGGTCGCCGAGCCGTTGCTGGAGACGAAGGCCGCCACGACGAGGGAGCCGAGCACGGGCCCCAGGGTCCAGAAGCCCATGGCCGAGGCCCGCCCGAGCTGGGGCGAGAAGTCCCGCACCAGCGCAGGGGTGGCCACGAGGATGATCCCCTCGAAGAAGCCGATGAGCACGTACACCAGCCCGAAGGCGAATGAGGTGTGCACGTGGGGCAGCGCGAACAGGCACAGCAGGCCGACGATGCCCAGGCCGGCGGTGACGATGTTCGCCCGCCCGTAGCGATCGGCCAGTCCGGCGACCACCGAGGCCGTCGCGCCGAGCAGGTAGCCGATGACGCTGATGTTCACGTAGTAGACGAACGACATGTGGAAGCTGCGGAGGATCGACGTGGCGACCCCGCCGCTCAGGTAGAGCTCGTAGTACAGGACGATCGTCGTCGCCACGACGATGCCCAGGCTGAGGAATCGCGTGGAGTTGGCCGGGTACCGCACCAGCGTCCGGTTCCACAGCCGCTCGACTCCGTGGGGCGCCGTGACCGGCGCGCCTGCGTGGGTGGAGCTCATGCGTCTCCCTCCGGATTCCCCATGCGCTGCGGTGCTGCACGGACCATTCCGCGCAGCGCGATGTCTGCTCGCATCCTCATCTCTCCCTCGATCAGGACGACCACGCCCCAGGCGCGCCGTCGCGTTCCTCTCTCGAGCGGCGATGTTACAGACGAGCCATGTGTAACGCCAGCGGTGTGCGGCGCGTATGGTGGCCCAGAATGTCGGTGGTGTCGCTTTCCAACTCCGGGGTCGCGCGAGAGGCCGGTTCGGAGGCCTTCGCCGCCCACCGTCGCGGCGAACCCCACCGCGCCCAGGGCCGCGCCACCCCGGCGGGCGCGTTCGCCGCCGCCCGGGGCCGCTACCTCGCCGGCCAGCGCATCGACATGCGCGCCCTGGCAACCGAACTCGGCGTCTCGCGCCCGACGCTGTACCGCTGGACCGGCGGACGCGAGGAGCTGCTCAGCGATGTCCTGTTCTCCTTCTCGGACGAGAGCTTCGCGCGCGCCCAGCGGCGCACCGCCCACCTCAGCGGGGCCGAGCGACTGATCGCGAGCTTCCGCGCCCATGTCGAGGCGCTGGTCAACGCCAAGCCGCTGGCGATGTTCCTCCAGCAGGAGACCCAGGCGGCGCTGCGCATCCTCACCTCGCGCAACAGCTCGGTCCAGATCCGCACCGTCGCCCGCCTGGCCGACGCCTACCGCGAGGAGCAGCGCGCAGGCGCCTTCACTCCGCCCACCGACGTCGACACCCTCGCCTATGCGGTGGTCAAGGTCACCGAGGCGTTCATCTACAACGACGCCATCGTGGCGGTCGAACCCGAGGTCGACCGGGCGGCCGCCATCGTCGCGCTGATGCTGGGTGGCGCGGCTCCGGCCGCCTAGGCTGATCCGGTGGCACTTCCGCGTTTCCTCCGAGGCCGCAGCACGCGTGAGGCGGCGGTGCTCGTCGCCGATCCGCGCACCGACGGCTGGGAGTCGGTGGCGAGCTTCGGCGACCGCGAGACGGCGCTGGCCTGGCGCGACCAGCTCCGGGCCATGGGGGTCGATGCCGCCTGCGCCTCCGATCATCCGCTCGACCGCTTCGGCCGCGGCGACATCTACCTGGTGGTCCCGCCGGGCCAGTGGTCGCGCGCCAACGAGATCATCGACAACCTCGACTAAGCCCGGTCTCAGCGGGGTCGACGGCCCCCTCTCATCCTCCTCTCATGTTCAGATCGGTAGAAATCCGGGGGGTGGCATTACTTGATCAGTCATATGAGATGGGGTCGGCCTCAGCCCTGAACCGGGCCTGCGAGCATCTGCTGGCCCGTCAGCACCCCGACGGGTGGTGGAAGGGCGCGCTCGACACGAACGTGACGATGGACGCGGAGGATCTGCTCCTGCGGGAGTTCCTGGGGATCCGCCGCGCCCGGGAGACCGACGAGGCGGCGACCTGGATCCGCTCCCAGCAGAACCCCGACGGCTCCTGGAGCGTCTTCCACGGTGCCGAGGGCGATCTCTCCACGACGCTGGAGGCCTACGTCGCGCTGCGGCTGGCCGGCGACCTGCCCGATCAGGACCACATGGCGACCGCAGCGGCGTTCGTGCGGGCCCGGGGCGGACTGCAGAAGGCCCGCGTGTTCACCCAGATCTGGATGGCCATGTTCGGTACCTGGTCATGGGACCAGGTACCCGCGCTCCCGCCCGAGATCATGCTGCTGCCTCCCGGGGCGCCGCTGAACCCCTACGACTTCGCCTGCTGGGCGCGCCAGACCGTGGTGGCACTCACCGTCGTGCTGCACTACCGCCCCCAGCACGCGCTCCCCTTCACCATCGACGAGCTGCACGGTCCCGAGCCCTGGGCGCCGCCGGCGGCGAGCAACCTCATCGGTGAGGCGTTCCTCGGCCTCGACCGGATGCTGCACCTCTACCAGCGCTCCCGGGTCAAGCCGTTGCGGCGGGTCGCCCTGGCGCGCGCCGAGCGGTTCATCATCGAGCGCCAGGAGGCCGACGGCGGCTGGGGCGGCATCCAGCCGCCGTGGGTCTACTCGCTGCTGGCCCTGCACCTGCGCGGCTACGGCCTCGACCACCCGCTGATGGCCAAGGGCATCAGCGGCCTGGACACCTTCCTGCTGCGCGAGAACGGCGTACGCCGCCTCGAGGCGTGCCAGTCCCCGGTGTGGGACACCGCGCTGTCGCTCATCGCCCTCGCCGACGCCGGGTATGACGTCAGCGAGCCGGCCGTCGACCGCGCCGCGCAATGGCTCGTGTCCAAGCAGATCCACTCCCGCGGCGATTGGGCGGTCAAGCGCCCGAACCTCATCCCGGGCGGCTGGGCCTTCGAGTTCGAGAACGACAACTATCCCGACATCGATGACACCGCGGAGGTGATCCTCGCCCTCAAGAAGGTGGGCCATTCCGCCGAGGAGTCGATCCACCGCGGGCTGGAGTGGATGGTCGGCATGCAGAGCTCCGACGGTGGCTGGGGCGCCTTCGACGCCGACAACTGCCGCTGGCTCGTGCGCGACCTGCCGTTCTGCGACTTCGGCGAGGTCATCGATCCCCCGAGCGCCGACGTGACCGCGCACGCCGTGGAGACCCTGGCCGAGCTCGGGCGCGCCAACCCGCGTGGGCTCGACTGGCTGCTCAACGCCCAGGAGCCCGACGGCTCCTGGTTCGGCCGCTGGGGCGTCAACTACGTCTACGGCACCGGGGCCGCCGTCCCGGCGCTGGTCGCCGCGGGCATCGCGCGCGACCATCCCCGTATCCGGCGCGCGGTGCGCTGGCTCGAACGGCACCAGAACGACGACGGCGGCTGGGGCGAGGATTGCCGCTCCTATGACGATCCGGCCTGGGCCGGCCGGGGTGAGAGCACCGCCTCACAGACCGCCTGGGCGCTGCTGGCCCTGCACGCGGCGGGCGAGGCCGGCGACAGCGTCCGCGCCGGTGTGCGGTTCCTCGTCGACACCCAGCGCGCGGACGGTGGCTGGGATGAGGAGCCGTTCACCGGCACCGGATTCCCCTCGGACTTCTACATCAACTACGAGATGTACCGCCTCGTCTTCCCGATCATGGCCCTGGCGAGGTGTGCGGGGTGAGCGGGGTGACGGTCGACGGTCTGCCCGACGCGACGACCGTCCTCGCCCAGGCCGGCAGCGAGAACTTCCCCGTCGCCCTGTGGATCGTCGGCCCGCGGCTGCGCAACGACCTGATGGCCCTGTACGGCTTCGCCCGGCTGGTCGACGACACCGGGGACGAGGTGGCCGGTGACCGGCTCGCGCTGCTGGACCAGCTCGAGCATGAGCTCGAGCATCCGCGTCATCCTCTGATGGTGCGCCTGTCCGAGACGATCGCCGCCCACGACCTCCCGCGTGAGCCGTTCCTGCGCCTCATCGAGGCCAACCGACGTGACCAGGACGTGGTCGCCTACGACAGCTTCGCGCAGCTGTGGGACTACTGCATGCTGTCGGCCGCCCCGATCGGTGAGATCGTGCTGCACCTCACCGGACAGGCCACACCCGAACGCATCGCCCTGTCAGACCGGGTCTGCGCCGCCCTCCAGGTGATCGAGCATCTCCAGGACGTCGAGGAGGACGCCGCCCGCGTGCGGCGCTACATCGGCGACTTCGACCCGCTCGGCCACGCCCGTGAGCTGCTGGGAGCCGGCCCGCCGCTCGTCGCCGGGCTGCGCGGGCGCGCCCGGATCGCCGTTGCGGGCTTCCTCGCCGGCGGCCGGGTCGCCCTGGCCGGCCTCGAGGGCCACCCGGGCGGGCGCTGGACGCTCGCCTATGAGTACTCCCGCGCCATGGCGGGCCGATGACCGTCGCCGCCGTGCAGGCCGACCTCGCCTACCGCGAGTGCGAGGAGATCACCCGCCGGGCCGCGGCCAACTTCTACTACGGCATCCGCCTGCTCTCGCGCGACAAGCGCCAGGCAATGAGTGCGGTCTATGCGTTCGCCCGGCGCATCGACGACATCGGCGATGAGCTCGGCGCTCCCGCGGACAAGCTCGAGGCCCTGGCGGCCGAACGGGACAAGATCGCCGCGGTGGCCGCCTCGGCCCACGGGACGCGGTCGCTGCCCCCCACGCTGATCGACGACCCGGTCACCG
>CAZZVR010000250.1:0-5226 GCA_964657595.1 Burkholderia sp. PAMC 26561 | reverse complement strand
GCGGCGGCGAGCTCGGCCGGCGGCTCGGTGCCGGGCGGGCCGTGCCAGGAGATGATGCGGGCGGGCACGCCGCCCACCACGCAGTAGGGGGGCATCGGCTTGGTCACCACGGCGTGGCCGCCGACCACCGTGCGGGTGCCGATGTCGGCCATGATCGTCGCCTTGTTGGTGATCGACACGTAGTCGGCGATCTTCAGGGGCCGGTACTCGTAGCCCTGGAGCAGCGGCGGGGTCTCGTAGTCCTCGAAGTAGCGGTGGTTGCCGTCGACGATCAGCGAGCACTGACCGATCCCGCAGTGCTGACCGATCTCGATCGAGGTGGTGCAGAGCATGATCACGTCGTAGGTGAAGGCGGTCATCGTGCCGATCCGGATGACCGCCTCGGGCGCGCCCAGCTCGGCGCGGAAGCCGCGGCGGAACTCGACCCCCGGGCCGACGATGAAGTGGCCGCCGTGGGGGGCGTGGAGGCTGAAGCGGGGACCGAGGTAGACGGGTCCCTGGAACTCGATGTGGCAGTGGGGATTGCGCAGCAGCAGCCAGCGCTTGCGCATCCAGGACATCAGCAGCGGGCCCGGTCCGGGCGGGTAGAGCAGGAACACGCGCAGGTCACCGCTGTCAGCGAGCCAGCGGCGCCACTCGCCCAGGCGGGCGCGCAGCAGCCGGCGCCGACTATGCGAGGACAAGATAATCGTCACACGATTGTGCGCTCATCGGCGCAATACTAGGTGCGATGGCCACGACAACATCACGCGCGTCGCGAGGCTTCGGGCGCCGCTCCCGTGGGCGCCGCGGCGAGGGTCTCGAACCCCTTCCGCGGGCGGCATGGACCAGCCTCGCCGCGTGCACCGCCGCCGCCGCCCTGCTGCAGCTCGACGGAACCGTGATCACGGTCGCCCTCCCCAACGTCGCCCGCAGCCTGGGCGTCTCGAACTCCTCGACGGCGATCGTGCTGAGCGCCTACTTCGCGGCCTACGCGATCTTCCTGTTCCCGGGCGGCCGTCTGGTCGACCGCTTCGGTGCGCGCCGCATCGCCCTGATCGGACTCGCCATCTTCGCGGTGGGCGCCACCCTTGGCGCGGTCGTCTCCGACCTCAGCCTGCTCACCGCGACCCGGGCGCTGCAGGGCATCGGGGCCGGCCTGGTCTCGCCGGCGGCTCTGGCCGGCGCGGTGTCGGGATTTCCGCCCGAGCGGCGCGGCACCGCCCTGGGCATCTGGGGGGCCTCGGCGGGGATGGCCAACCTGGTGGGGCCGCTGGTCGGCGGCATCCTCACGGTCTCCCTGGGCTGGCGGGCGGCCTGGTGGGCACTCGTGCCGATGGCGCTCGCGGCCGCCTGGGCGATCGTCCACTACGTGCCCCGGCTCGTGCACGCCGATCCCGAAGCCGGCAGCGGCCGTGACCGCGTGCTCAACGGCACCGTGGCCGCCGCCGCGACGGTGGCCGGTATCACCTTCGCGGTGATGATCGGGTTCTTCTACCTGGCCGAGCAGTATCTCCAGCGCGCCGTCGGCTACTCGGCGCTCGGCGCCTCGGCCATCCTCGTGCTCGTGGCGTTCCTGGTCGGGGCCGGCGCACCGCTGGCCGGAGGTCTGGTCGACAAGCACGGTTCACGCCTCGTGGCCATGATCGGCTTCACCGGCCTGGCGCTCGGCCTGGGCATCCTCGCGATCCCCGGGGTCTCCCTCGACGGGATCGGCACCATCTTCTGCCTCATCCCGGTCGGGCTGGGTCTGGGCATGCTGTTCGTCCCCGTCTCGCGCGCGGCGCTCAACTCGGTCCCGGAGCGCTCCCACGGTCGCACCTCGGCGATTCTCTCCTTCATGCGCCTGCTCGGCGCCGGCGTCGGGGCCGGTCTGGCCGGGGTCGCCCTGTCCGGAGGCGCCAGCGCCTCGAGCGTGCACACCGCGGTCGCGGTGGGCGCGGGGCTGTGCGTGTTCGCCGGCCTGCCGATCGCCGCGCAGCTCTAGCCGACCGCTTTGGCGGTGTAGCCGCCGCTGGCGTCACAGCGCGCCAACCCGGGCGAGCTGTAGCGCGCGGCGACCGCGCCGCTCTCGCGCTTGAGCGGGTGGAAGCTGCCGCTGATCTCCAGCGTGCCGACCCGACCGGCCCCAGCGTCGAGCGCCAGGTTGACCTCAAAACGACTCGGGGTGCGCACCGGCGCGGTCACCGACGCTGCGCGGACGCCGGCCGGCGGACTGGTCTGACAGGCCCGGGGCAGCCCGCCGGAGAAGCGGAAGCGGGTGACGTTCCGGCCCGAGCGCGTCACCTGGAAGGAGATCGGCAGACGCTGGGTGACCGTGCCCGCCGGGGTCTCGACGAACACGGTGCCGGTGTAGGTGGCGCCCGCCTGGGGCTGGGCGCCATGGGTGTGGCCGAGGATCGTCCCGACGACGATCAGACCGACCAGCAGGGCGATGGTCAGCGGCAGCCGCCGCCCGGGCGAGATCCAGATCATCGAGACTGCACCGCCGCCGACGGTAGCGAGCCAAATCGTCCAGATCGACCGGCGGAGGCTCAGGTGATCTCCCGTAATCTCCGATGTATGGGTTGGATGCGTACCACGCGGGCATATCTTGCAGGCCTGGGCACCGCCGGATCGCTGCTGGCCGTGGCCGCCGGTCTGTTCGTCATCGCCAGCGCCGTGGTGTCCTTCCACGGCTGGCCCGAGGTCTCCTCCGGTGCCCGCGTCTCCCAGATCGTGGTGGCCCGCACCCCGGTCGCTCACGCCAGCGGGGGAGCCGGCCACATCGTCGCGTCCCATCGCGTGATGGCCGTCTTCGCCGCGTTGGCGCCCGCCCCCCGGCGGACCGGCGGACCCGCGTCCGCGGCCCCGCCGGCGCATGCCGCGCCGACCCCGGGCGCCGCGCACGCCTCCGGCGCCGGCCCCGCTGCGGTGACGACCGCCGACCCGTCAGCGTCGACCGTGCCGACCGCGCCGACCGGAGCCTCCAGCCCTGCGAGCAGTGCCCCGGCGGCCGCGAGCCCCGCGTCGGCCGCCACCGCGGTCGGGAGCACCGTCAAGGGTGTCGCCACGACGCTGTCGAACACGCTCAGCGGGGTCGGACAGGGCGTCGCCACCACCGTCTCGAACCTCGGCGCCGGGGTGGCGAGCACCGTGGCTCCCGTGTCGCCCACCGTCGCCTCGACGGTCTCCAGCGTCGTCAACACCGTCACCACCGCCGTCACCAACGCCACCGGGGCGGTCGCCGGCACCGTCGACAACGTCACCGGCTCGGTCACCCAGGTGCTCGGCGGCAAGTAGCCGGCCACGCGCCGGCAACCGGCCGGGAGCGAGCCCGCCCGCGACGGCATGGCATGATCGCCAGCCGTGACGTTCGTGGCCCAGACGCTCTCCCCCGCCTATCCGCTGGCCAGCGCCATCAACGCCGCCGGCCACCTGGAGCTCGGCGGCTGCGATGCGCTCGAGCTCGCCGCCGAGTTCGGTACGCCGGCCTTCATCGTCGTCGAGGACGATCTCCGGGCCCGCGCCCGGGCCTTCCTCGGGGGTCTCCGGGCCCGCCACGGGGACGCGGACGTGCTGTTCGCCTCCAAGGCGTTCCCCTGCACCGCGGTCTACCGGGTGCTGGCGCAGGAGGGCCTGTCCTGTGACGTCGCCTCCGGCGGCGAGCTCGCCCTGGCCCTGGGCGGCGGCTTTGACCCCGCCCGCATCTATCTGCACGGCAACGCCAAGTCCCTGGATGAGCTGCGCGAGGCGATGGAGGCGGGCGTCGGCCACATCGTGCTCGACTCCCTCGACGACCTCGAGCGCACCGAGGCGGTCGCCGCCCAGCTCGGCCACACCCAGGAGGTGCTGCTGCGCGTCACCCCCGACGTGCGCGGCGACACCCATGACGCGATCTCCACCGGCCAGGCCGACTCCAAGTTCGGCTTCGGCATGGCTGAGGCGCCGGCGGCGATCGAGCGGGCCGCCGCCTCGCCGCATCTGCGCCTGGTCGGGCTGCACTGCCACATCGGCTCCCAGCTGCTCGAGCTCGAGCCGTTCCGCCGGGCGATCGCCGCCATCGCCCGGCTGGGTGACTTCGACGTCTACAACCTCGGCGGCGGCCTCGGGGCCGCCTACACCGCCGAGCAGGAGCCACCGTCGATCGCCGACTACGTGGCCGCGCTGGCCGACGCGGTGAGGACCCAGCTGGGTGCCGGTAAGCGGATCCTCATCGAACCCGGCCGGGCGCTGGTGGCCAATTCCACCGTGACCCTGTACGCGGTCCAGACGGTCAAGCGCAACGTCTCGACCTGGGTCGCCGTCGACGGCGGCATGTCCGACAACCTGCGCCCGATGCTCTACGGCTCCCGGTACGAGGTGGCCAACGCCGGGCGGATGGTCGGCGCCGAGACCGGCGAGCTGTGCAGGCTGGCGGGCAAGCACTGTGAGTCCGGGGACGTGATCGCCTCAGACATCCGCCTCGAGGACCCGCGGCCCGGCGACATCCTCGTCACGCCGGCCACCGGCGCCTACGGTCATGCCATGGCCAACAACTACAACGGCGTGCCCCGACCCCCGGTGGTCTTCGTCTCCGGGGGCCACGCCCGGGTCGTCGTGCGACGCGAGACCTATGCGGACCTGGCCGCCCGGGATGTCTGAGCCGCTCGCGGCGCCGGCCCCCCAGGCCGGCGCGAAACCTCTCACCTGCCGGGTCGGGGTGCTCGGGGCGGGCACCGTTGGTGGCGCCTTCGTCACCCTGCTGTCTGAGCACACGCCACGGGTCGAGCGGATCACCGGCCTCACCCCGGTCATCTCCGGGGTCATCACCCGCTCCAGCGGTCCGACGTTCGCGCAGCTGCTCGCCGACTCGGACCTGATCGTCGAGCTGATGGGCGGGATCGAGCCGGCCCGCACCTGGGTGCTGGAGGCCATCGGCGCCGGCCGGCATGTCGTCACCGCCAACAAACAGCTGCTCGCCCAGCATGGCGAGGAGCTCTACGCCGCCGCCCGTGAGGCCGGCGTGCAGCTGCGCTTCGAAGGCGCGGTGGCCGGCGTGGTGCCGGTCGTGCGCGTGCTGATGGAGTCCCTGGCCGGGGCGCGGATCAGCCGCATCCACGGCATCGTCAACGGCACGTCGAACTTCATCCTGTCGGAGATGGCGCGGCTGGGCTGGTCCTATGAGCAGGCCCTGGCCGAGGCCCAGCGGCTCGGTTACGCGGAGGCTGACCCGTCCGAGGACGTCAACGGCAAGGACGCCGCGGCCAAGATGGCGATCCTCGCCCG
>CAZZVR010000249.1:0-5300 GCA_964657595.1 Burkholderia sp. PAMC 26561 | reverse complement strand
CCCTGGGAGCCGGTGGAGATGATCACCACGCGGTCATCCCGGAAGCTCTCGACCTCCTGGGGCTGGATGAGCATGCCGTCGGGGACCTCGATGTGGCCGAGGGAGCGGCCGATGCCCACGTTCTTGCGCATGCTGCGCCCCACCAGGGCGACCTTGCGGTCGAGCGCGGCGGCCGCGTCGATCACCTGCTGGACGCGGTGGATGTTGGAGGCGAAGCTCGTCACCACGATCCGGCCCTCGCAGCGGGCGAAGACCTCCTCGAGGTGTGGCCCCACCACCGACTCTGACGGCGAGTAGCCGGGCCGGTCGGCGTTGGTGGAGTCGCCGGCGAGCAGCAGGACCCCCTCGGAGCCGAGCTCGGCCAGACGGGCGAAGTCCGCGGGGCGCTCGTCCACCGGGGTCTGGTCGAACTTGTAGTCACCGGTGGCCAGCACGACGCCCAGGTCCGTGTGCAGCGCCACCGCGCAGGCATCGGGAATCGAGTGCGTCATGTGGATCATCTCGATGTCAAAGGGTCCAGCGGCGATCTGCTCGCCCGTGCGCACGTCACTGATGTCGACGTCGCGCAGCTTGTGCTCGTCGAGCTTGGAGCGAGCCATGGCCACGGTCAGCCGGGAGCTGTACACCGGCGGGTTGGCACCGGCCCGGTTGAGCTCGCGCATGAAGTAGGGCAGCGCGCCGAGGTGGTCCTCGTGGCCGTGGGTGATGACGATCGCGTCGATCTGGTCGGCCCGCTCCTTGAGCCAGGTGAAGTCCGGGAGCACCAGGTCGATGCCGAGCATCTCGGCGGTGGGGAACCGCAGGCCCGTGTCGATCACGACGATCCGGCCCTCGTACTCGACGGCCATCATGTTCTTGCCGATCTCGCCCAGGCCGCCGAGCGGCAGGACGCGCAACTTGGAACTCACGCCTGTGCGCTCGTTCCGGTCAACTGGTGGTGGCGCTCCAGCAGGCCGCGGATCACAGCTGTCTCCGATTCATCGAGGGGAACATAGGGCAGTCGCGGGCCGCCGACGTCGAGACCGATCAGGCCGAGTGCGGTCTTGTTGGTGACCGCCGCGGGCGCGATGGCCATGTCGCGGTACACGTCCGCCAGCTCCGCGTGGATCGCCCGACGGTTCTCCGGCTCGTCGACCATGCGCCGGAACACGGGTCCGAACACGTGGGTCGAGGTACCGATGACGCCCGGCTCCCCCAGGTCGAGCACGTCGGCGAGCAGATCGTCGTTACCGGCGTAGATGGACAGTCCGTCGACCTTGGCGAGGTTCGCTTCGTTGGCCTGTTTGACCGCGGAGATGTGGTCGAGCTGGCCGAGTTCGGCGAGCAGGTCGTTGGACAGGTCCGCGCCGGTGCGCTGGGGGATGTTGTAGAGCACGATCGGGAGGTCGGTGGCCCGCACCACCTCGCGGTAGTGGGCGACGACTCCGGCGCGGCTGGGCCGGTTGTAGTACGGGTTGACGCTGAGCAGGCCGTCCGGGCCCAGAGCGGTGGCACGCTCGGTGAGGCTCACCGCGTGGCGGGTGTCGTTGGAGCCGACCCCGGCGATCACCGTCTTGCCCGGATGCTCGCGGCGGGTGTAGCTGACCACGAAGTTGATGACGCCGAGATGCTCCTGGTCATCCAGGGTCGCCGCCTCTCCGGTGGTGCCGCAGACCACGACGCCGTCGGAGCCGTGGGCGAACAGATGGTCCAGCAGCTTGCCCGCCGCGTGGATGTCGAAGTGACCGTCGCCGTCGAACGGGGTCACCATGGCGGTGAGGATGGCGCCGAAGTTGGTCACTTACTTGATTATCCCAGCCGACCGGCGGGAAGCGTGGCGCGCCCGCCGATCCGGGCCGCGCCGGACCTCTGGCCGGGGGCCGCGGACCGCGGAGGTACGCGCTTCGGCAGCGTGAGCTGCGGCGACGGCCGGGACCGCCCCACGGGCGCTGGCGGCGGCGAAGTCCGACACCGCCAGGCCACCGACGCTGCTCAGCCCCAGCGTCCCCATCATGACCAGCGCGGTGGTGCGGGTGCGCAACCGCTGGCTCACGCCGTCGAGCGCGAGCCGGGTCATCACGCGGGGGCGGGAGGCACCCTCGCGCTGGATGAGCTCCTCGACCAGCGACTCGAGCTCGGCGCCGTGGCGGTGCCGGACGCCGCGCGGATAGAGCAGCATGGTGGCGGAGATGATGCGTCGCATGGTGATCAGGAGCCGCCGAGCGCAATCCGCTCGAGACCGAGATTGGCGATCCTGGCAGATTCGGCGAGCCGGTCCGCGAGTGCGGCACGGCCCGCGGGCGTGAGGCGGTAGGGATAGCGACGATCCTCGGCGGCCAGGCGCTCGACGTATCCGTCGGCCTCCAGCTTGGCCAGGGCTCCGTAGAGGGTGCCCGGTGACAGCGTCACCCCGGAGAAGCTCTCGATGTCCTTGAGCAGGGCGTAGCCGTGGCGGTCCCCCCCGGCCAGGCTGGTCAGCACGAGGACGCTGCGGTCAGCCAGGCGCACGCAGCCTCAGAGGGTGCCGATGCGCTTGATCGGCCAGTAGGTGAAGAACGCCTCGCCGATGATGTCGGCCTGGGGCACCGGGCCCCAGTAGCGGCTGTCGTCGGAGTCGCCGCGGTTGTCACCCATCATGTAGTACTCGCCCTTGGGCACCTTGATCGTGCCGGTGAAGCCGCACTCGTTGCTCGATGTGCAGAGCGCGAGACTGACGTAGGGATCCTTCTCCCGCGCGCCGTTGCGGTAGACGTGGCCGTTGCGGATGCTCAGCGTGTCCCCGGGCAGGCCGACCACCCGTTTGATGAACGTCTCACTCGACTTGCCCGGCAGCGACGCGTCACAGGGCTGGGCGTCGGCGTTGCCCTCGCTGTTGAAGCCCTGGTTGGTGTTCCCGCACTGCTGGCTGTCATCCGCCCCGCTGGGCGGATGGAACACGACGATCGACCCAACGCCGGGATGGGTGCTCAGGCGGTTGACCAGGATGCGCTGGTTGATCGACAGCGTCGGCTCCATGGACCCGCTGGGAATCCGGTAGGGCTTGATGATGAAGGCCTGAACGAGGAAGGCGAGACCGGCGGCGATGACCACCGTCAGCACGAGTTCGAGGACTGAGCGCAGCTGCTTCATGACTATGACTCGGTTTCCGTTATAACGGTATGCGAGTGTAGCCGGGCCACGGAGCTGGCATCTAGAGCAGGTGCTCGAGGCCCACGGTGAGCCTCTCCGGCAGTTCGGCCACGCGTCGCACGGCGAGGACCACGCCCGGCATGAACGACGCGCGGTCGATCGAGTCGTGGCGCAGGGTCAGCGTCTGGCCGAGGTCACCCAGAATGACCTCCTGGTGGGCGACCAGTCCGGGCAGGCGCACCGAGTGGACCGGTGGCTCACCCTTCTCCGGCGCGGCCTGGGCCATCCGCTGGGCGGTCAGCGCCGCCGTGCCCGACGGCTTGTCGAGCTTGCGGTCGTGGTGGAGCTCGATGATCTCCGCCGCGGCCATGTAGCGGAACGCCTCGGCGGCGAACTTCATCATCAGCACGGCGCCGATGGCGAAGTTCGGGGCGAGGAAGATGTTCGCCCCCTCGACCCCGTCGAGCTCGGCCGGATCGAAGCCGGTGGTGCCCACCACCACGTGCACGCCGGCGGTCACCGCCGTCCGGATGTTCGCCACGGCGGTCGACGGGACGGTGAAGTCGACGACCACGTCGGGTGAGACCTCAGCGATCGCCTCGGCCAGGCTGACGCCGAGGGACGGATCGGCGCGGCCGACGAGCTCCAGCCCCTCCGCTTCCGACACCGCGTCACACACGGTGGCGCCCATGCGCCCCGCCGCCCCGCTCACGACGACGCGTATCACCGGCCGAGATCCTCGAAATGATGCCCATAGCCATCATTTCGCGGCAATCGACGGATCACGCGGCGGCCCCGGCCAGCCCCAGCCGGCCGACGGCGGCGTCAAAGCGCGCCTCGTCCGGGCCGATGCCGACCACCGACAGCCGGGCCGGGTCCCACAGCTCGACGGCCAGCTCGCGCAGGTCGTCCAGCGACACCGCGTCCACGGCGGCCTCGATCTCGTCCAGCGACAGCAGCGGCTCGCTGGCCAGCACGGAGGAGCCGAGGCGGTTCATGCGCGCCCCGGTTGACTCCAGGGCCAGCAGCAGGCGTCCCTTGAGGTTCTCCTTGGCCCGCGCCAGCTCCTCCGCCGAGGCGGGGTCGGTGCGCACGCGCTCCAGCTCGGTCCCCACCACGCCGAGGGCCGCCTCGACGTTGTCGGCCCGGGTGCCGACGTACAGGCCGATCTGGCCGGTGTCGGAGAAGCCGGACGCGAAGGAGTAGACGCTGTAGGCCAGGCCGTGCTTCTCCCGCACCTCCTGGAACAGCCGCGAGGAGGATGCCCCCCCGAAGATCGTGTCGAGCACCCGTAGGGCGTAGCGACGCGGGTCGTGGCGGGAGATGGCCACCCCGCCGAGGCAGACATGGAACTGCTCGGTGTCCTTGTACTCGAAACGCCGCTGGGTGCTCGCGTCGCCATCCGCGCTGAAGGGAGCGGCGACCGGGGCGGCGTGGGCCCCGGCCGGGGCCGGCAGCTTGGCCGCGGCCAGCTCGACCAGGGCGTCGTGATCCACCGCGCCCGCCGCGGCGAGGACGACGTTGCCTGGCACGTAGCGGGCGTCATGGAAGGCGCGGATCCCGTCCGGTGGGGTGTCGGCCACCACCGGGGCGTAGCCGATGATCGCCCGGCCGAGCGGGTGGGATCCGAACACGGCCTCCCCCAGCACGTCGAACACCTTCTCCTGGGGATCGTCCTCGTACATGGCGATCTCCTCGAGGATGACCTCGCGCTCGGAGTCGATGTCGGCCAGCGCCGGGGCAAACACCATCTCGGCCATCACGTCGAAGGCGCGGGGGACGTGCTCGTCGAGCACCCGGGCGTACAGGGAGGTGGTCTCCCGCCCGGTGCCGGCGTTGATCTCGGCCCCCATGGTGTCGAAGATCTGGTCGATCTCCAGACTCGAGTAGGAGCCGGTGCCCTTGAACAGCAGGTGTTCGAGCAGGTGTGAGAGGCCGGCCTCGGCCTCGGACTCCGCGCGGGAGCCCGTGCCGATCCAGAAGCCCAGCGTGACGGACCGGACGGAGGGCATGGCCTCCGTCACGATCCGCACACCGGACGGGAGAACTGTCTCCCGGTGTGTCAGCACCTAGCTACGCGCGGTCCGGATCTGAATCACGGCTGCGCTCGCGGCGCGGACCGCGGTCTCCACCCCGGTCACCTCCGCGACCGCCGCGGTCACGGCCGCCGTTGCGGTCGCCACCGTTGCGGT
>CAZZVR010000248.1:1357-5318 GCA_964657595.1 Burkholderia sp. PAMC 26561 | reverse complement strand
GGTCGTCGAACTCGGTCGGCTTGACCTTCTTCAGCGCCTCGCGCATGCCCTCGGACTCGAACTGGAACACGCCGATCGACTCGCCGCGCGCCAGCATCTCGTACGTCTTGGCGTCGTCGAGGGGCAGCGTGCGCATATCCGGTCGCTCGCCGCTGGAGCGCTCGATGATGTCGAGGGCGTCCTCGATCACGTCGAGGTTGCGCAGGCCGAGGAAGTCCATCTTCAACAGGCCCATCGCCTCGACCGGTTTCATCGAGAACTGGGTGACGGTGCGGTAGACCTTGTTCCCGTGCTCGTCGGTCGTCCGCGCGTCGGCCAGCTGGACCGGGACGAGGTCGGTGAGCGGCTGGGGCGCGATGACCACCGCGGCGGCATGGATCGAGGAGTTGCGGACGATCCCCTCCAGACCCTGGGCCACCTCGATCACCTTGTGCGCCTCGGCGTCCCGGGCGACCTCCAGCGCCAGCGGCTGGCCGTCGGCCAGGCAGTCGGAGAACTTCGGCGCCCGCCCCTGTTCGGGATCGGGGATCAGCTTGGCCAGCTTGTCGCCCAGGGCGTAGGGCAGCCCGAGCACGCGTGCGGCGTCCTTGGTCGCGGCCCGCGGGAACATCTTGCCGAAAGTGACGATCTGGGCCACCGAGTCGCGGCCGTACTTCTCGGTCACGTACTGGATGACGCGCTCGCGGCCACGCACGGAGAAGTCGACGTCGATGTCGGGCATCGACACCCGCTCCGGGTTGAGGAAGCGCTCGAACAGGAGGTCATAGCGCAGCGGATCGAGATCGGTGATGCCCGTCGTGTAGGAGACGATCGAGCCGGCCGCCGAACCACGGCCCGGGCCGACCGAGATGCCGTGGTTGCGGGACCAGTTGATGAAGTCCCAGACGATGAGGAAGTACCCTGAGTAACCCATCCGGTCGATGACCCCGAGCTCATAGTCGGCCCGCTCACGCGCGGGCGCGGGGACCGGGTCGCCGTAGCGCTCGATCAGGCCCGCGTCGACGAGCTTGTGCAGGAACTCGCGCTCGACCATCCCGTCGGGGCACTCGAACGTCGGGATCAGCTGCTTGCCGAGCTCGATCTCCACGTTGCAGCGTTCGGCGATCTCCAGCGTCGACTCCAGCGCCTCGGGCCAGGGACCGAACTTGTCGTTCATCTCCTCCGTGGACTGGAGGTAGAACTCGTTGGCCGAGAAGGTGAACTTGGGGTTGGCCAACGTCGACTTGGTCTGCACGCACAGCAGCGCGGCGTGGTTGTCGAAGTCCTCCTTGCGCAGGTAGTGGACATCACCGGTCCCCACCAGCGGGCGCCCGAACTCCTTGGCGAGCTTGATGATCCCCTCGTTGGCCTTGTTCTGCTCGGGGATCCCGTTCTGCTGGATCTCGAAGTAGACGTCCTCGGGCCCGTAGATCTGGATGAGCTCATCCGCGGTGGCGCGCGCCGCGTCGATCCGGTCGTCGACCAGCGCCGAGGTGAACTTCGAGGCGAGACACCCGGTCAGGGCGATGATCCCCTCGCTGTACTTCGCCATGAGGCCCGCGTCCACGGTGGGGAAGCCGCGCTGGAGCCCCTGGAGGAAGCCGGCTGAGCACAGCTTGACCAGGTTGCGGTAGCCCTCGGGGGTCTCGGCGATCAGCGTGAGGTGGTGGCGCTTGCCCTTCTCGCGATGGTCGTTGGTGACGTAGACCTCGCAGCCCTGAATCGGCTTGATGCCGTGCTTCCTGGCCGCCTCATACAGCTCGACCGCGCCGTTCATGACGCCGTGGTCGGTCAGCGCCAGGGCGGGCTGACCAAAGGCGGCGGCACGCTCGGCGAGCTTGTCGATCTTGTTCGCACCGTCGAGCAGCGAGTACTCGGAATGGACGTGGAGGTGGGCGCAGGTGTGACTCATCCGGGCCGTCCAGATTAGGTGCCGGACCGGATGGACTAAAGGCCCGAGCACCGCGGTCTCGCCGCTAGATGCGAGAAAGTCCTATTCGGGGTCAGCCGGCGGCGGCGTGCTGGCGCGCAGACGCTCCAGCGCCGCGTCGAGACGCTCGGAGTCGAGTCCGCTGGGCGACGGATGCACGGCGCTGAACCCGGACTCCATGGTCTGCCCCGCGGGCGCCGAGGCCTCCGCGCCGGTCCCGGTCTCGGGGTCCCCCCGCCCCAGCTCGGGCAGCGGCAGTCTGACGTGGGGCAGGACCGATCCGACCCGGTCGACCAGGTCGCGCACGAGCTTGAGGGCATCGAAGGCGGCCATGCGGACACCGTACTCAAACTCCGCCGCGCGCCGGAGCACGAGCTCCTGCTCGGCCTCGAGCTCGCGGATCCGCCGTTCAGCGGCCAGCTGACGCTCGAGCTGGGCGGCCAGCACGGTGTCGCGACCCACCTCGGCCAGCTGGCGTTCGACCTCCTGACGGCGCCGGCGCTCGTCCACGAGCGCCTGCTCGGCCACCCGCTGGGCGCGGCGGGCGACCTCGACGTCGGCCCGGGCGCTCGCGCGGTCCACCTCACCCGCGGCCAGTGCGTCGGCGAGCGCCGCCTCGGCGTCGCGCACCCGCGACTGCAGCGCCCACACCGTCTCGTCGGTCTCAAAGCGCCGGCGCCGGGCGGTCTCCAGGGCGATCTCCGCTGCGCGCAGCCGTCGCTGGTTGAGGATCTCGTCAGAGGATGTGCTCATCTCGGGCTCAGCTTCTCAGAGTCGACGCCGGGTGCGCTAGTCGACGAGATCGGCGGCGCGTAACCGGCGGCGCAGGTCCCACCACAGGGCCTCGTAGGCCATGGCCGCCACTGACGCCGGTGCATAGGCGGAGACGGGGTCGCGTTCCTCGCCCATGCGCTCGACATCCTCCGAGGACGGGATCGCCGCGCCGAGCATCGTCACGTGGTGCATCGCGCGCAGGCGGGCCATCACCTGGCGATGCAGCGCCTTGCGGACCTCGACCATGGAGAAGAAGGCGAACACCAGCGGCCCCTCCTCCCCCTCGCGGGCGAGCTCGGAGAGCTGCTCGAAGGTACGCGAGGACAGGGTGGCGGGGATGATCGGCACGAGCAGTGCGTCAGCGGTCTCGAACACCGACTCCGATACCAGCGACACCGACGGCGGACAGTCGAGGAAGATCAGGTCGTACTCGTCCTCCAGCGGCTCGAGCACCTTGCCCAGGCGCCGGGTGGGATGCTTGAAGGAGTCCAGGGCCAGGTCCATGTGGCGGTAGGAGAAGTCGGCGGGCAGCAGGTCGAGCCGGTCATGGTCGGTCGCCTTGATCTGCGCCGCCACCGGGGTGCGCCGGTTGATCAGGTCATCGGAGCCGCCGCGCACCGACGGACGGATCCGGAACAGGTAGGTCGAGGCGGCCTGGGGATCGAGATCCCACAGCAGCGTGCGGTGGCCGTCGCGTGCGGCCAGGTAGGCGAGGTTGACCGCGGCCGAGGTCTTACCCACCCCGCCCTTGATGTTGTAGGTGGCCAGGACGGTGGCCATCAGCGACCGAACGTCGTCTTGACGAGACGGCGCTGCTCCGGCGCGCTGAACGCCGCGAACGCCTCGGCGAACTCGCGCCGGGCAGCGCGTTCATCGGCACCCAGGGCACGCACCAGGACGCCCATGGCGATCAGCGCCTCGGGGCCACCGGGCAGCCCGGCGACGACGTCGGCCAGCTGCCGCAGGCTGGCGCCCTGGATCTCCCGGTCCTGGTGGCGGCCGAGCACGTCCTGGAGGTCCTTGAGCGCCTTGACCATCGGCTTGACCACCTGGGGGTCGTGCAGGGGCGCTCCGAACAGCTCGAGCAGGTAGCGCAGCTCCTTGCCCTGCTTGCGCAGCTCGTGGTAGTCCTCCCCCGGTGAGTCGTCGTCGATGGCGCCCCCCAGCTTGACCATCTGGCGATACACCTTGGCGATGCGCGCCCCGGCGACGGCGTCGATCGTCGCCTCCGCATCCGGCCGGTCCCCCGTGGGTAGGCTGGTCAGGGCGGCCAGGAGG
>CAZZVR010000248.1:0-1338 GCA_964657595.1 Burkholderia sp. PAMC 26561 | reverse complement strand
TTGAGCGGCTCCAGGGCGCCGCGGTCGTCCTCGCCCACCAGCCCGACCAGGTCGTCCCAGTCCTCGAGGTAGACGTCGAGATCACGCGTGTCGCCGGTGACCTGCTGGAGCCAGCGGAACTCCGCGCGCCAGTGCGCCAGGGGCCCGGCGGGGAACACCCCCTTCAGCTCCTTGAGCACCGCCCGGGTCTTACGCACGCAGACGCGCAGGTCATGGAGGAACTCGATGTCGGTGCCGGCGATGGTGTGGGCGAAGTTCGCGTCGATGACCTCCCACAGCGCCTCGAGCACCGCGGTCACGGCGGCGTCGGCCCGCTGCTCGGGGTCCAGCTCGACGCGGACCTTGGCGCTGACGCCCTCGGGGCGTCCCCCGGCGGCAGCGATCGCCTCGTCGCGCAGGCTGGTGCGCGCAGCGCTGAGCGCCAGCGCCGAGCTGACCCGCGCGAGCGCGTCCTCATATCCGCGCAGCTCATGCAGGATGACCCGCGGCGTCAACCCCGCGGGCTCCAGCAGCTCCATCCGCAGCACCGTCTTGTCGAGCTCGTCCAGCAGCGCCAGCGTCTCGGAGCGAACCGACAGCTGGGCCAGGGGCAGCAGGGCGCGGGAGCCGGCGATGCTCCGCGCGGCGGCGGGGATCTCAGCCTCGCTGGCCACCGCCACGGTCATGCCCTCGGCACGCAGCAGCGCGTCGAAGGTGTCATAGAAGGTCAGCTGGGTGACGCCCGCGGAGATGCGCCGGAGGGTGAAGTCGCCCTCCAGCGCCGCCTCGATCGCCTGCCGGGACCCGCCCGGCTCGGCGATGAACTCATACGTCACCCCAGCAGCCTCCCCAGCCGCGCGACCGCCTCATCGATCTCGGCGGCCGTGACGGTCAGCGGGGGCTCCAGGCGCAGCGTCGAGGGCCCGGTGGCGTTGACCACGAGGCGCTGCTCCAGCAGCGCGCGGCGGGCCAGGTCGACGGCGTCGAGGTCGAGTTCCACGCCGATCATCAGGCCCCGGCCGCGCACCTCCACCACGTGGGGGAGCTCGGTGAGCGTGCCGGACAGCCGCTCACCGAGCTCGGTGACCGATGTCAGGAGCGCCGGATCGCTGCAGATCGCCAGGGCCTCGAGCGCGGCGGCGCAGATCAGCGGGCCGCCCGCGAAGGTCGATCCGTGGTCCCCGGGTCCTAAGGTGTCGGCCAGGCGCGGGCCGGTGATCAGCGCGCCGATCGGCACCCCGCCCCCCAGCCCCTTGGCCGAGGTGAGCGCGTCGGGCACCACCGGGCCGGCCTGATAGGCCCAGACGGTGCCGGTGCGGCCCATGCCGGTCTGCACCTCGTCGTAGATGAGCGCCGCGC
>CAZZVR010000247.1:0-5334 GCA_964657595.1 Burkholderia sp. PAMC 26561 | reverse complement strand
GGTCACCGCGAGCAGCGCCGTGGCGCACAGCAGGAGACCCAGCGCACCCAACCTCGACAACGTCCTCAGCATGTCTGCCTCCCGCTCATCGCGCCCCCGGCCGACACCCCTGCCGCCGCAAACGCGTTTCTCTCCGGCCCGGGACCTTAGCTCAGGACAGGGCCTTGGCGAGCCGCACGTCGCCGGCCCGCTCAGGGTCGAGCAGAGCCTCCAGCGCCGCGTCGTATTCCGGCAGCGCGAGCACGCTGCCGTCGTGACCCACCATGAGGAAGCGGTCGAGTCGGCGCAGGAACGCCCGGTCGTGGGAGACGGTGACGACCGTCCCACTGAACCCCTCCAGCGCCGTCTCCAGCGCCTCGGAGGAGTCGATGTCGAGGTTGTCGGTCGGCTCGTCGAGCAGCAGCAGGTTGTGTCCCTCGAGCTCGAGGATGAGGATCTCCAACCGCGCCTTCTCACCACCCGACAGCACGCTGTAGGGCCGGCGCGCCGCGTCGACGAGTCCGTAGCGCGCGAGCGCGGACATGGCCGGTTGCACGCCGTTGACGTGTGACAGCACGATGTCGAGGACGTCGGCGGCGAGGAAGTCCGCGCGGGTCTGGAGCTGGGTGAAGAACCCGGGTGACACGCGCGCGCCGAGTACCCGGCGGCCGTCATGGGGAGCCTGCTCGCCCGCCAGCACCTGCATGAGAGCGGACTTGCCCGACCCGTTGGGGCCGATCACGCCGACCCGCTCGCCGTAGTGGACCTCGTCGCTGAAGGGCGCGACCAGGCGCTCACCGGAGGGGGCGCGGATGCCCAGGCCGTCGAGGGCGAGCACGATCCGTGCGGAGTCCCCGCCGCGGATGCGGACGCTGATGGGCCGGTCACTCACCGGTGCCGGCGGCGGACCGGGCGCGCGGAAGCGCTTCCAGCGCGTCTCCATCGCCGCAGCCCGGTTGGCCAGGTCGGGGGAGAACCGCGCCCGCTCCTTCCAGATCCGCGTCTGCTCGCGCAGGCGCTTCTCCTCATCGTGCCAGCGCTTGACCGCGTCACCCAGGCGGGCCTGGCGGGCCCGGCGGGCCTCGGGGTAGCTCGCGTAGGAACCTCCGTGCACCCAGGCGCCGTGGCCCTCGAGGGTGATGATCGACCCGACTGATCCCGCCAGCACGTCCCGGTCGTGGGAGATCATCAGAATGGTCTTGCGTGACTCGCGCACGTGCCGCTCGAGGGCGAGCTTGGCCGGCACGTCGAGGAAGTTGTCGGGCTCATCGAGCAGCAGCAGCTCGGCGTCAGAGCGCAGCAGCACGTCGAGGACGAGCTGTTTGCGCTCTCCGCCCGACAGGGTCTGGGCCGGGCGGTCAGCCACCGCGTCGAAGCCGGCCCGGACGATGCGTCGGCACGACACGTCCCACTGGGCCTCGAGCTCATAGCCGCCCAGGGCGGACCAGTCACCGATGGCCTCCCCCAGCGCCATCCCGGCGCTGGCGTCCTCACCTTCGCTCAGCCGCCGCTCAGCGGCGATGACCCGCTCGCCGGCGTCGCGCAACGGGGCTGGCGCCAGGCCGAGCAGCAGCTCCCGCACACTCTGGCTCTGGCCGTCGACCCCGACGTCCTGGGCCATGTAGGCGAGGCTACCCCCGTGGTTGGCCTCCCCCTCGGTGCTCGCCAGCACCCCGGCGAGGATCTTCAGCAGGGTCGACTTGCCGACCCCGTTGGCCCCGACCAGTCCGACGTGCGCGCCGGGGCTGACCTTGAAGGAGACGTCGCTGAACAGCGGTTCGCCGCCGGGGTGGGCATATCCGAGGTGAGAGACGCTCGCGTGCGACACGCCTCGATCATGTCAGGGCGAAGAGGCGCGGATCCGCGGTGGTGACGCCGTGGACGCCGAGCCCGAGCAGCGCGTCGATCACGCCGCGCTCGTTCACCGTCCAGGCGTACAGGGAGCCGTCACGCGCCATCACGTCCGCCACCAGCCCGGCGTCGACGAGCCGGTGCTGGGCCATCAGCGCATCCCAGCGCCGGGTGCTGAGACCGTCGAGCACCTCCGCGCGCCAGTCACGCCAGCGCTGGCTGGCCCGGGCGACGCGACCCCCCACCGAGATCCCGGTCAGGACCGCCGGCTCGAGCGCGCGCACACGGTCGAGGACCTCGGTGACCTGGGAGGAGACCAGCGCGCGCTGCAGCAACCCGGCGTGGCCGAGGGCCTCGAGCAGGGCCGCCTCGACGCCGACGTGCTTGACGTCGAGGTTGATGCCGACGCCGTCGAAGCGCGGTGCGGCGAGGTGGGCGAGCGCGGCGGACAGGTGCACGCACGGGCGCCGGCGCGCGTCGAAGATGGTGTGGGCGAGGATCAGCTCGCCGCGGTAGGCGCGCACGTCGAACTCGACCATGTCCACCCCAACCTCGACGGCGGCGTCGAAGGACGCCAACGTGTTGGCCGGGACCAGCGCGCTGGCCCCACCGTGCCCGATCCGCTGCCAGTGATGGCGATGCACACCTCCGAGCATGGCACCTCGTGCCTGCGACCTCAGGGGGAGTTGGCCGGGGCGAAGATCATTCTCAGGTCAGTTGCGCGGGGCCTGGCGCGCCCCTACCGTCGCCAACGATGCCCGCCTCGAACCCAGACGCCCTCCGGGGCAGCGCCGCCGCGCGCGACCAGATTCCCCTCGTCGGCCGGTACTTCCCCGCGCCCGTCGCCGTCAAGGTGCCGGAGATCCTCGCCATCTTCTGGATCGTCAAGCTGCTCACCACCGCCGGGGGCGAGGTGACCTCGGACTGGCTCAAGAACTACGGGAACGTCGGAGGCGGCGGCGTCGAGGTGCTCATCTTCGTGGTCGGCCTCGCCCTGCAGTTCGGGACCCGGCGCTACCGGGCCCTCGCCTACTGGTTCCTCGCCTACGCGATCGCCACCTCAGGGTGTGGCTTCGCCGACTTCCTCCACCTCGACGTGCACATCCCCTACATCGGCACGACGCTGCTGTGGGCGGTCATCCTCGGCGGGGTGTTCTGGGCCTGGCAGCGCAGCGAGGGGACCCTGTCGATCCACAGCATCACCACCCAGCGGCGCGAGGGCTTCTACTGGGCCGTGGTGTTCTCCACCTTCGCCCTCGGCACCGCGCTGGGCGACTTCACCGCCGCCTCACTCAACCTGGGCTACTTCTCCTCCGGGATCCTCTTCTTCGCCATCATCCTCATCCCCGCGCTGGCCTGGTGGCGCCTGGGGCTCAACAGCATCGTGGCGTTCTGGATGGCCTACATCGTCACCCGGCCGCTCGGCGCGTCCTTCTCCGACTGGATCTCCAAGCCGTCGAGCCTCTCCGGCATCAACCTGGGCAACGGCACCACCGCGGCGCTGTTCGGCGCGGTCACGCTCGCCCTGGTGGTCTACCTGGCGGTCGCCCGCCCCGACATCCAGGCCACGGCCACCGCGTCGCGCCCCCGGCGCAGCGCCCACCCGGCCGCGTCGGGTGCGCCGGGTCAGCGCGCCGAACCGGCCGAGATCGAGGTTCGCTAGCGCCCCAGGCCTTATGTTGTGCTCGACATGGAGCGCGAGCACACCGACGCGATGGAGCGTCTCAATCAGACGGTCCCCCACCGCGTTCCCACGCGGATCGCCGAGCTCGCCTCCGAGGCGGCGGGCTGTCCGGTCGCCGTCTACGTGCTCGACGTCGAGGGGGTGCTGGCCCTGCGCCTGGCCGGGGACAGCGAGGCGTTCCCCCTGCGCATCCGTGCGCCCGTCGGGGTCGGCCCCGAGATCATCCCCGAGGCGCTGGGGCGCCTGCGCGACCTGGTCGGCGACCTGGTCGAACCGAGCCGTCTCTGGCCCCTGGCGGTGCGTGACCGGGTGATGGGCTTCCTGCTCGCCCACGGCGACCCCACCGAGGATCTGGCGGAGTTCGCCGCCCATGCCGCGCTGGCGCTGGAGCTCAGCTCGGGCTACACCGACGCGGTCCACGCCACTCGGCGGCGCAAGGAGACCACTCCGGCGGCGGAGATCCAGCAGAACCTGCTGCCCCCCCGGATCGCCCGGGTCGAGGGGGCCGACATCGCCGGTGGGGTGCTGCCCGGCTACGACGCGGGCGGGGATTTCTTCGACTACGCCAGCAACGCCGACGGGCTGTGGCTAGTCGTCGCCGACGCGGCCGGCAAGGGCAACTCCGCCGCCGCTCTGTCCTCGCTCGCCGTCGGTGCCATGCGGTCGGCCCGCCGGGCCGGGGCCGGGCTGGTGGAGACCGCCCGGCTCACCCATGAGGCGATGGTGTCTCTGGACACGCACCGCTACCTGACGGCGGTGATCGCGTCCTGGAATCCGGTCGACGCCCGGCTGCGCTGGATCAACTGCGGCCACCCCACGCCACTGCTGCTGCGCGCCGACGGGCAGGTCAGCGAGCTCGACGGCGAGCGCACCTATCCCCTCGGCATGCGCTTCGGCGGGCGCAGCTTCCCGGTGCTCAGCACCGAGGTAGGGCCCGGGGACCGCCTGTTGTTCTACTCCGACGGTCTCAGTGAACGCGCGACGGCCGACGGGGGACGCTTTGGCGAGGACGGCCTGCACCGGGCGCTGACCGAGCTTGGCGCCTGCTCGGCGGCGATGATGGTCCGGGGGCTCCAGGACGCCGTCGTCGGCGCCTCACCCGAGCCGCTGCGCGACGACGCCACCCTGCTCGTCGTCGCCCCGCACGACTGAGCCGTTCGCAAGGCGTAGCACATTGCTACATTGAGCCACGTGCCGACAATTCCCCAACGCGAGCTGAGGAACGACATCGCATCCGTCCTGCGCCGGGCTGAGGCGGGCGAGACATTTACGGTGACCGTCAACGGCCGCCCCGTCGCGGAGCTGCGTCCGCTGGAGAAGCGCCCTGCGATGTCGCTTGACGAGATCATCGCCGCCACACCGGTTGATCCAGCCTGGGCCGCCGAGCTGAGTGACATGCGCGCGGCCGAGCGCAACCCTGGCGCCCCGACGGAGTGATCCTCCCCGATACGAGCCTGCTCGTCGCGAACGGGGCGATCGATGCCCGCGAGGGTCTCGCTGTCAGCGTGGTCAGCATCGGCGAGCTTCAGGTCGGAGTGCTCGCCGCCGCCAATGGACAGTTGAGACGGGAGCGGCTTTCGCGTCTCACAGGAATTGTCGAGAATGCCAGCGTCCTGGCCGTCGGTCCTGAGGTCGCTGATGCATACGCGACGTTGAGAGCTGCCGTTGGTCGCCAGCCCACAAACGACCTGTGGATAGCTGCGACGGCAGTCGCCCACGGGCTGGAGCTGGTGACCGGTGATTGGCAGCAGTCGAGACTGCCCGGGGTTCGCGCTCGCTACGTGGAGCTCTGAGCTCCCCGCGACCATGACCGGGCGGCA
>CAZZVR010000246.1:0-5387 GCA_964657595.1 Burkholderia sp. PAMC 26561 | reverse complement strand
CGGCGCGAGCAGGAGGCGGAGCGCGAGCGCGTCAAGCGCGCCATCGCCGAGCTCGGTGGACAGGACACCGGGGAGCTTCTGGCCGCCGCCGAGCGCCACGGACGCCGCGCCGGACGCGGCGCCTTCTCCGCCGTCGGCCGGGGCTTGTGTGCCCTCGACGCCCACGGTGACACCGCCTACCCCCACACTCAGGCCGCGCGCGACCTCGCCCAGCTCGAGCGGGCCCTCGCCGCCCTGGCGGCCGGTGAGAGCGCCGAGGTCGTGCGGGCGCTGGAGGCGGTGGGGAGCAACCGCCTGACGCGCCACCTGTCCGCGGGCGCCTTCGCCACCCACCTCGCGCGGCGTGACCCCGCCGCACCCGACCTGCACTGGGCCGGCGCCTCCCACCTCACCGCCTGCCCCGACCTGTGGGCGGAACTGAGCAGCCTGCGCGGCGAATCCGGCGCCCGTCCGGTCGGGGAATGGCTCACCGCCTCCCTCGAGCGCCACCGCCTCCAGGTCCAGTCAACCCTGGAGGACCGCTTGTCCGCAATGACCCACGCCCTGCACCGCGACGTCCTGGAGACCCCATGAGAACTCGATTGACCGCGATCGCCGCCGGCGGCCTGAGTGCCCTGGCCCTGGCCGCCTGTGGCGGCACCTCCGCGAGCACCGGCACCACGGGCGGATCCAGCACCGGTGCCAGTGCCAGCACCGATACGAGCGCCGTCGCCCCGGGCGCGCCGAAGAACTCACCCCACCGCGGCGGGACCCTGACCATGCTGTGGAACGGGGTCGGCTCATCCATCGACCCGGCCGTCGACTATGACCCCAACTGGTTCCTGCTGCGCATGACCAACGACGGCCTGGTCGGCTACCGCCAGGTCGGCGGCGTCCGGGGCAACGACCTGGTCCCCGACCTCGCCAGCGCCATCCCCACCCCCACTGACGGCGGGCGGACCTACGTGTTCCACCTGCGCCGGGGCATCCGCTTCTCCACCGGTGCGCCGGTCACCCCCGCCGACGTCCGCGCCAGCCTGGTGCGCGAATTCAAGATCCCGGGGCCCGGCACGACCTTCTACTCCGCGATCGTCGGGGCCAGCGCGTGTGAGACCACGCCCAAGACGTGCACTCTCGCCCAGGGGGTCGTGGCCAACGCCTCCGCCTACACGGTGACCTTCCATCTCACCCAGCCGGACCCGAACTTCCTCCAGGAGCTGACCCTGCCCTTTGCCGACGTGCTGCCGGCCGGCACCCCGGCCCAGGACACCGGCACCCACCCGCTGCCGGCCACCGGCCCCTACGAGATTCAGAAGTACCAGCCCAACCAGCAGATGGTGTTCGTCCGCAACCCCGACTTCCACCAGTGGTCAGCCCAGGCCCAGCCCGACGGCTACCCGAACCGGATGGTCCTGCAGATCGGACTGCCGATCGAGGACGCGACGACCGAGGTGGAGAAGGGGGAGGCCGACTGGATGTACGACACGCCCCCGAGTGACCGGCTTGGCAGCCTCGCCAGCACCTACGCCTCCCAGATCCACATCAACCCGACGACCCAGGTCTACTACATGGCGATGAACACGCGGGTGGCGCCGTTCAACAACCTCAAGGTCCGCCAGGCGCTCAACTACGCGGTCAACCGGGCGGCGATCGTCGGCCTGTTCGGCGGCACCCGCCTGGCGCAGCCGACCTGTCAGATCCTCCCGCCGACCTTCCCCGCCTACAGCCGCTACTGCCCCTACACCGCCAACCCCGGCAGCGGCCGCTGGAGCGCCCCGGACCTGGCCAAGGCCAAGGCGCTGATCGCCGCCTCCCACACCAGCGGACAGTCGGTCACCGTCGACAGCCTGCCCGATGACACCTCCAAGAACATCTCGCTGTACTTCGTCTCGCTGCTCGACCAGCTCGGCTACCACGCCTCGCTGAAGACCCTGACCCCGTCAGTCGAGTACCCCTACGTCCAGGACTCGCGCAACAAGCCCCAGATCTCGCTGTCCTACTGGTCCCCGGACTACAACGCCGCCAGCGACTTCCTCAACGTGTCGGTCGGCTGTGCCGGGTTCCATCCCGGCACCACGGCCAGCCCCAACCTGTCGGAGTTCTGTGACCCGACGATCCAGAAGATGACCGCCCACGCCCTCACCGTGCAGGAACGCGACCCGAGCGCCGCCAACCCGCTGTGGGCCAAGATCGACCGCGCGACCACCGACCAGGCCCCGGAGGTGGCGCTGTTCGTCGCCAACAAGCTCGACCTGGTGTCCAAGCGGGTGGGGAACTTCCAGTTCAACCCGTCGGTGACCGGCCGCTTCATCATCGACCAGGCGTGGGTGAAGTGAGCCTGCTGGATCAGGTCGCGGTCGATCCGGCACCGCTGAAGGTCGCCGCCGGGCCGCGTAGCCCGGCGGCGCTGGCCGCCCGGCGTCTGCTGCGCAACCGGGGCGCGCTGGGGGCCGCCATCGTGCTCGGGCTGATCATCGTCGCCTGCTTGCTCGCCCCGGTGTATGCCTCGAGCGTCGCCCACACCAATCCGCTGGTCTCCAATCTGGCCGGTACCACCGTGGTGGGTGGCAAGACCGTGCCGGTGATCGGCGCCAATGCGAGTGGCCTGGGCACCGAGCCGATCGGCCCGACCTTCGCCGGGCGGTACTTCCTCGGCGCCGACTCCCAGGGCCGCGACGTGGCCGCGCGGCTGCTCGCCGCCGCGCGGATCTCCTTGCTGGCCGGCTTCGCCGCCGGACTGCTCACCGCAGTCGTGGGCACCGCCGTGGGGCTGATCGCCGGGATGGCCGGGGGGATCGTGGACGGCGTCCTCTCGCGGCTGCTCGACCTGCTCTGGGCCTTCCCGGTCTACCTCCTGGCCGTCTGCCTGTCGACGGTGCTGCTGCTCCAGGGCCTGCACGTCGGACCGGTGCACATCAGCGCCAACAGCCTGTTGCTGCCGATCCTCATCATCGGCGGCGTCTACATCCCCTACCTCGCGCGGCCGGTGCGGGGGCAGGTGATCGCCGCGCGCGACGCCGAGTTCATGCAGGCCGCCGTCGCCCAGGGCGCCTCGTGGTGGCGCCTGGTCCTGGGGGAGATGCTCCCCAACGTCCTGCCCCTGGTGATCGTCTTCTTCCCGCTGCTCGTGGCCACCGACATCCTCACCGAGTCCTCACTCTCCTACCTGTCCATCGGCGTGCAGGCCCCGCAGGCGAGCCTGGGCACGATGGTCAGCGACGGCCAGAACCTGCTCTACACCCGCCCCTGGGTGTCGATCGCGCCGGGCCTGCTCATCGTGCTCATCGTGGTGTCACTCAACGTGCTCGGCGACGGGGTCCGCGACGCCATCGACCCCCGGGGCGGGCTGCCGACCCGCCGGGACCTGCGCCGGCGCCGGCGGCGGGGATCCGCAGGCACCGCTGCCGCGCCCCAGACGGTGAGCGGCACGTGATCGCCTTCACGGTCCGCCGCTTCGCGTCAGCGGCCCTGGTCATGTTCGGCCTCAGCATCATCGTGTTCCTCATCTTCTTCGCCACCCCCGGGATCGACCCGGCGCGTCAGCTGGCGGGCAAGGATCCCAGCCCGGCCACCCTCCTGGCCATCCGCCGCGACTTCGGCCTCAACCGTCCGCTGCCGGTGCGCTACCTGGAGATGATGAAACACCTGCTCGTCGACCGGGACCTGAAGTCCTACACCAACAGCGGGGTCAAGGTCATCCCCGAGATCGCCGCCGCGGCGCCGGTCACCCTCTCGCTCGTCCTCGGCGCCTCGGTGATCTGGATCCTCGCCAGCGTGGCGCTCGGGGTGGCCGCCGCGGTGTGGCGGGGCTCGGTATGGGACCGCGTGCTCATGGTGGTGGCGCTCGTCGGCATCTCGATGCCGGTGTTCTGGCTCGGTGAGGTGGTCAACCTGTTCACCCAGGACCGCTGGCACAGCTTCTTCCTGTTCTCCTGGATCCCGCCGCTGGGCTACACGTCGCTCACCACCGACCCGCTGCTGTGGTTCCGCCACCTCGTCGTCCCCTGGCTGGTCCTGGCCACCCTGTACATCGGCCTCTACGCGCGCATCCTCCGCGCGGCGATCTCCGAGACCCAGGCGATGGACTTCGTGCGCACCGCCCGGGCCAAGGGGATCTCGGAGCGACGCGTCATGGTCCGCCACGTCCTGCGGACCTCGGTCATCGGGGTCATCAGCGTGTTCGGGCTCGACTTCGCCGCCCTGGTGGGCGGCGGGGCCCTGCTCGTCGAGGTGGTGTTCGGGCTGCCGGGCATCGGCCAGCTCACCTACCAGTCACTGCAGACCCTCGACCTGCCGGTGATCATGGCCACCGTGCTCTACGGCGGCTTCTTCGTCGTCCTCATCAACGCGCTCGTCGACGTCCTGTATGCCCGGCTCGACCCACGGATCCGGGCGCGATGAGTGAGCCGCTGCTCAGCGTGCGGGACCTGTCGGTGCGCTTTGTGGGCGACAGCGGGGCCACCCAGGCGGTCAGCGGGGTCAGCTTCGACCTGGCGGCGGATGAGGTGCTCGGCATCGTCGGGGAGTCGGGGTCGGGCAAGAGCGCCACGGTGATGGGCATCGTCGGGCTGCTCGGGCCCAACGCGGAGGTGACCGGGTCGGTCCGCCTGGGTGAGCGCGAGCTGCTCGGGCTGTCGGGGAGCGAGCTGCGCCACGTACGGGGTCAGGAGATCGCCGTGGTGTTCCAGGACCCGATGACCGCGCTGAACCCGGTCTACCGGATCGGTTGGCAGCTGGCCGAGCAGATCCAGGCCCACCGCGAGGTCAGTGACGCCGAGGCTGAGGCCCAGGCGGTGGCGCTGCTGCGTGCGGTCGGGCTGCCCGACCCCGAGCGGCGGGTGCGCGACTACCCGCATGAGCTGTCGGGCGGGATGCGCCAGCGGGTGATGATCGCCCTCGCCCTGTCCTGTGACCCGAGCGTGCTGGTGGCCGACGAGCCGACCACGGCGCTGGATGTGACCATCCAGGCCCAGATCCTCGACCTCATCCGCCGCCTCGGCTCCGAGCACGGCTCCTCGGTCCTGCTCATCACCCATGACATGGGGGTGATCGCCGAGATGGCCGACCGGGTGCTCGTGATGTACGGCGGGAAGATCGTCGAGGCCGCCCCGACCCCGGCGCTGTTCGCCGCTCCGCGCCACCCCTACACGTGGGGGCTGCTCGCCTCGATCCCGCGCCTGGACCGCCCCCGGCTCACCCGGCTGGCCACCGTCCCCCCGCGCCCGGCCGACTGGCCGGCCACCGCGGGGGAGTGCGTCTTCGCCTCCCGCTGTCCCCACCGCTTCGAGCCGTGCGCGACCATGCCGCCGCTGGTCGACCGCTTCGGGGACGGACACCTCGACGCCTGCCATTTGCCGGCGGAGGACCGCGAGCGACTCCGCGCGACGCCCCAGTCGGCGCTGATGTCG
>CAZZVR010000245.1:0-5394 GCA_964657595.1 Burkholderia sp. PAMC 26561 | reverse complement strand
GCGCCTCGCCTCCTCTGACTACCCCTGAACCGTCCCTATGGAAGATTGTGGTGTGACAGCTGCCCTCGCTGCCGAGGACACATAGTCCCCTGTCGGCAGATCAGATACGTCCCCTGAACCGGGGGATCTTGGGGTAGACCGGGTGACCCCGGACGGGTGACACCCGGGTCACCCGTTTCGCGCTAGGCTCTCACAGCATCAGCGGGAGCCTCGACACCCACCTCAGCCCCAGCCGCCCCCCCGTGTCGGTGCTGCTGGCCCAGTTCGAGGACATCATCGGGCTCGGCCTGCGGGTGCTCATCGCGGGTGACCCGACGCTCGAGCTGGTGGCCGAAGACGTCACCCATGCCGAGCTGGCCGAAGTCATTGCCGCCCGGGCGCCACGCGTGGCGGTGATCAACTTCGGCTCCCTCGCCTCGGCCACCGAGCTGCGCGACCTCCACCGCCGCTTCCCCGACACCCGCCTGCTGGTGCTGGCGAACCGCCCCGACCCGGGCGAGTGCCGCCAGCTGCTGTCCTTCGGCGCGAACGCCTGCCTGGCCAAGCACACCGAGGCCCGGGATGTGCTGCACGCCATCCACCTCGCCTCCCGCGGCCTGCAGGTGCTGCCGGCCGCCACCCTGACCCCCGGTGACAGCATCCCCCAGTCCGGACCCGAGCTGCTCACCCCGCGCGAGGCCGAGGTGCTCGCCCTGCTCCAACGCGGCTGCTCCAACGCCGAGATCGCGCTCGAGCTCCACGTGGGGATCGAGACCGTGCGCACCCACGCCCGGCGCGTCTACCGCAAGCTCGGCGTCAGGACGCGGCGGGAGCTGCGGGCGACGTCAGGCCGCGCTTGATCAGCTCCTGGGCGATCTGAACCGCGTTGGTCGCCGCGCCCTTGCGCAGGTTGTCGGCGACCACGAACATCGAGAAGGCCCGGGGGTGCGAGGGATCGTCGCGGACCCGGCCGACGAACACCTCATCGCGCCCCTCGGCGCGCAGCGGTGAGGGGACATCCTCGAGGATCACGCCGGGGGCGCCGGCCAGCAGCGCGTGCACGGCCTCGATCGACAACGCGTCCCGCGTCTGGACGTTGACGACTTCAGAATGCCCGATCCGCACCGGCACCCGCACGCAGGTGACCGCGACGCCGATCTCCGGATCCTCGAGGATCTTGAGCGTCTCGAACTGCATCTTGCGCTCCTCGTCGGTGTGGTCGTCGCCGTCGACGAAGTTGCCCGCTGCCCCGATCACGTTGAAGGCGATGGTGTCGGGATAGACCTCGGGCGTGGGCCACGGCGCATGCGCCATGCCGGCGGCGGTCTCATGATCCAGGGCCTGCAGCGCCTTGTGGCCGGTCCCCGACACCGACTGGTAGGTGGAGACGACCAGGCGCTCGATGCGCGCCGCCCGGTGGATCGGAGCCAGCGCCACCATCAGCTGCATGGTCGAGCAGTTCGGGTTGGCGATGATCCCGCGGTGCCGCTCCAGCGCGTGGGGGTTGACCTCGGACACCACCAGGGGAATCTCCGGGTCGCGGCGGAATGCGGAGGAGTTGTCGATCACCGTGGCGCCGGCGGCCACGAACCGCGGGGCCCACTCACGGGAGGTGGAGGCCCCGGCGGAGAACAGCGCGATGTCGATCCCCGTCAGGTCCGCGGCGTCGTTCAGCGCGACCACGGTGTGACCGTCGATGACCTTGCCGGCCGAGCGCTCGGTGGCCAGCAGCACCAGGTCGGCGTCCAGGCCCCGCTCGGCGAGGACCTGGAGCATCACCGTGCCGACCGCGCCGGTGGCACCGACGACGGCGATCCGCGGACTCATCGCGCCTGCTGCCCCAGCGGCAGCTCGGCCTGGACCTCGCCCGCCGACAGCCCGAACGCGGCGCACAGCGCGACCACGGCGGGTTCCACCGCGTTCTCGCGGATCAGGCAGGTGATCTTGATCGGGGAGGTGTGGATGATCTCGATGTTGATCTCCTCCGCCGCCAGCACCTCGAACACCTTGGCCGCCACGCCCGGGTGGGAGCGCATGCCGGCGCCGATGATCGAGACCTTGCCGATCTCACCATCGAGCTCGCTGCGGAAGCCCAGCTCGGCCTGGAGCGGGGCCAGGGCGGCCTCGGCGGCGTGGGTGTCGTCGTCTGACAGCGTGAAGGAGACCTCGGCCTCCACCCCCTCCCCCTTGGGCGAGTTCTGCACGATGGTGTCGACGTTGACGCCGGCGGCGGCCAGCGCGGTGAACACCTGAGCCGCCGCGCCCGGGCGGTCCGGCACGCCGGTCAGCGTGATCAGGGCCTCCTGGGTCGTGTGGACGACCGCGGTGATGAGCGGGTTCTCCATGGTCTCCTCTTCTCCGACGACAACGGTACCGGGGGCGTCGCTGAAGCTGGAACGGCAGTGGATCCGCACCCCGTGGGTGCGGGCGTACTCGACGCTGCGCAGTTGCAGCACCTTGGCGCCCGAGGCGGACATCTCGAGCATCTCCTCGAAGGAGACGACCGGGAGCTTGCGCGCACCGGGCACGATGCGGGGATCGGCGGCGTAGACGCCGTCGACGTCGGTGTAGATCTCACACACGTCAGCCCCCACTGCGGCGGCCAGGGCGACGGCGGTGGTGTCAGAGCCACCCCGGCCCAGGGTGGTGACGTCCCGGGAGGTGGAGACCCCCTGGAAGCCGGCGACCAGAACGATCTTGTCCTCCTCCAGGGCCTCACGGATGCGGTCGGCCCGCACGTCGATGATCCGCGCTCGGGTGTGGGACGTGTCGGTGACGATGCCCGCCTGGGAACCGGTGAGCGAGATCGCCTTGTACCCCAGGTCGTTGATCACCATGGCGCACAGGGCACAGCTCTGGCGCTCCCCCGTGGACAGCAGCATGTCGAGCTCGCGCGGGTCCGGGTGGGCGGAGACCTCGTGGGCGTCGGCGATCAGCTGATCCGTCGTCTTGCCCCGCGCCGACAGCACGGCGACGACGCGGTTGCCCGCCTCCCGCTGGGCGACGATCCGCGCGGCCGCGCGCTTGATCAACTCGGCGCTCGCCACGGACGAGCCGCCGAACTTCATCACGATGGTGCCGGACATTGCCCGACGCAGGTTAGAGGGCGCGCCGCCCCGCGAAGGCGCGGCCGAGGGTGAGCTCGTCGGCGTACTCCAGGTCGGCCCCGACCGGCAGGCCGGAGGCCAGGCGGGTGACGTGCACGCCGGGGCTGCGCTCACGCAGGATGCCGGCGATGTGCATGGCGGTCGCCTCGCCCGTGGTGGTGGGGTTGGTCGCCACCACGACCTCGCGCACCTGCTCCGTCGCCACGCGCGCGTAGAGCTCGGTCAGCTTGAGATCCTCGGGGTCGATCCCGTCGATGGGTGACAGCGCGCCCCCCAGCACGTGGTAGCGCCCGCCCCATTCGTGGGTGCGCTCGATGGGGATGACGTCGGCCGGCTCCTCGACCACGCAGATCAGCGCCGGGTCACGGCGCGTGTCCTGGCAGATGACACAACGCGGCCCCTCGGCCAGGTTGAAGCAGATGTCACAGAAGGAGATCTTGAGCTTGACCTCGCGGATCGCCTCGGCCAGGGCGAAGGCGTCCGCCTCTGACGCCTTGAGGAGATGGAAGGCGAGCCGCTGGGCGGTGCGCCCACCCACGCCGGGCAGCTTGGACAGCTCGGTGATCAGGCGCTGAAGCGGGGGGGCGTGAAGGGTGGACATGGTCGAGGGTCGCGGCCCGTGTCACGTTCGGACGGCTATTCCGTCCAAACGTGACACGCGTGCTCCGGGCTAGAAGCCGGGGAGCCCCAGCCCGCCCATGCCACCGGCCAGCGGACCGGCGGCCGCCTCCATGCGCGAGGCGGCCAGCTCCTGGGCCTGGCGGATGCCCTCGTTGACGGCGGCGAGGACCAGCTCAGACAGCATCTCGGGATCGTCGGGGTCGATCACCTCGGGCTTGATCTCGATCGACTTGATCACCAGCTCGCCGGTGACCTCGACCGAGATCATGCCGCCGCCGACCGCCGCGGTGACCGTCTCGTCCTTGAGCGCCTCCTGGGCCTTGGCCATGTCGGCCTGCATCTTCTGGACCTGCTTGAGCATCTGCTGCATGTTCGGCTGGGGCGGCATTCAGTGTTCCCTTGCGTAGGTTCGGTGGCACAGAGAGGTGTCACTGGTGGATGACTGACAAGGACGCAGGATGTGAAGTGTGGCAGCGCCACACGAGCATCCGAGGACGCAGTCAGTCGCCGCCAGGGGCGCCTCGACTGCTAGCGAATCTGCGCAGGGGAGCACTACGGGATCTCCTGGTCTTTGAGTTCTTGTGCGTCGAATTCCTCGACAAAACGCCGGACGAGCTCCGCTTCGGAGAGCTTGTCATCCTGGGCGGTCCGCTCGGGCACCACCGCCGGCGCGTCGGCCAGCCGGAAGCTCAGCTCCAGGGATGAGCCGGTCACGCTGCGGACCGCATCGGCCGCGGTGCGGCGGTGGCTCTCGTTGTTCTCGACCTTGCGCTTCTGGAAGTCGGCGGTGGCGGGCAGGGCCAGGGTCAGCTCACCGTCGGTGAGGGCCACGGGCGCCGCCAGGTCCAGCAACGCCGCGAGCATGGCGTTCTCGCCGCGCACCAGCTCGACCACCGCCGGCCACAGCTCGACCATCTGCTGAAGGCCCTCGCCGGTCGGGGCGACGCTACGCGTCACGGGCTCGGGCTCGGGCTTGAGCGGCGACTCATCGGGCTCGTAATCGGAGTCGGGCTCGGGCTCGGGCTTGAGCGGCGGCTCATCGGGCTCGTACTCGGAATCGGGCTCGGGACCGGGAGCATCCGCCGCGGCGGCTTCCGGCGAGAAGGGGTGGGCGCTGGTGGCCAGGTCCTCGGTGGTGTCCGCGCCAACCCACCCGCCGGGCGTGGGCTCGGCGGACACCGCCGCGGGGCTGGGCGGCACCGGAGGGGTCGGCGCCGCGGCCGCGGCCGGCCCGGCGGAAGCGCTGGGAGAGACCGCAGCCGTCGCGACCGCGCGCACAGCTCCCCCCTGCTCGAGCCGTTCCAGGCGCGACAGCAGCGCCGCCATCGACGGATCGAACTCCGGCGCGGCGGCCCGCACCAGCACGAGCTCGAGCTGGATCCGGGGTTGGGCGCCGTTGGCGGCGGCCTCAAGGGCCGCCGAAACCAGATCCAGGAGTCGTACCGCGTCGGTCGGCGCCAGCTCCCCCGCCTGCGCCAGCAACCGGGCGTCACGGTCCGGCGTCAGTGCCAGCTCGGGCGGGACCGCGCCGATCACCTGGCAGGTGAGCAGCTCACGCGCGTGGGACTCCAGGTCACGCAGGACCTGACCGGGGTCGCGGCCCGAGGCCGACAGCGCCGCGGCGGCCCCCAGGGCGGCCCCGGGATCCCGGGCGATCACCGCGTCGAGGGCCGAGAACAGCTGCTCG
>CAZZVR010000244.1:0-5465 GCA_964657595.1 Burkholderia sp. PAMC 26561 | reverse complement strand
CGCGGCAACCCGGCCCCGGAGCCGTCTGGGAGCCAACTCCTACACGCCGGTTACAAGCGCTTTACAGGACGGCGGATAAGAAGTCTGCAAGAAGCCGCCGGGGGAACGTCACCGGCGACGATAAAGTCGTTGTCAATGGCGATCGACCGTTCAACCCAGACCGCCGCCCTGGGGACCGCTCCCGAGCCGTCGCTGAACATCCTCGTCGTCGACGACGAGTCCGACCTGCGCGAGATGCTCAACCGCTCCTTCTCTCGCGAAGGTCACCGCGTGACCGCCGTGGCCGACGGTCGCTCGGCGATCGACCGGGCGAGTACCGAGCCCTTCGACATCGTGTTGCTCGACGTCGCTCTGGGGGCCGGCCCGGACGGCTACGAGGTGTGTCGCACCCTGCGCTCGCGTCGCAACGTGGTGCCGATCATCATGCTCACCGCGCTGGACTCCGAGGCGGACGCCGTGCTCGGTCTCGAGGCCGGCGGGGATGACTACGTGACCAAGCCCTTTGGACTGGCCGAGCTGCGCAGCCGTATCCGCGCGGTGCTGCGCCGGGCCGGCACCCGGGCCATCGGCGCGGAGATCTTGTCGGTCGGAGCCATCGCGCTTGACCGCTCCCAGCGTGAGGTGACCGTGGCGGGGGAGCCGGTGAAGCTGACCTTCAGCGAGTTCGAGCTCCTCGATGCGCTGATGACCGAGCCGGGGCGACTGCTCAACCGCCAGGAGCTGCTGCGCGCGATCTGGGGTGACAGCGCCTACCGCGACCCGCGGGCCATCGACGTGCACATCCGTCATCTGCGTGAGAAGCTCGAACCCGAACCTGAGAAGCCCCAGTACATCCTCACGGTGCGCGGCGCCGGTTATCGGCTACGGGCCTCGTAGTTGAGGGCGAGCGGACCGGAGCCCCGGAGCCGGAGCTCGCGCCCGCTGGCCTCACGACTGCTCAGCCTGGGCGCCTTTGGCCTGCGCGGCCAGATCGTCGGGGCGGTGCTGGTCACCACCGTGGTGACGCTCGGGGTGGCCGCCATCGTGCTGCTGCCCCAGCTCGAACAGTCGCTGCGCAAGGCCTCGCTGGTGTCGCTGTCACATGAGATCTCGGGCGCGGAGAGTCAGATCAAGCAGCTGGGAGCGGTCGACTACTACTCACTGTCGATCCTCGGGATCCCCGAGCTCAAGAACTCCCGGCAGTACGGCGGCCAGTACGCCCAGGCCCAGCGGGATCAACGCCGGCTCCAGGCGACCCTGAACGAGCTCAAGCAGCAGCTCGGCACTCCGGAGGTCTATCTCATCGGCTACATCGACGCCAGCGGGCATGGAGACGCGGTGACCCTGACCGGCATGCCCGATGCCCCGGCCGCCGAGGACGTGGCGCCGGGGGATTCCTTCAGTGACGTGCAGGCGGCGTTCTTTCAGAAGTCCGTGACCTACCGCCCGTTACTCAGCTACGGACACCTCAAGGGCCAGCAGATGGTGCAGGCGACGATCAAGCTGCCACGCAACTCGGTCCTGGCGATCCGCAAGTCGATCGACGAGATCCCCACCGCCGCCAAGGCCGTGTCCCGCGCCTTTGAGGTCGCCGCCCTGGCCGGTCTGCTGCTCACCGGACTGCTGGCGATTCCCCTGGCCGCCACCTTGGGCCGGCGCCTGCAGCGCCTGCGCGAGGCCGCCCAGCGCGTGGCGTCGGAGGGGGCCGGCGCCGAGGTGCCGACCGACCGCGCTCGCGACGAGGTCGGCGACCTGGCGCGCAGCTTCGCCATCATGCAGCGCCGCCTCGCCCAGCAGGAGGAGGCCCGGCGCGCGTTCGTGGCGACCGCGAGCCATGAACTGCGCACCCCGCTGGCCTCGCTCGAGGGCATGCTCGAGCTCGTCGCCGACGACCTCAACGCTTCTGACCCCGATCTGGATGACGCCACCGCCCTGCTCGAGCGGGCCCGGGCCCAGTCACGGCGGCTCTCGCGACTGGCGGCGGACCTGCTCGACCTCAGCCGGATTGACGCCGAGGTGGTGCTGCGCTCAGAGCCGGTGGAGCTCGGCGAGCTGGCCCGCGCGGTGCTGGCCGAGTTCGAGCTCAACCTGACTGACCGGGGTATTACCGGCAACATCAGCCAGACCGGCACGGTGTGGGTGCGCGCGGACCCGGGTAAGGTTGCTCAGATCCTGCGCATCCTGCTCGACAACGCGCTGCGGGTGGCTCCGCCCCGCACCGCCGTAACCGTCACGCTGAATGACGCGGGCCTGTCAGTGAGCGACCAGGGACCGGGCGTGGCCGATCAGGAGCGCGAGCTCATCTTCCAGCGCTTCCAGCGCGGCGCGGAGACGGGCGGGGAAGCCGGCTTCGGCCTCGGCCTCGCCATCGGTCGTGAGCTGGCCCGGCGCATGCACGGCGACCTGGCGCTGGCTGACACCTCCGTCGGAGCCACCTTCCGCCTCACGCTGCCGCCCGCTGGAGCCCCGGCGAGCCCGACCGCGAGCGAGTCGGTGGGAGCCGGCCGGCCATGACCACCCTCGCCGCCATCATCAGCATCTCCAGCGGACTGGGCTACTTCCTCCCGGCGATCATCGGTCTGGAGTCGATGGGCGTGCCCTCACCGGGTGAGACCGCGCTGCTGCTGGCCGCGGTGCTGGCCAGTCAGGGCAAGCTGCAGATCTGGCTGGTCATCGTCATCGCCGTCGGCTCGGCGGTACTGGGGGACAACCTCGCCTACGGGCTCGGGCGCTGGCTCGGACGTGACGTGCTCGAGGCCCCAGGCCCGTTCCGCACTTACCGGATCAAGCTCATCCGGGTGGGGGACGGCTTCTTTGACCGGCATGGCTCGCGCACGGTGTTCATCGGTCGCTGGATCACCGTCGTGCGCTCGATCGTCGCCTGGCTGGCGGGCATCAATGAGATGCCCTTCTGGGAGTTCTTCATCTACAACTTCCTCGGCGCGGCGACGTGGGCGACCGCCTACGGGCTCGCCGGCTACTACGGCGGGAACGCCGCGGTGAAGGTGTTCAAGGACGTCGGGCTCGGAGCGGCGATCGCCATCGGCGTGGCCCTGGTCGCCGCCTACGGTGTCTACAAGTGGCGCGAGCGCCACAAGGACTCGCCGGACGGACAGGACCCGCCGGCGGGTGACGCGGGTTCCCCGGTGGACCGGACGCCCGCCGCCACCTCCCGGGCTCAGGCCCCGGCCGCGCCCTTGTCGAAGCCGAGCGACAGCGAGTTGATGCAGTAGCGGAGGCCGTTGGCCCCGGGGCCGTCATCGAAGACGTGACCGAGGTGGCCACCGCAGGTCTTGCAGACGACCTCGGTGCGCGTCATACCGTGGCTGGAGTCGACGCGCTCCTCGACCGCATCGCTGTTCACCGGCTCAGAGAACGACGGCCAACCGCAGTGGGCGTCGAACTTGGTCTCGGAGCTGAACAGGGCGGTGCCACAGCCGGCGCAGTGGTAGACGCCGTCATCCCAGAGATCGAAGTACTGGCCGGTGAAGGGCCGTTCGGTCGCCTGATGGCGCAGCACCTGGTACTGGTCCGGGTCCAGGCGCTCGCGCCACTGCTCGTCGGTCAGCTGCACTTCCGGTGGTGTGCTCATACGCATAAGGATAGGTCGCTGCAAGCGGGCCTCGGCGGACTGCGTGGGCCGATTCAGAGCATCTCCTGCACCAGGGCGGACCAGCTGAAATCACGCTGGCCCATCCCCGCTCCGGAGAACGGGTGGTAGTACTCGCGCAGGCCGCTGGTGGCGACGCTGCGCGCCACCCGGCGGCTCAGTTCGTCCGCCTGGTGCCCAAAGCCCAGGCGGACGAGACCACGCCAGAGCAGCCAGGCTGAGTTCACCCACATCGGTCCGCGCCAGTAGCGGTGCACGAAGGTTGCCTCCCGGGCGCGGAAGCTCGGCTCGTCCGCGGCGACCGACGGCGGCCCGCCCGCCAGCCAGAACCGCTCGGGATCGAGCAGATGCTCCTGCACCATCCGCCGACCGATCGCCTCGGGCAGGTCATCCAGGGCCAGGGGCGCCAGCGCGGCCCAGGTCACCGGACCACCCCGCTCCTCACCCCGCCCGGCCGGCCCGCCCCGCCAGACCGGTGAGAACCGGCCGCGGCGCTCATCCCAGCAGCGGTCGACCAGAGCCGGGGTGAGCGAGCCGAGTCCCAGTGCACTGCGCGACAGCGCATAGAGCACGTTGGTCGCCACCTCACACACCACCGGCCCGCCGGCCGCCTGGATCGCGCGGGCGTCGAATCCGTGGCGGCGGTTGGCCCACACGAGCGCGGGAAAGGCCGCGCGCGAATGGGAGCGGCGTCCCCAGATGGGATCGAACTGGGGTGAGGCGTCGAGGCCGGATTCGTCGGGCTGGACGATCCACACCAGACCGTCGCCGTCGAGGTCGCGGTGAGCCTCGAGCCAGCGGTGATGGGCGGCGATGCGCGGCTCCTCGCGGGGGTCGCCGACCGCCAGGGACCACGCCCAGGCCAGCAGCGGCGGCTGGATCGACGCGGTCATGGCCGGAGCCGGTCCGGTCGTGTTGTAGGTGTGACGCCGGATCCCGGTGAGCGGGATGTCCCAGAAGATCGTGTGGCCGATGAAGCCGTCCTCGCGCTGGGCGCCGAGCAGCGACTCCAGCTCCCGGCGGCTGCCCGCCGGGTCGAGGTGGCGGCGGCTGATCGCCGCGAAGCACGAGTCCCAGTACCACTGCCACGGGTAGTGACCGGCGGCCGGGCAGGTGTAGGCGAAGGGTACCCCGTCGGCCGCGCGGACGCCCTCGCGCCAGTTGTCGGTCAGCACGCGCCGGCAGTCGGCACGGATCTGTGAGGCATCGGCGTCTGGCACCATCGGGCGCTGAGATCGTGACAGGCGCACCGCAACTGAGGCCCGCTGCGGGCTGGCTGGCCCGCCGACTCACCGAGTTCGCCTCCGACGCCGCCACCACCGTGACCGCTCGGTCGGGCGGGCCGGACGGACCGCGTGGGCCGGACGGGGCCCCGACCGTGCCCCCGCGTCGTCTCCGGGCCCGGGTTGGCGCCCCCCGCGCGAGCGACTACCTCGAGGGGGGGCGTCACGCCGCCGACGCCCTGGTGCAGGCGCTGTCGCCTCACCCAGCCGACGCGTTCGCCTCCGTGCTCGACTTCGGGTGTGGACCCGGACGGGTGCTCAGCCACCTGGCCCACAGCGCCGCCCGAACCGCCGACTGCACCGGCGTCGATGTCGACGCGGCGGCGATCGCCTGGGCTCAGTCGCACCTGCCCGGGATCAGCTTCGCCCGCTCGGGCGCCCGCCCGCCGTTGGCCTTCGACGCTGCGAGCTTCGGGCTCGTGTACTCGATCTCCGTGTTCAGCCACCTCGACGAGCCGGCCCAGGATGCCTGGCTGGCCGAGCTGGCGCGGATCACCCGCCCCGGCGGCTCGGTGCTGCTCTCCACCCACGGTGCGAGCGCGCTGGAGGCCTTCCGCTCGGGAGAGGTGCGCACCACCTGGTGTGATCCCCAG
>CAZZVR010000243.1:0-5494 GCA_964657595.1 Burkholderia sp. PAMC 26561 | reverse complement strand
GCCGCTATCGTCTAGGGGACTAGGACGCCGCCCTCTCACGGCGGTAACCCGGGTTCGAATCCCGGTAGCGGTACTCCCGAAAGCCCTGCGACTGCGGGGTTTTCGCGTTTCTGGGCTCCGTCGGGCGTCCCCGCGGGCACCTCGCGCAGGACGCCACCCGAGCTCCGGTTCAGATCACCGTGGTGCCGCCGTCGACGACCAGCTCCATGCCGTTGACGTAGCTCGAGTCCTCCGAGGCGAGGAACAGGGCGACCGAGGCGATCTCCTCGGGACGCCCCATCTCCCGCCGCGGGATCACCGACTCGAACTGCTCGCGCATCTCGGGGGTGAGCACCTCCTCCATCATCGGCGAGTTGACCTGGCCGGGGGTGAGCACGTTCACCCGGATCTTCCGGTCCCGCAGCTCGGCCACCCACACCCGCGCGAAGGCGGGGAGCACGGCCTTGCTGGCGGCGTACACGCTGAAGTTGGGGTAGCCCCGCAGCGAGGCGTTGGACCCGGTCATGAAGACGGAGGCTCCGTCACGCAGCAGGGGCAGCGCCTTCTGGACGGTGAAGAACGTGCCGCGCGCGTTCACCGCGAAGGTGGCGTCGAACTGGGCCTCGGTGACGGCGGCGAGCGCACCCGGCTCACCCGCCCCGGCGCTCGCCCACAGCACATCGATTCCGCCGGCCTGCTGCCCGACCGTGGCGAAGAGACGGTCGAGGTCTGCAAGGTTGGCGCTGTCGCCCGGCACGCCGGTCACGTTGGCGCCGATCTCTGCCACGGCCGCGTCGAGCGCGTCCTGGCGCCGGCCCGTGATGAACACGCGGGCGCCCTCCGCGACGAACCACTGAGCGCCCGCCAGGGCCATGCCGCTCGTGCCACCGGTGATCACTGCGACCTTGTCATCCAGTTTTCCCACGATGCCTCCGTTCGTCGTTGCGTCTCGGCTCTAAGTAAACCGTTCTGAGTGCTTACCGTAGCCGAGCAGCCCTCGCGATGCAAGCTATGTACACAAGTCGGTACCGCTTGGGGTAAGCTCATCCGATGACGGAGTTGGAGAAGGGCCCCCAGGGTCTGCGCCGCGGCCGGGGTGCCCGTGAACGCATCCTCAGCGCCTCCCGGCAGCTGTTCCGCGATCAGGGCATCAACCGCACCGGGATCGATCAGCTGTGTGCGGTGGCCGAGGTGTCCAAGCGCACGCTCTATCAGCACTTTCCCGGCAAGGACGAGCTCGTCACCGAGCACCTGCGCCGCTTCGATCCCGACATCCTGCCCGAGGTGTTCGACCGCGCCGACCTCACCCCCCGCCAGCGACTCCGCGCCGCCTTTGACATCGACTCGCCGCTGTGTCCGTTCATCGCCGCGGCCGTGGAGATCAGCGACCCGGGCCACCCCGCCCGCGTCTACGCCCGCGATTACAAGCAGGCACTCGCCGCGCGGCTCAGCGACACCGCCGCTGAGGCCGGGGCCGTCGACCCCGAGGCGCTCGGGGAGCAACTGGCGCTGCTCCTCGACGGCGCGGCGGCACGCAGCCGAATCCTCAACGCCTCCGCGTTCCCCTCTGCCGCCGCCATCGCCACGGTCCTCATCGACCACGCCATCCCCGGCGGGCCGGACTAGGGCTGAGCCCCCTCGGGGTCGGCCTCGGCCAGCTCGGCCGGGCTGATGGCGGAGAAGGTGAACACCGCGCAGGCGCACAGGCAGACCACGCCGATGATGTGAGCCCAGGGCGGGTTGAGGCCGGTGAGGAACGCCACGCCGCCGACCAGACTCGTCAGCGCCAACCGGGCGCTAATGCCCTCAGCGAGCCGAGCGTCGCTCCGGCCGGCCCCGACCCCGGCACCGTCGAGCTGGGGCGACTCATCGAATCCGCCGCGTAGGAACAGGCTGAACAGCCAGCCCAGGGAGGGGAAGAGGATGACCACCCCCATCGCGACGGCGATGATCAGGGCGACGATCGTCGCGTCGGAGGCTGACGCCTGAGCCAGGGTCAGGCCGGGCAGCAGCTGGGGCTGCTGGGCCAGCGCCCAGCCGATGATCAGGCCGCCGACGGCCACCGCCGCCGACACGCGCGCCCAGGCGAAGCGCCGCGTCAGCACCAGGCTGAGCGTGGCGACCCCCCCGGTCAGGGAGATGATCACCCCGACGAGCCCCGGGCCGGTGAGCAGACGCTCGAACAGCCGGTGGGCGTCCGAGTGGAGGATCGGCAGTCCGACGACGGCGATCACGCCGGCGAACCCGGCGGCGAGCAGCGCGAGACGGCGGAACGCCTCGACCAGCCGCGACTCATGGTGGCGGTCCGCATCGGCGGCCAGGTAGACCGCCGCCATGTAGGCGGACACGTTGACGAACAGCACCCCGACCAGCAGCGACGTCGGGTTGAGCCAGGAGCTGAACAGACCCCCGGCCGCGTTGCCGGTCGGCACCCGTCCGGAGGCGATCGCTCCGAGCATCGTGCCGAGCGCGAAGGGCGTGAGGAACGAGGCGACCGAGAACAGCCCGTCGATCAGCCCCACCTCACGCGGCTGCGTGGTGGCCGAGCGCAGCGCATAGGCGGTGCCGCGGCAGATGATCCCCACGCCGGCCAGCAGCAGCGGCAGGGCCAGCGTGGAGGCGATCGCGCCGAAGGCCGGCGGATAGGCGGTCCAGGTCACGGTGAGCACGAAGATCAGCCACACGTGGTTGGCCTCCCACACCGGCCCGATCGCGTGGTGGGCGTGTTCACGAATCTCCGCGGAGCGTTCAGCCCCCGCCGCGGAGCGCTGCGGGGTCAGCAGCGTGGCGAGCTGCCAGATGCCGGCACCGAAGTCCGCTCCGCCGAGGATGGTGTAGAGAGCGAGCCCGATCAGGACGAAGATGGCGGGCAGGTCATAGAGATGCATGCTCAGACCCCCACCAGACGCCGGCGTTGACTATCGGTGCCCTGGGGGTCCGAAGGTCCGTCGAGTGGCGTCTTGGCCAGCCGCCGCAATATCCAGGCCGCCGCGATGGCGAGCAGGACGTAGGCGGCCGCGAGCACCCCGTAGCTGAAGGGCACCGACGCGGTCCGGGTCACCGCCTGGGTGGCGGTCATCACCTTGTAGACGATCCACGGTTGACGACCCACCTCGGTGACGAGCCAGCCGGCGATCAGCGCGGCCAGTGCCCCGGGACCGGCCGCCGCGGCAGCGAGGTAGAACCACCGGTGCGTGGGCAGCTGACGCCGGCGGTAGCGCGTCCACATGAACCAGACCGCCAGCAGGGCCAGGCCGGAGCCGACGGCCACCATGAACTGGAAGGAGTAGCGGGTGATGTTGACCGGGGGCCGGTAGGCGACGGGCACGGCGTCCAGCCCCTGGACCTTGGCGTTCCAGCTGTGGAAGGCGAGCAGCGACAGCAGGTGGGGAATGTCGATGCCGAACTTCACCGCGCCGTTGGAGAACCATCCCAGCAGATGCTCGGACGCCCCGCGGGTGGTGTGCCCGAGTCCCTCGATCGCGGCGAGCTTGGTCGGCTGTTGGGTGGCCACATCCCGGGCGACCCAGTCACCGACGACGACCTCCAGCGGCGAGGCGATGGCGGCGAAGGTGAACGGCACCACGAAGGCGGTGCGCTCATACCGACCCCAGCGTCCCCGCAGCCGGCCGATGGCGTAGGGCATGGCCAGCAGGAAGCCGGCGACCATGAAGGCGCCGACGTACATGTGGGTCAGCTCGTTCCACAGGAAGCTGTTGCCGAACAGCGCCGCCCAGGGGTGGACGTCGACCGCCTTGCCGTGCACGAGCCGGAAGCCGGACGGATGCTGCATCCAGGCGTTGACGGAGATGACCATCAGCGAACCGGTGAAGCCCGAGAAGATGATGGGAACCACGGTCAGCAGATGCAGGCGCGGAGAGAAGCGCTTCCAGCTGTAGACGTAGATCCCGATGAAGATCGCCTCGAGGAAGAAGGAGAATCCCTCGATGGCGAAGCCGAGGCCGAACACCCCGCCGAAGGTCGACATGAAGGACGGCCACAGCGTGCCCATCTCGAAGGAGAGGATGGTGCCGGTCACCGCGCCGACCACGAACAGCGCCGCCATGATCCGCGTCCAGCGCCGGGCCAGGGTGCGGTAGAGCTCGTCGCCGCTGCGGACATACCGCCACTCGACGAAGCCGATGAACGCCGGCAGTGCGATGCCGAAGCAGACGATCGGGATATGCACGATGAACGACAGCGCCTGGAGTTGGCTCGCCGCCTTCAGGTACACCACGTGGCCGGTGGCGGCTGAACTCAGGCCGCCCATGATTCACCTGCGAGGTCGGGATGGGTTTCGGACTCGGGCACGATCAAGCTCTCACTTTCGGACGTACGGTGAAAGGTGAGGCGATCGTGGCCTCTGAGCTCGCCGGTCGTGAGCGAGCCCACTTAGGGTTATATCAGCCTCGCTTTACGCTCTCTACATGGACTGGTCCCGACCACGGCGCGGAGATTGGGAGAGCGAACTGGAGGTTCGCACCGCCGCCCTGACCGCCGGCGTGTGGCTCGGCTGGTTCTCGGTGGCGGCGGTCCTGCTCTCCCTCGCTCTCGGCATTGACGCGCGCCACCGTCTGCTCGTCGCGCTGCTCATGCTCGCCGCGGGCATCACCAACGGCCTGGTGCTGCGCATCCCCCAGCGGTGGTGGAGCACCCAGCGGCGCAGTGAGCTGCTCCTGGCTGCCTGGTCAGGTGGTCTGCTCGCGCTCGCCGCCGCGGTGGTGCTGCTCGCCGGGGTCCATGCCGACTTCGGCCTGGTGCTGTTCCTGGGGGTGCCGTTCCTGGCGACCATCCATTCGGGCCCCCAGCGGATCGCCTGGCTCGCCATCGCCATCGGCGGGTTGGCCGCGGTGCTGGCCACCAGCGGCGACTTCACCGCGGGCGCGGTCGCCCTGCGCGCGGTGCTGCTCGCCGGGGCCGCGATGCTCGCGGTGGGGTTGGCCGACCTCAACCGGCGGGCCGCGGCGGCCCAGGCGGAGCTGCGCGAGCGCGCCGAGCTCGAGCGGCTGCTGCTCGCCGAGGCCCACCACCGGGTCAAGAACAGCCTCCAGACGGTCGCGGACCTGCTGCTGCTCGGCCGCCCCGACGGGGCCGACGGGCAGGTGTTCGACGAGACGGCTGACCGGATCCGGGCGATTGCCGTCGTGCACCGCCTGCTCGTCGACGGGCGCGGAGCGGACGTGTCGGGCGCCGAGCTGATCGACCTGGTCGTCCACGGCGTGGCGCCGGATGCCGCGGTCTCCGCGGTGGATGTCCGTCTCGACGCCAGCCAGGCCCAGTACGTCGGCATGGTGGCCAACGAACTCGTCGCGAACGCGACCCAGCACGGCAGCCCGCCGATCGACTGATAGGCTTCCAGGGTCACGGCGAAACTCGCGCCCGAATGGACCCTGTGGTTAGGCCAAGGATCGTGCGGCCGAGGGTCGAGGCGGGCATAGATTTCCGCCACGTGGCTCAGGAAGTCATCCTCGAGCCTGCCACGCCGCAAGAACCCTGTACCGAGAGCGACGTTCTC
>CAZZVR010000242.1:0-5522 GCA_964657595.1 Burkholderia sp. PAMC 26561 | reverse complement strand
CCGTGGGGGACCTTGAGGCTGGTGTCACGCACCTCGCGCGCCTTCTCCTTGAAGATCGCGCGGATGAGCTTCTCCTCGGCGGTCAGCTCGGTCTCGCCCTTGGGCGTGACCTTGCCGACGAGCAGGTCACCTGAGGTGACCTCGGCGCCGATGCGGACGATGCCGCGGTCATCCAGGTTGCGCAGAGACTCCTCTGAGCGGTTGGGGATGTCGCGGGTGATCTCCTCGTCACCGAGCTTGGTCGTGCGCGCGTCGATCTCGTACTCCTCGATGTGGATCGAGGTGAGCTCGTCGTCGGAGACCAGGCGGCGGTTGAGGATGATCGCGTCCTCAAAGTTGTAACCCTCCCAGGACATGAAGGCCACGAGCAGGTTCTTGCCCAGGGCCATCTCGCCCTGGTCTGAGGAGCTGCCGTCGGCCAGCACGGTGCCCTCGAGCACCTCGGCGTCGACCTCGATGATCGGCTTCTGGTGGATGAGGGTGCCCTGGTTGGAGCGCATGAACTTCTGGAGCAGGTACTCGTCCTCACCACCGTCGGTGGTGCGCACGATGATCCGCTCGGCGTCGACGTAGTAGACCTTGCCGGCGTTCTTGGCGACCACGACGTCACCGGTGTCCACAGCGGCGCGGTACTCCATGCCGGTGCCGACCAGCGGCGCGTCGGTCACCAGCAGCGGCACGGCCTGGCGCTGCATGTTGGAACCCATGAGCGCGCGGTTGGCGTCGTCGTGCTCCAGGAACGGGATCATCGCCGTGGCGACGGACCAGATCTGCTGGGGCGCGACGTCCACGGCGTCGACCTCGTTCGGGGGCACGGTGATGTACTGACCCGCCAGGGTGCGGCACAGCAGCTCATCCTCGGTCAGGCGGCCGTTCTCATCACGCGGCGCGTCGGCCTGGGCGATCTTGAGCAGCTCCTCCTGGTTGGCGTCCAGGTGGACGATCTCAGACTGGACGACGCCGTCCTTGACCAGCCGGTAGGGGCTGGTGACGAAGCCGTGCTCGGAGATCTCCGCGAAGCTGGCCAGCGAGCCGATGAGGCCGATGTTCGGACCCTCGGGGGTCTCGATCGGACACATGCGCCCGTAGTGGGTCGGGTGCACGTCACGCACCTCGATGGGAGCGCGCTCACGGGTCAGACCGCCGGCGCCCAGGGCGCTGAGGCGGCGACGATGGGTCAGACCACTCAGGGAGTTGTTCTGATCCATGAACTGGCTGAGCTGGGAGGAGCCGAAGAACTCCTTCAGCGCGGCCACCACGGGACGGATGTTGACGATCGTCTGGGGGGTGATCGTGTCGGCGTCCTCGGTGGTGAGGCGCTCGCGCACGACGCGCTCCATGCGATAGAGGCCGATGCGGAAGGCCTCCTGGATCAGCTCGCCGACGGTGCGCAGCCGGCGGTTGCCGAAGTGCTCGTACTCGTCGAGGTGATCGGCGATCGCGTCACGCGGGATGCTGATCGCCTCGGCCGCGTAGTCCTTGACCTCGTTCTCCGGGGTCTCGTCCATGCCGAGCATCTTGGGCAGGGAGATGAGCTCCTTGATCAGCGCCAGGATGTCGTCGTGGGTCAGGGTGCGGGTGTCGAGGTCCGTGTCCAGGTGCAGACGGCTGTTGAGCTTGTAGCGACCCACGCGCGTGAGGTCATAGCGCTTGGGGTCGAAGAACAGCTGGTTGAGCAGTGAGCGCGCGGCGTCAACTGACGGCGGCTCACCCGGACGCTGCTTCTTGAACAGCTCGATCAGCGCGCCCTCCTCGGTCTTGGTGACCTCGGCGTCGGCCTCCAGGGTCAGGCGCATGTACAGCGAGTTGTCGAAGATGTTGATGATCTCCTCATCCGTCGCGTAGCCCATCGCGCGGAGCAGGACGGTGACCGGCAGCTTGCGCTTGCGGTCGATGCGCACGTAGACGCGGCCCTTCTTGTCGATCTCCAGCTCCAGCCAGCTGCCACGCGCGGGCATCAGGTTGGCCACGAAGACCTGCTTCTCATGGTCCTTGGGCTCCATCACATACGCGCCCGGGGAACGCACCAGCTGCGTGACGACCACGCGCTCGGTGCCGTTGATGACGAAGGTGCCCCGCTCGGTCATCCACGGGAAGTCACCCATGAACACGGACTGCTCGCGGATCTCGCCGGTCTCGCGGTTGATGAAGGCGACCGTAACGGTGAGCGGTCGCGCGTAGGTCAGGTCCTTCTCACGGCACTGATCGAGGGAGGCGATCGGCTCGTCGAAGGTGAACTCGCCGAATTGGACGGCCAGGTTGCCGGTGTAGTCCTCGATCGGTGAGACGTCATCAATGGTCTCGCGTAGTCCCCCCTTCTCGGGATCGGTCAGCCATGCGAATGATCGACGCTGGATGTCGATGAGGTTCGGGACCTCGATGGCGTTGTCAAGGCGCGCAAAACTGCGGCGCGTGCGGGGGGCTTCGGCTGTGGCCAAGACGGCGACTCCTCGGGCTGAGGGAGAGACAGGGGCTTTCCGCGCACGGCGTCTGGCTCGGTGTGCCTGGGGTCCCTAAACCCCGCCGAGCGGTCGCGCTGGTCGCGGACAACTGAACATAGCACGAGCCGCGTGTGGGCTGGCACGGGCCAGCATGACGCCCCGTGGTGGGTACTGCCAGCTCTCACGGACCCCGCCCGGAGCAATCACGTATGTGGCGTGATCCTCACTTATGAGCGGCTACGACTATTGGCTGACGGCGCCGAGTGTAGGAGGTCTCACGGAGGAAGGCAACTGCGGTGAATTGACCGGTTCTGCGGGGGTTGTGCGGGCCAGCCCCCACGTGCAGGCGCAGGCGATCCTCGCCGAGTGCGGCCCCCTCGTCGACGAGCTCGAGGACGCCGGCGCTGGTGTCGAGGTGCTGCCGTTGGACTCGTGCGCCGCGACTGCGGGCTTCTACGGATCGATCCCTGTCCCCTGAGCCCAGTGTTGACGGGCGTCACGGGCCCGAGACGCGTCTCGGACCCCCCGCTCGCCTGCGGTGTCTCACCGGATCGGCATGGGACATCCCGAAATGAGGAGCGTCGTAGATCCTGATTCCGGATGAAAAGGAATTGTCGATTCTCCTTCTATGCAGAGCGACCGGCGCAACCTTCCCACCCTCATCGGGGTCCTCGCGCTCATCATCGCCGGGCTCGGGCTCGGCGTGGCTTCCCGCAGCGCCACCGCGACGCCGGTGCGCGGTTGCAGCAGCGCCCCGACCGGTCACGCCCGCTGTGACCTCCGGGTCATCCCGGCCCACCGTGCGCCCGGCGGAGGCCACGCCGCCGTCGTGGCCTCCGCCGCGACTCAGACGAGCGCTCCGGCCGTCGGTGACCCCACCTACCTGCAGCAGGCCTATGACCTCACCGCGCTGTCGGCCGGCCGGGGGCAGGGGGACACCGTGGCGATCGTCGATGCGTTCGCCGACCCGGCCGCCGCAAGCGACCTGGCCACCTACCGCGCCGCCTATGACCTGCCGGCCTGCACGGTGGCCAACGGCTGTCTCGCCATCGTCAACCAGCACGCCCAGACCGCACCGCTGCCGCGCGCCAACGACGCCTGGGCGGTCGAGATCACCGCTGACCTCGAGGCCGTCTCAGCCATCTGCCCGAACTGCCACATCGACCTGGTCGAGGCCAACAGCGACTCGAGCCCCGACCTGCGGGCCGCCATGCGCGCCGCGGCTCGGCTCGGCGCCAACCAGATCTCTGACAGCTGGTCGGTGATGTCGGCGCACTCCCCCTTCGGCGCCAGCGTGGCCCAGATGCTCGGCGGCCATCACACCCCGGCCGTGATCGCCGCCACCGGTGACACCGGCGAGGTGGCGGCCGGCCAGAACGCCTACCCGGCTGCGCTGTCGGACGTCACCGCGGTCGGCGGCACGACCCTGGCGGCCAGCACCGCGACCCGCGGGGTCACCGAGACAGCCTGGTCCCACGCCGGCTTCGGCTGTGACACCGCCGAGTCCTCCCTCGCCTACCAGCCCGCCGGCCGCTGCGGCGGGCGCGCCTACGCCGACGTCTCCGCCGACGCGAACCCCAGCACCGGGCTGCACATGTACGAGGCCTCCGAGGGCGGCTGGGTGATGGCCGGCGGCACCAGCCTGGCCACGCCGATCGTCGCGGCGTACGAGGCCTTGACCGGCGTCGACGGGTCAACCAACCGCTGGGCCTACGCCGACGCGCACAAGCTCAACCAGGTCAGCGGCGGCTACGGCGGCGCCACTGGCACCGGCACCATCTCCGGGGATATCGTCAACGGTGCGCCGGGCCTCACGCCCCTCAGCGCCACGCACACCACCAGCACCAGCGTGACGCTGACCGGCGGCCTCTACACCAACGGCGCGTCCAGCCACTACGCCTGGCAGTACGCCAGCGCCGGCACCGACACCGCCCAGAGCGCGACGCTCGCCGCCGCGCCCGGCGCCACCCCGGTCGCCACCACCATCACCGGCCTGCTCCCCAACACCACCTACCACTTCCGCCTCATCGCCCATAACGCGCACGGCAACGTCGCGGGCTACGACGTCACGGTGACCACGAGCTGAGGGTCAGTCCAGCGGGACCGCCAGCGCCTCGGCGCCGGCCGCGGCGGCACTTGCGTTGGCCTCCCAGAGGACTGGAGTGATCTGCGCGATGGTCTGCAGACGCTCACGCAGCTCAGGGGCCTGGTAATGCTCTCCGTTGACCCGATCGACGTATGAGGTCAGATCCAGCAGAGTCGCGCGCAATTCCGCATCGGAGAACTGGTCGATCGTGTGCGCGCCGGCGGAGGCCAGTGGCGCGAATCGCTCCACCAGCGCGATCTGGTCGCGCAGCTCGATGAAGTCCTCGGCACTGGTGATCGGCGCCTGACGGCGACGATCGAGCTGCTCTGAGAGAGCGATCCAGATCGCTTGGCTGGCTTTGGCGCCTACAGCAACGGTGACCATCACCGAGCCCGACGGCTGGGTGGCGCGAACTTCGAGGATCTGGATGGGGTTTTCCTCCATATCTCAGTGTATGTACCCGGAGGCGGCGCCCTGAACCGAACCTGGAGCGCTCCAGCTCTCCTGTGCGGCAGGCTGGCGGTCCATCATGCAACCGTGGCTCCCGTCTGCCCGGCTGCGGAACCGCTCGAGCCGGCTGGCGGGAGTGCGACGAAAGGAACTCAGGCCGCTCCGGCGACCCAGCGGCGGCTGGCGCCCCGCCGCTGGAACGGGATCAGCACCAGCACGACCAACCCGAAGGCCATCAGCGCGAGCCCGGCGTCCCGCGCGGCGGCGATATCGCGGTCGCCCGTCTTGAAACCTGGTGTGGTCGAGCCATGGCGCACCACCGGGGCCGAGCGGTGCGGGCGGGCGGGCGCCGCATGATGATGAACGGCCGCCTTGGGCGTCGCGGTCCGTGGGGCCGACGCGGCAGCCGTGCGGTGCCGCGCGGTGGCCCGCCTCCCCACTGAGCGATGGGCTCGTGCGGCCTGAGCGGGCTTTGACGCGGCCGTCGCCGCCGGGGCCTCGACGCGGCTCTGAGACGGCGTCGACGGCACGGAGGAAGCCGGACT
>CAZZVR010000241.1:0-5524 GCA_964657595.1 Burkholderia sp. PAMC 26561 | reverse complement strand
TGTAGTCGGGCATCGACTTGGCGAACGGGATCTCCGGGTTGGCGGTGATCCCCTCCGGCTCGAAGCGCATGTAGGCGAACTTCTGCACCAGCGTCTCGAGCGGCACCCCGTACTGGAGGGAGATCGAGATCGCCGTGGCGAAGGAGTTCATCATCCCCCGCAGGGTCGAACCCTCCTTGCCGATGTCGGTGAGGAAGATCTCCCCGACGGTGCCGTCCTCGTACATCCCGGCGGTGATGTAGCCCTCATGACCACCCAGGGAGAACTTGTGGGTGATCGACTGTCGCTCCACCGGCATGCGCTTGCGCCGCGGGCCGGCGGACTCGAGGGCCTCGGCGCGACCCTCCTCCAGCGCCTCGGCCCGGACCACCGCGACCGCGGCATCGACCCCCGCCTCAACGGCGGCGACGAGCTCGGCCTGGGTGTAGAGCTCCTCACCCTCGGCCGGCGCATCCTTGCCCTGCTGGGCGTCGGTGCGCAGCGCCTGGGCGGTCTTGGAACCGTCGCGGTAGATCGCCAGTGCCTTGACCCCGAGGCGCCAGGCCTCGGTGTAGGCGTCGGCGATGTCCTCGACGGTGACCTCGAAGGGCATGTTCACCGTCTTGGAGATGGCCCCGGAGATGAACGGCTGGATCGCGCCCATCATCTTGATGTGGCCCATGTGCGAGATGGCTCGCTCGCCCACGGCCACGTCGAACACCGGCAGGTGCTCGGCCGCCAGGCCGGGCGCTCCGACGATCGTGTTGTGCTCGTTGATGTAGGCGATGATCTGGTCGACCTGCTCGGGCCCATATCCCAGGGTCCTCAGCGCCAGGGGAACCGTGCCGTTGACGATGGTCATCTGACCGCCGCCCACCAGCTCCTTGAACTTGACCAGCGAGAAGTCCGGCTCCACGCCGGTCGTGTCGCAGTCCATGAGGAAGGAGATGGTGCCCGTCGGCGCCAGCACCGTGGCCTGGGCGTTGCGGTAGCCGTGGGTCTCACCGGCGTCGACCGCCTCCTCCCAGGCATCCCGCGCCGCACTGAGCAGCCGGGTGTCGGTCACCGCGGCGTCGGGGATCGCGTAGCTGGCGTCCCGATGCATGCGCATCACCGCGTTGTGCTCGGAGCGGTTCTCGGCGTAGCGGTCATAGGGACCCATCGCCTCGGCCACCTCGGCCGAGCGGGCGTAGGCGCGACCGGTCATCAGCGCGGTGACCGCGGCGGCGAAGCCCCGGCCCTCGTCTGAGTCATAGGGCATGCCGTTGGACATCAGATAGGCGCCGAGGTTGGCGTAGCCCAGGCCGAGCTGGCGGAACGCCCGCGCGTTGGCGGTGATCTCCGGGGTCGGGTAGCTCGAGGGGGAGACCACGATCTCCTGGGCCAGGAACACGATGTCCACGGCGCGCTCGAAGCTCTCCACGTCGAGGGAGCCATCGGGCCGGCGGAACTTCATCAGGTTCAGCGACGCCAGGTTGCAGGCCGAGTTGTCGACGTGCATGTACTCCGAGCACGGGTTCGAGCCGTTGATGCGGCCGGAGTTCGGGCTGGTGTGCCACTGGTTGATCACCGTGTCGTACTGGACGCCCGGGTCCGCGCAGCGCCACGCCGCCTCGGCGATCTCGCGCATCAGCTGACGGGCGGGGATCGGCTCGCCGACGGGTTCACCGGACACGCGCCCGATCAGGTGCCAGTCGGCGTCGGTCTCCACCGCGTGCATGAAGTCGTCGGTGACGCGCACCGAGTTGTTGGCGTTCTGGTACTGGATCGAGTGGAAGCCGTCGCCGTCGATCGACATGTCGAAGCCGGCGTCACGCAGGGCCTGGGCCTTGTCCTCCTCCTTGGCCTTGCACCAGATGAACTCGCGGATGTCGGGGTGATCGATGTTGAGCGTGACCATCTTGGCCGCGCGGCGGGTGCCGCCGCCGGACTTGATCGAACCGGCCCACGAGTCGGCGCCACGCATGAAGGAGACGGGGCCCGAGGCGGTGCCGCCACGGCTCAGCTTCTCGTTGGAGCCACGGATCTTGGACAGGTTGATACCCGAGCCCGAACCGCCGCGGAAGATGATGCCCTCCTTGGTGTTCCACTCCAGGATCGACTCCATGTTGTCCTCGACCGAGAGGATGAAGCAGGCCGACGCCTGCATCTTGGCGTCACCGACGGGATGCCAGCCGACGTTGAACCAGACCGGCGAGTTGAAGGCGGCCATCTGATGGAGAAGGATGTGGGTGAGCTCGGCCTCGAACGCGGCGGCGTCATCAGCGGTGGCGAAGTAGCCGCGCTCGGCACCCCAGCCCGCGATCGTGCCCGCCACGCGGGTGATCATCTGCCGGACCGACCACTCGCGCTCCGGCGCGCCCGGCTGTCCCCGGAAGTACTTCTGCGCGACGATGTTCGTCGCGTTCTGTGACCAGCTCTTGGGGAACTCGACGTTCTTCTGTTCGAAGGAGACCCGGTCACCGTGACCGATCCGGGCGTCACGCAGCTCCCAATCGACTCGGGTGAACGGATCCTCTCCAGACCTGGTGAAATACCGCTCTACTGAGAGTCCCTGTCCTGCCGTCAGTTGTGTTTGGGGAGTGTTCTCCATCGCCTGCGTGCTCCTCTCGTGGTCCGCATCTGCCGCCGCTGGCCCCAGCTCTTGAATGGCTGAGGCGGTAACAGCGGATCCTCCATCAGAGGCCGGACGGAAAGACCCCACGAACGTGCCCTCCAGGGGTCCAAAACTGCCACTTTCATTTTACCGCCCCCAAATTGCGGGCAAAACCGTCCGCCCCCCGCATTTGCTGGGTTTCTCCCTATTTGCGGCTTCGCTGTACGCCGCCTTCGCCCAGGGGGCGATCCGCAGCCCGGACGCGCCCCGGCTCCAAGTCGCAACCGCGGTCATCGCCACGCTCGCGGCGGTCGCCTGGCTGGGGTTCGGCCGGCTCTCGCTGCGCGCCCCCCGGCCGGCGCTCGCCGCGCTCGCGCTGCTGCTGGCCTTTGGCGCCTGGAGCGCGTTGAGCCTGGCCTGGAGCATCAGCCCCGACGGCACCTGGGTGGAGGTCAACCGCGTGTTCAGCTACGCGCTGATCCTCGCCCTGGCCATCGCCCTGGGCGCCAGCGACTCCGACGCGATCGGCCTCACCGGCCGCGGCCTGTTCGCCCTCGTCCTCATCGTGGCGGTGTACGCGCTGGGCCAGAAGGTGGTCCCCGGACTGCACATCGCCGGGCTGATCGACCTCGACCAGACCCGACAGCTGGCACGCCTGCAGGCACCCCTGGGGTACTGGAACGCCCTCGCTCTGCTGCTCAGCCTGGGTGCGCCCGTCGCGCTGACCCTCGCGCTCGCCCCCGACGCCCGTCCGGCCCGGCGCCGGACCGGTTTGATCGGCCTCGAGCTGATCGTCGTCGCGGTCGGCTTCACCGAGTCACGCGGCGGCTTCCTCGCCCTGGCGGTCGCGCTCGCCGCGACCGTGCTGCTCAGCCCCGACCGCCTGATCACCCTGGCCTGGGCGGCGGGGGCGACGGCGGTCGGAGTCCTGGATCTGGCGATCGCGCTCTCGGCTCACCCCCTGACCGGAGATGGCATCGCCCTGAGTCGACGTGAGCTGGCCGGCGGGTTCCTGCTCGTCGTCCTGGTGGCCACGGCGGTCCTCAGCGTCCTGGCCATCCCGTACCTGGACCGGCTCGGACCGGGGCTGACCGGGCGCGCCCGCCACCGGGTCTGGCGCGCGCTCGGCGCCGCCGCGGTGGGCGCCGTGATCCTGGCGCTAATCGGTGCCGCGGTGAGTCACCGCGGCCTGGGCGGTCAGATCAGCCATCTGTGGCGGGGCTTCAACAACGCCGACTCGATCGCCACCTCGAGCGCCACGCGCCTGTTCTCGGACTCCTCGGCCAACCGTGTCGCCTGGTGGGGTCAGGCGCTCAGAGCCTTCGTCCACCGGCCGCTCGACGGCTACGGCGCCGGATCCTTCCCGGTCATCAACATGCTGTTCCGTCACGACACGGTGACGGTCCAGGACGCCCACAGCGTGCCCCTGCAGTGGCTGGCCGAGACCGGCCTGGCCGGCGGCCTGCTCGTCGGGGCGAGCTGGCTGATCCTCCTCCAGCAGGGCTTCGGAGCGGTCTGGCGCGCCGGGGCTGACCGCGTCGATCCCCGGCGCCTGGACACCCTTGCGGCCCGCCAGCGCCTGGCCGCCGCGGCCCTGCTCGCCGCGGCGCTGGCCTACAGCGCGCACGCCCTCTACGACTGGGACTGGGACATCCCCGGGGTGACCCTGCCGGTGCTCATCCTGCTCGGCGTGCTCGCCGGTTCCAACCTCCACCCCTCGCGTCAGCGCGAGACCGGCCAGACCGTCATCGACCTGCCCCCGCCGATCCGCCTCCAGCCTCAACCGAGCCCGACGCTCCGCCTCACCGGCCTGGCCCTGCTCAGCGCCGCCCTCGCCCTGTTCGCGGTGTCCGCGGTCCTGCCCGGGCTCGCCGCCACGCGGGCCGCCTCGGCGGTCACCGAGGCCGCGAGCGGAACCCCCGGCGCCCTCGCCGCCGCGCGACGCGCGGCCAGTGACGCCAGCGCCCTGGACCCGCTGTCGCCCGCCGGTCCGCTGGCCAACGCGAACATCGCCATCGCGCAGAACGCCGAGCGCCTGGCCCGTGACTACGTGATCGTGGCGATCCGGCGTGAGCCCAGCGACGAGTCCGCCTGGGCCACCCTGGTCCGCGTCGACCTCGCCCTCAACCGCGATCGCGAGGCGACCGCTGCCGCCCAGCGCGCTCTGGCGCTGGACCCCGAGATCGGCCAGATCGGTGAGCTGACCCTGGCCTCGGAGGTGGTCGCCGCGCAGGTGGCCGCCGCGCCGCCCCAGGCGTCGGCGACCGCCACCCCGACCCCCGGCGACTGAACCCGGTCAGCCGGCGGCGTGCGCCAGCCGGCGACATGCGCGCAGACGGTTACTGAGCGGACGGCAGCTGACTGCGCAGGCGGTCCAACTCGGACTCGCGCGCCGCCAGGGCGCTCTCGGCCTCTGACGCCCGGGAGCGCGCCTGCTCCAGGGCGGCGGCCGCCGCGTTCAGCTTGGCGGCCACCACGGCCGGGTCGCCCGAGTCGCCGTTGGCGGCCGAACCGTCGGCCACCGCCTGCTCATGGGCCTCACGCAACGCCCGCAGGGAGGTCAGCTCGAGCTTGGAATCGGCCAGCTCCAGCTGCAGGTTGCGCGCATGCTGCTGGAAGTTGGCCGAGACCTGGCGGGCCACCTCGATCTCCGCCGTGAGCTCCGCGGTGATCTGCTCCCACTGCAGGTAGGTGTGCTGGGCGTGGCTGTCGCGCTCGGTCAGGGTCTGGCGCAGCAGCGCGATCTCCGCCGCGCGCTGGATCAGCGTCGACTCGGCGGCCTCGGCTTCGGCGCGAGCGTGGCTGGCCCGGGTCTGGCCCAGCTCGGCCTCGCCCTGGGCGGTGCGCAGCTCGTCGCGCGCGGCCTCGAGATCGACCTGGGTCGACTCGAGATCAGAGCGTGCGTCCGCCAGCTCGGCGCCCAGGGACTTCAGTCGTGTCTCGGACGCC